>JAGBJY010000050.1 GCA_017934185.1 Bacteroidales bacterium | reverse complement strand
TTCCTGTATATTACCCAGCAGGCCGTCAGCGACTGGGGGGTGCTGTTTCTGCAGAAGCAGAAAGCCTTCTCGCTCACCAGCGCGGCGCAGGTGATTGGTTATGCGGAGATTTTCGGGGTCATCGGCAACGTGGCCGCCGGCTGGCTCTCGGATGTGCTGTTCCGGGGCAACCGGGTGCGTCCGGTGATGATAGCGGGCGTATTGGCGGTTGCGTCGTTGTCCGGATTCCTCTTTCTGGACGGCGGCTTTGTGTGGAATATCATCTTTGTCGCGGTGTTCAGCTGCGCGTTCAGCGTGGTGTTCTGTATCGTGGCCGGCCTCATGGCCCTGGACTTTGTGCCCCGCAAGGCTACGGGTGCCGCCCTGGGTATCGTGGGCGTGTTCAGTTATGCGGCCTCGGGTCTGCAGTCCATGGCCAGCGGCTTCCTGATCGACGGGTATGCCGCCGACGGCGTGTACGACTTCGGCCCCGTGTCCATTTTCTGGCTGATTGCCTGCCTGCTGGCCTTCGTCCTGCCCGTTCTGGGCTGGAAATACCTGCGGCGATAGGTTGGTTAGCTGGTCGATAACTCATTGATTAATAGTCGATTATGTGAAATCCTCGGCTCTTTTTGCGCCGAGGATTATCGGTATCTCGTTATCTATCAGCCACTTAGCGGCCAGTGGCCCGTTTTTCAACCCGCTGGCTCGTAAGGTGTTGGCTATCAATCAATTCTGGATATTCCTCGGCGCAAAAAGAGCCGAGGATTTTCAATAAGATGTTGATTGTTAAATAGTTGGCGACCAGCCCCCGAAGTGGGGGAGCAGGACGGCGGGACGGTAACGGACGGTCTGGTAGATGCTGCGGATGGCCAGGTGGACAAAGTAGGCGGCCATCAGCAGGTGCAGCGACAGCTCCGGGGAAAGGGGGCCTTCTGCGCCGGGGGCTCCGCCGGTCAGACCGCCCGGGGTTCCGCCGACGAATAAGGGCAGCAGCCATCGGCCCGCAAACCATACGGCAAAAAAGCCGGCGGCGCATAGCAGGGTGCTGTTGCGGAGGTCTTTGGATGCCGTCGCGCCGATATAAATGCCGTCCCAGGTGAAGGCGGGGCAGCCGATAAGCGGCATCAGGAGCAGCCAGGGGAGGTAATCGCGGCCGGCCGCTACCACGGAAGCGTCGGAGGTCATCATTTGGAGCAGGGGCGTGCCGCCCAGGCCGTACAGCAGCATGAAGAAGCCGGCCAGTCCGAAACCCCAGACGAAGGTGCCGCGGACCGTGGAACGCACTCCCTCCTCTGTATGTTCGCCGATGAATCGGCCCGTCAAAGCCTCTCCGGCGTAGGCGAAACCATCCGTAAAGTAGCTGAAAAGCATGAGCAGTTTCATAAGGATGCTGCTCACGGCCAGCATGCGGTCACCCAGCCCGGCGCCAATCACCGTAAAGCCGATGTACACGGCAATCATCCCCACCGAGCGCAGGAACAGGTCCCGGTTCAGGGAAAAGAAGGGGTCGGCCTCCCTGGAGCGGGCGTCGTCTGTCTGCTTGACAGCAGCCAGGGGTTTTGTGGTGGGGGCTGTACCCTCGGGCCGGTCTGAGATTCGGTCTTCGGTGGGGATTTGGCCGGAAATGGAGTGATCGCTAACCTTATGATTATCAGTGTTTTGCTGAAAATCCTCGTTCCTTTTTGCGCAGAGGATTTTCAGCAAATGGCTGAGAGATAGATACTTACGTGTCATAAGCAGGGCGAGGAAAAGGCCGGTCCATTGGGCGATGACCGTGCCCCAGGCCACGCCGGCGAATCCCAGGGTGGGGAGGAGCGTAAGACCGGGCTCCGGTCCCCCTGTCGCGCCCAAGGCCGCCGTGCCCAAATGCAGGTCAGCCCCCAGCACCGATGTCCCCAGGTGCAAGCCGGCCCCCAGCGCCGATGTCCCCAAATGCAAACCGAAGCCCAGTCCCAGGGAGAAGAGGATGTTTACCAGGTTCACCCACAGGTCCGTGAGCATGGGGTGCAGGGTGTCCTGCAGGCCGATGAACCAGCCCTTGAGCGCGAAGAGCGAAAGGGTGGCGGGGGCGGCCCAGATGCGGATGTAGAAGTAGCGGGTGGCGAGTTCGCGCACCTCCGGGGAGCAGTCCACGAACAGGAAGGTCAGCTGCACCACTACCCACTGCAGGGCGATGAGCGCCAGTCCGGAAAGCAGCGCAATCCGCAGCGCCCGCGCCAGGATGCGCCCGATGGTGGAAGAATGAACGTGCCCCGCCGCTTTTTCCCTGCCATAGGCCTGGGCCGTTAAACCGCCCGTTCCGGCACGGAGAAAGGCGAAATTCCAGTACAGCAGGTCGAAGAGCATGGTTCCCACGGAAATACCGCCGATAAGCGCGGCCCCGGCGAAGCCTTCCACATCCCCCAAGTGCCCCACTACGGCCATGTCCACCATCCCCACCAGGGGAACGGTGATGCCAGCCAGAATGCTGGGCACCGCCAGCCGCAGTATTTCTCGGTGTAATTTCATAGTATATTCTTCACTTCGTTCAGAATGACAAGCCTGTCATCCTGAGGAGCTTTGCGACGAAGGATCTGTCAGCGGAACTTCTTATCCTCTTCCAACATCCCCAGATAGGAATTGTACCGCTCCGGGGAAATGATTCCCGCATCCACGGCGGCCTTGACGGCGCAGCCCGGCTCATGGGTGTGCGTGCAAGGCGTAAAACGGCAATCGGCTCCCTCCCGCAGCATTTCCGGAAAGTAACGGGCAATTTCCTCCTTCTCCACATCTACCAGTCCGAAACCGCGAATCCCCGGAGAATCAATTACATATCCTCCCGTAGCGAGCGGATACATCTCGTATAACGAAGTGGTGTGCTTCCCCTGCAGGTGCGCCGTGGAAATAGCCCCGATTTTGGGGTCCAGCGTCGGGTCCAGCGCCTTTATCAATGACGATTTCCCCACGCCGGACTCGCCGGAAAACAGGTTCACCTTCCCCTTGCAGGCCTCGCGGATCGCATCAATGCCCTCTCCGCTCACGACGGATGTCTCCATCACCGGATACCCGGCACCCTCATAAATGGAATGGAAACGTGCCAGTCCTTCCGGATCCAGTTCGCGGTACATGTCCACCTTGGACAGGACGATGGTGGCAGGAATGCCATACAGCTCGCAGGTGACCAGGATGCGGTCCAGGAAAGGCAGTTTCACCTCCGGAAAGTACAGCGACACCACCAGATAGGCCCGGTCCACATTGGCGGCGATGATGTGCGCCTGCCTGGACAGGTTGGTGGAACGGCGGATTACGTAGTTGCGGCGGGGAAGGATTTCCGTGATGACATCGTCCTCGTAGCGGACCCGGTCTCCTACGGCAATGGGATTGGTGACCACGCTGGCCTTCAGGCGGATTTTTCCTCTCAGGACGGCGGGGAATACCTCCCACTCAGGCAGTTCCGACAGCAGATAATGGCTGCCGGCATTCTTTACGACGGTTGCTGTTCCTGTTTTCATCGTACAAATTTACAATTTTTGTTCATTCGTCGCAATAATTACGCAGTTCGGTGAAAAACCCGTCGGCATCAGGTAGCAATATTCCCTTAAATATCGTATATTTGCTTTACTAATGAACACGTAAAACCTATGACCATTAACGTTCAGCTTCAGTATCATACCAACTGGGGAGAAAGCGTGCAACTGCGCATCGGCAAGCGGCGCATTCCCATGGAATATTCTTTCGGTGGCCTGTGGCAAATCATGCTCACGGGACGTGACCTGCATCACGGTGACGAATTCACCTTCGAGGTGGTCCGTGACGGAAAAGTAATCAAGCGCGAATGGCGCACCCATCATTTCAAGGCCCCGCAGGCCCAGAAAAACATTATCGTGCGTTCCCGCTGGATAGCCCGCCCGTCCAATTCGGCTTTCTACGCTTCGGCCTTCAGCGATGTCATTTTCCGCCGTCCGTCGGGGATGTCGTTCCGCAAGCCGCAGCGCATGAATCCCGATTTGGGAAACGTGTGCATCCGCGTGGCCGCTCCGGAGGTGCGCAGCGGCGAGTCCCTGGCCATCGTGGGCAGCAGCGTCGCGATGGGCAAGTGGAACAAGGTAATCCTGCTTTCGGACGATGCCTTCCCCTGGTGGTTCATCACCTTGGACGTAAAGGAACCCCTGGAGTATAAATTCGTGATCGTGGACACCAAAACCAAGGAAATCCGCCTGTGGGAAGAGGGTCCCAACCACTTCTTCGCGGAAGTCCCGCCCAAGGATACGCAAATTATCATTGCCGATTTGGAACCCAAATTCCCCACGGAACCCTGGCGTGGCGCCGGCGTGGCCGTTCCCGTGTTCTCGCTCCGCAGCGAGGACAGCTTCGGCGTGGGCGAATTCAACGACATCAAGCACTTGGTGGACTGGGCCGTGAAGGCGGGGCAGAACGTGATTCAGCTGCTCCCCATCAACGACACTACCATGACCCATACCTGGCAGGACTCCTACCCGTACAACGCGGTGAGTTCTTTCGCCCTGCATCCGCAATTTGTCCATCTGCCGGATGCCGGCGTGCGTCAGGATGCCGCCTACAAAGCCAAAAAGGCCGAACTGGAAGCCCTGGGCCTCGTGGACTATGAAGCCGTCAACAGCGCCAAACTGGACCTGCTCCGCAAACTTTACAACGGCGCCAAGGGCAAGGCCACGCTCGCCTCGGAGGCCTACAAATCCTTTGTCGATGCCAACAGGGACTGGCTTCTTCCGTACGCCGTTTTCAGCGTCCTGAGAGACCTCAACGGCACGCCGGACTTCCAAAGCTGGAAACGGCTTTCCGCCTACAATGCCAAAAAGGTACAGGCCTTTGCCGATGAAAATGCCGGGGAAGTGGGCTTTTACTGCTATGTGCAGTTCCTGCTGGACCGCCAGCTCAAGGAGGCGGTGGACTATGCACACCGGCACGGCGTGGCGCTCAAGGGAGACCTTCCCATCGGCGTGAGCCGTCACAGCGCGGACGCCTGGCAGCACCCGAACCTGTTCCACATGGACAGCCAGGCCGGCGCACCGCCGGATGCCTTCGCCGAGGACGGTCAGAACTGGGGCTTCCCCACCTACAACTGGGAAGAGATGGCCAAGGACGGCTATGCCTGGTGGAAGGCCCGCATGGGCAAGATGGCGGAGTATTTTGACGCCTTCCGCATAGACCATATCCTGGGATTCTTCCGCATCTGGGAAATTCCTTCGCAGTACAAGAGCGGCCTCATGGGCCACTTCAACCCCGCCCTCCCTTATTCCGAGCAGGAACTGCAGGGCATGGGATTCGACCCGCGCGCGGGAGAGGGAACCGATGTCCTCTTCGTGGAGGACCCGCGTCGGAAAGGCTGTTTCCATCCTCGTATCTCCGCCCAGAAAACCGCCCGCTATGCAGCGCTTCCGCAGGAGCTGAAAGACCGTTTCAACCAGCTGTACAACGATTTCTTCTGGCACAGGCACGACGATTTCTGGCGGGAGAGCGCCCTGCGAAAGCTCCCGGCCCTGCTCCGCTCCACCGGCATGCTTTCCTGCGGGGAGGACCTGGGCATGATACCCGGCTGCGTCCCCTCCGTGATGGAAGAACTCAATATCCTTTCCCTGGAAATCCAGCGCATGCCCAAAGACCCCAAGAATTTGTTCGGCTACCCGGCAGACTATCCCTACTGGTGTGTCTGTGCCACCGGAACGCACGACACCTCCCCTCTGCGGGCCTGGTGGGAAGAGAACCGTGCCCTTACCCAGCAGTATTACAATCAGGTGCTGGGCTGCGAGGGCGATGCCCCGTACTTCTGCGAGCCGTGGGTGGCGGACCTGATTGTTTCCCAGCACATGCATTCTCCGGCCATGCTGGCCATTCTGCCCCTGCAGGACTGGCTGGCCACGGACGGCGAAGTGCGCTACCCGGGCAACCCCTCGGACGAGCGCATCAACGTGCCGGCCATCCCCCGCTATTACTGGCGCTATCGCATGCACTGCACGCTGGAAAGCCTGGTGGCCAACGACCGGCTCAATGCGCACATCCTGGCGCACGTACAGGCCGGCGGCCGCGGAAAGTAGCGTTATTTTGCGTATCTTTGTCCGCGAACAGCGTAAAGTCCCTTCCCCGAGGGGGGCGGGTGACGTGAATAAGTAAAAGCGAAGCTATGAGCGATTGGAAAGACCGTTTAGGGGTGGTTTTCTCCACCAATCCGGACTTCAAGTACACCACTGCCCAGGAGAAAGCGGTTGATACCCTTCCTCCCGGGCAGCAGCGGCTTATCGTGGGTATCGACCGCCGGAACCGGGGCGGCAAGCAAGTGACGCTGGTCAGCGGTTTTGTGGGCGGCGCGGAGGACGTGAAAGAACTTGCCCGCGCACTCAAGACCAAGCTCGGTGTGGGCGGCGGCGCCAAGGACGCCGAAATCACCATCCAGGGAGATTTCCGCGACAAGGTGGTGGACCTGCTGCGCGGGATGGGATATAATGCAAAACGGGGAAACTGATGCTGTGGGAAATCCTGGTGGTCGTATTTGTGCTGCTGATGATGCTCCAGCTCAGGCGTGTGGGAGAACTGGCTCCGCTCCTGGGCGACAGTCTCTTCCGCATGCGCGGCAGTTCCACGCTGGAAAACAGTGCCCGCTACAGCCGTGACCGGAACGTGTTCGCCCTTACGCTGGGGCTGGCCGCCGTGCTGGTGAGCGTACGGTATCACTTGTATCGGCCCTCTTTCCTGGCGGATCTCACGCCCAACCTGTACCTGCTGGCGGTGGCAGGCGTTTTCCTGGCTTTTCTGCTGCTGCGCCTGCTGATGTACCGCCTGCTGAAACCGCGCATCCGCCCGGACAATTTTGAGCTCGCCCACCAGATGGGGCACACCTACTTCATCGTGCTCATGGTGCTGGCGCTCGCCACGGTGGGCGTGCTCTCCCTCTTTCATGGCGCAGACTGGCTTGTGAGGGCCATCCTGTATGTGGAAGTCCTCCTGATTTACCTGCTTTTTATCTTCCGCAAAACACAAATTCTTTCGCTGTCTTGCAATCCTTTGCGAACTTTTTTGTACCTTTGCGGCCTCGAATTTTTTCCCGCCGGGCTGCTGGCAGCGTCGGCGGCATTGTAGAAGAAAGCGTATATAAGATGAGCATAAGTAAAATCCTGGTCTCCCAGAACGCTCCCCGCGTTCTCACTCAGTATCAACACGTCAGTGAAAAGTATGGCGTCACCTTCGATTTTCGCCCGTTTTTCAAAATTGAACCCCTGACTTCCCGCGAGTTCCGCGCCCAGCGCATCAATTTCCTGGACTACACCGCCGTGGTGTTCTCGTCCCGGCACGTCATAGATGCGTATTTTTCCCTGGCCGAGGAACTGCGAACCAAGATTCCCGAAACCATGAAGTATTTCTGCACCACAGAGGCCGTGGCCATGTATCTGCAGAAACACATCGTGTACCGCAAGCGTAAAATCTTCTACGGCACCGGAACCCCGGAAAGCGTGATTTCCCTTATCGGCCCCAAGCACAAAGGGGAGAAATTCCTGGTGGCCATGTCGGATATCGCGCAGTCGGAAGCCATTACGTCGCTGTTCGAGGCCAACCACCTGCAGTTTGCTTCCGGCGTGTTCGTGAAGTCCATCAGCCAGGACCTCAAGGACCTGGACCTGCATGCGTACGACATGGTGGTCTTCTACAACCCTGCCGATGTGAAATCCCTCCAGGAAAACTTCCCGGATTTTGAGCAGGGAGACATGAAGATGGTGTCTTACGGCCGTTCCATCGTGCGTGCCATGGAGGAGGCCGGTCTGCGCATAGACGTAAAAGCCCCGTCGGCGGAAGCGCCGTCGGTAGCGTCTGCTATCGACCTGTATCTCAAGTCTTTACAATAATGGACGCCCGCCTTCCCAAGACTGAACGCCTGAGGGGAATTACCTCCGTGGCCGCTTTGTTCGAGCATGGGAAGCATTTTCAGGCGGGCTGCCTCCGTGTCAAATACCTGCCGCGTCCGGACGAAGGTCCTTCGCGCATCGTCGTTTCCGTCCCCAAGCGCCATTTCAAGCGCGCGGTGAAGCGGAACCTGCTCAAGCGCCGCATCCGCGAGAGTTACCGCAGGCAAAAATCCCTGCTCGTGGGGGTGTGGGACCTGCTCATCGTGTACACTTCCCGCGAGGTGCTGCCCTATGAGAACATCTTTGCCGACATGAGCGTGCTGCTCCGTGAAATCAAAACGGTGAATCATGAGTAAGTTTCATTCCGCGCTCAAAAAAATACTCATTGCACCGGCGGTATTCCTCATCAAGTTTTACCAGCTGTGCATCAGTCCTTTCACTCCGCCCAGCTGCCGGTTCACCCCCACCTGTTCGCAGTATGCGCTGGAAGCCTTCCGCAAGCACGGCCCGTTCAAAGGCCTGTATTTGTCGGTGCGCCGCATCCTTCGCTGCCATCCCTGGGGCGGAAGCGGCTATGACCCCGTACCATAATGCCCAAAAAAGAAAAAATAAAGGAAATGTTCGACGGGATAGCCCCGTCGTATGACCGGCTCAACCACCTGATGTCCCTGAACGTGGACAAGCTGTGGCGCAAACGCGCCCTCGCTGAGATTGTCGATGGCACTCCGCAGCGCATCCTGGATGTGGCCTGCGGCACCGGCGACAGCACCATCGCCATCGCCAAGGCGGCCGGCAGCGGTTCGCGCATTACCGGAGTGGATATATCCGAGGGCATGATGGCGCCGCTCATGGAAAAAGCCGCGCACGAGGGCGTGCATGACCGCATCCGCCTGCAGGTGGCCGATGCCGAAGCCCTGCCTTTTGCGGACGGGACTTTCCACCGGGTGACCTGCGCCTTCGGCGTGCGGAACTTCGAACACAAGGAAAAGGGACTGCAGGAATTCTGCCGCGTGCTCGTGCCGGGCGGAAAAGCCGTCATCCTGGAACTGTCCGTCCCGCAGAAGAAGTGGATGCGCAGCCTGTACGACTTGTACTTCATGCACATCCTGCCCTGGGTGGGCGGGCTGGTGTCCGGTGACAAAGCGGCGTACCGCTACCTGCCGGCCTCGGTGCATGCTTTCCCGCCGCCGGAAGAGGTCATGCGCATGCTGACGGAGGCGGGATTCCGGCTCGTTCGGCACAAATCGTTTACTTTCGGACTGTGCCGTATGTTCATTGGAGAAAAATGACTATCTTTGTAGGCTAACTAAGACGTATGAAACCTGAAACCATCATTGTGCCCGTTTCCGGCAAGGGCATGCTCAAGGAATTTATCGAATTCCCGCTCGAGTTATACAAAAACTGCGACAAGTGGGTGCCTGCTTTTGAAAGTGATGAATACAATGCGCTGGGTCCCGACAATCCCTCTCTGGCTTTCTGTGAGCGGGAACTGTTCCTGGCCAGGCAGAACGGGAAAACCGTAGGCCGCGTAGCCGCCATCTTGAACAAGAAGGCCAATGAAAAGTGGAAGGAAAAGTCGGTCCGCTTCGGCTGGATAGACTTTATCGAAGACTTCGACGTGTGCAAGGCCCTCATCGACACCGTCATTGCCTGGGGACAGGAACGGGGTGCGGAAAAAATCAAAGGCCCCCTGGGCTTCACGGATATGGACCGGGAAGGCCTGCTGGTAGAAGGCTTCGAGAACGAAAGCCCCTTCACCGTCATTTACAACTACCCTTATTATCCGGAATACCTGGAGCGCCTGGGCTTCACCAAGGATGTGGACTGGACGCAGCGCGTCCTGAACGTGCCCGAGGAAAAGCCGGCCATGTTCAAGTTCGCGGACCGCATCTCGGAGCGCTATGGCATCCGTATCTATCGGGCCAACTCTATCAAGCAGATGGCCCGCCGCGGCCGGGAAATGTTCCATGTCCTCAATGAGGCCTTCGCCGGCCTGTACGAATATACCCAGCTGTCGCAGGACCAGATAGACGGCTATGTGAAGCAGTACGCTCCCGTCCTGGACAAGGACATGGTGGCTTTTGTGGTGAACGAGAAAGACGAACTCATCGGCTTTACCGTGACCATGCCGCATATCTCCGCCGCCGTCCGCAAGGCCAGAGGCCGCATTTTCCCCTTCGGCTGGATTCACCTTCTTCCGGCGCTTTCGCCCAAGCGGAACGACACCACCGAGGCCCTGCTCATCGGCATCCTTCCGGCCTATCAGGCCAAGGGGGCGGCGGTGCTCATGTTCAATTACCTGCTGGAGAATTACCACCGGCTGGGCGTCAAGCACATGCTCCTGAATCCGCAGCTGGAAGAAAACCATAAGGTGCAGTCGCTCTGGGACAATTTCGACACCCGGATGTACCAGCGCCGCCGTTCCTATGTAAAAGATATTAAAACCCATAACCCTAAACGTATGACTTCTCAAGAGTATTTCCAGAACTTGCTCCCCAAGGAGGAGTTTGAGCGTCTGCCGTATCTGCCCACCATGGGGCAGTTTGTGGACTGGTTCACCAAGGAGTATGCTTCCTTGCCGGCCCTGTCGGACTTGACAAACACCATTACTTACAAGGAATTCGGTGAGCGTATCGCCCGCCGTCGTGCCTTCATCGGCAGCCTTGGCCTGCCCAAGGGTGCCCATATTGCCGTTTTCGACCGTAACAGTCAGGACGCCATCGAACTGTATTATGCCATTACTTCCGCCGGCTATGTGGCCATGATGTTCCCTTCCTCCCTGCCTGAGCAGGCCGTGATTGGCTGCTGCATGAAATTCGACATCGCCGCCATCTTCGTGCGCGAGGAATTCATGCCGCTGACCGCGAATATCCAGGGCACCAAGGTGCTTCCTGCCGCTTCCATCGCGGAGGAAGGCGTTCCCGTGGCTGCCGACATCGACCCGGAAAGCCCCGCCGCCATCTTCTTCACCGGCGGCACCACCGGCGCTCCCAAGGGTGCCGTCCTGAGCCATCGCGCCCTCATGAGAGGCAACTACAATACCATCTTCAAACCCGGCAAAACCATCGGCGTACACCGCTATATCGCCCTGCTGCCGCTGAGTCACGTGTTCGGCAACGTGGCCGGACTCTCCGGGTGCTTCTACACGGGCAACCTCATGTACACCTGCGAGGACATGAAGGCGACCATCGGCAAACTGCCTGTAATCAAACCCACCATCCTGGTCATCGTACCGGGCATCTGCGACATCCTGAGCGGCCTGGTGAAAATGTATGGCGCACAGTTCCTGGGCGGTTCGCTCCGCCTGATTATCTCCGGCGCCGCCAACGTGCCGCCGCGTCTGGTGGACATCTTCACCAAACTGGGCGTGGAATTCTGCTTCGGCTACGGCCTTACGGAAACCGCCAACCTTACCAGCGCCAATGCCGACGCCATCGAGAAACCCACTTCCATCGGCCGCATTTATCCCGGCCAGGAAGCCAAGTTCGTGGACGGCGAGCTGCTTATCAAAGGTGACAACGTGTTCTCCGGTTATTACAAGGATCCGGAGCGCACCGCGGAAGCCTTCACGGAAGACGGCTGGTTCCGCACCGGCGACCTCTGCCGCATGGACGAAGACGGCTTCGTGTACATTACTGGCCGCATCAAAAACCTCATCATTCTGCCCAACGGCGAAAACGTGAGCCCGGAAAGCCTGGAGGAACCCTTCTATGCCGACCCTTGCGTGCGCGACGCCATGGTGAAAGAGGACGAACTGAACGGCGCCCAGGTAATCGCCATCGAGATTCTGCCCTTCATGCCTGCCTTCGACGGCAAGCCGTTCGAGGAGGTGGAAGCCTATATGAAGGCCTTGGTGGACAAGGTGAACGCCACCCTGCCCAGCACCCATCAAATCCGTAAGGTGACGGTACGTACGGAAGATTTCAAGCGTACGGGAAGCATGAAGGTAGCCCGCGTATGACCAAAGAAGAAGCATTTGACGGCCTGAAGGAAGTGATAGCCGTCATCCGTCCCCATACGGACCTTTCCAAGGTAACTTATGACTCCGAACTCATCCGCGACCTGGGCATTGATTCCCTGACCATGCTGCTGCTTGCGCTGGCTTCGGAAGAGAAATTCCAGATTCGTTTTCCCGACGGCATGCAGCCCCGGACTGTGGGCGAGGTGTGCGACGCCGTTGTCGCCGCGAAAGGAAACTGATCCAGAGCGGCAACTTGATTGAAGGGACTGGCTTTTTGGCCAGCCCCTTTTGCGTTATTGTATTTTGTGTGAGGCTATCTGATATACGCGCAGGGAGGCGCGGTATTCTGAGGGAGACATCCCCACGGCCCGTTTGAAATAGCGGCCGAAGAGGGACTGCGACGGGAAATTGAGATTGAAGGTAATCTGCTGGATGGTGTTCACGGTGGAGGCCAGCTGCGCCTTGGCATCCAGGATGAGGTAATCTTCTATCCACTGGATGGCGGATTTCCCGCTCGCTTTCTTGACGAGCGTCGTCATGTACTTGGCCGATATGTTCATCTTGTCGGCATAAAACGCGACCTCGTGGTGCTCGCGGTAATGGTTTTTCACCAGCTGAAGGAACTGCATCATCACCTCGTTCTCCCGATGCTGTATTTCCTGGCCTGCGCTGGAGGCATGGAGGAGGCCGCCCATCAGGAGGATGAACAGTCTGGTAAGCAGGTGGAGCGCCTCTTCCATGTTCGGGGTGTTCTGCTGAATCTGCAGCAGTTTGTGCAGCAGGTCGAGATAGGAGCGGAAAACGTCGGCCGTTCCGTCGTCCAGCTGGTAAAAGGGGTGGCTTTCCACATGCTTGTAAAACAGGTAGGTGTCTCCTTGGCCCAGGCGGTGGAAGAAGTGCTCCGAAATGAGGATGAAGGACCCTTTGAAGTCGGCCCCCACCTCGTACGATTGAATAATCTGGGAGGGAAGGGTTATCAGGAGGGAGTTTTTCCGCAGGCGGAACGAGCGCAGGTTGACAGCTCCGAAACCGCTGCCTTCGTGGCAGAGGGCGACAAGGATATATTTCATCCTGTACGGCTCCCAGTTTACATTGAAATGGGGGTTGTGCAGGATGAGTATTTCGTCCCTGAACCGTTCCATCCATTCTGTCTTGGAAAGGTCGAAGTTGGACATCTGCAGGCTTTCCAGCCGTTCTTGATCGAGTTTTTCGTTATGCGCCATGTGTAGTATGCAAATCTTTCACAAAAGTAAGCAATTTTTCTCCTATAGCACCATAAAAAAGGAAAAAATGAACAATAATCGAGAATAATTGCGAACAATATTTCCATATTATTGTTGTACTTTTGTCGCTCGAAGTATAAACAGACCAGTACTTGATTATGAATAAACATTTCTTGCCGTGCGTTCTGCTGCTCAGTTTACTGGCCGGATGCACCGCGGAGAGTCCCGGAGGCCCTGTTTCGTCTGATGAAGGCGCTATCCGGCTCACCCTTTCACAAGAAGTGCCGGGAACGAAATCCGATCTGGAGGACCTGCCTTCCCTGGACGATTTCGAGGTGGAAATCTACAATGCGAACACCATCCGGCTCTATCGGGACACATACGCCCGGTCCAAAGACGCTACCATTAAGCTCAATGCCGGCGAGTTCCGGCTGGTCGCTCACCACGGAGATACCTTGGGCGCCGGATTCGGAAAAGCCTATTTCCTTGCCGACCAAGCATTTACAGTACATGGCTATGTAGAAAACAACGGCCAGCCGGACCAGGTGTCCGCTACGGCCCGCCTGGCCAACGTGCGCATGCGCGTGCAGCTGGGGAACAGCCTTCGTACAAGCTACAAGGACGCCTATGTCGTTGTCCGCCATGCCCGCTACGCCGGGAAGCAGGTCAAGTTCACCCGGGACGAAACCCGCTACGGGTACATGCCCGGCGGCGAACTCTACCTGGAAGTCTATGCACAGCTCTTTTCCGACGAGTGGAAGTATTACAAGAGCGAAGCGACGGAGTACCTTCCCAACGACAATGTCACCTTTAACGTGGAGGCCGCCGGCCGCGACGGCTCCCTTGCCGTGAGCATTGCGGTGGACCGCAGCGTGGAAACCATCGAAGTGACGGAACTCATCGGAGAAAACGCCCTTCCCGCGCGCGCTCCTTATTTTGTCTTCGACGGAGACAAGGACGGAACGTTCGCCTACAGCTGCAACGCCGGTCTCACCAAAACCGTGAACGATGCCATCCTCACCCTGAGCGCCGGTGCCAGCACCAGCATCAGCAGCGTGACGATGCATACGGAATCGGCCTTCGTAAGCCTTCCGGACGTTGATTTGGTGTCCGTTTCGGGCACTGACAAGCAGCGCCTCACGGATGCCGGTCTGGACTGGATGGCCGGCAATACCAGCAATTTGGGCTATGTGGACTTCAACGGCCTCGTCAACCGCATGCTGGAGAGCGGCAGCGCCTGCTCGGCCACCTTCACCCTGACGCTCACCGATGGCGTCGGGCAGACGGTGGAGGGTACTATCGCGCTGGATGTGAAGCCTTTCCGTGCAAGCGTGAACATCCCCGCCGTGAACATCTGGGCATGGAAAATGACGGATGTCACCGCCACCGTGGCCGATGTGGACGCCATTCCCGCCGATGTCCCCATGGGCCTGCAATGGAGCACCGACGGACGCTCCTGGAGCACGGAAAAAGCAGCGGTGTCCGTGAGCGGAAACACCCTCCGCTTCGGCGACATCGCCGGCCTGGCCCCCGCTACGGCCTATCGCTTCCGCGTGGTGCCCCTGCATCTGGCCGACCGCGCTTCCGTAACGGCGGGCAGCTTCACTACCGAAGCCGCCCTGCAGGTAGGCAACAGCGGTTTCGAGGAGATTACGGCACAAAGTTATACTACTCCCGTCGCGATTGTCAGCGACTTCAAGGTTACCTGGTGGCAGTTGTACGGCAATGCTTCCAATGCCTGGTGGGGCGTCAATGCCATGCGGACCATCGAAGACGGCCGAATGGCGACAGGCTATCAGGACTACAAGACCTACCCTTGCGTGGCCGTGTTCAATTCAGGCTCCTATTCCGGAAACAGCGTGATGCTGGCCACTGTCTATATCGGCAGTTCCGTGGCATCCGAGGTGAAGCACGGCGACACCAATTATCCCGGTGAAATCTTTCTGGGTACGGCCAACAACAAGAACAAAGGCTCCTGGGCCAAAACTTCCGAGGGCCATGCTTTCTCCAGCCGTCCGTCGGCCCTGTCCTTCATGCATCGCTTCAACCCCAACGGAGCGGCCTATTATGCCCAGATTCAGGTACTGGACGCTTCCGGCAATGTCATCGGAATTGGTGAAAAGAACGACGGAACGGCGGCGGTGAACGCTTGGACAAGGGTGAACATTCCCGTCACTTATACCGTTACCGACCGGAAAGCCGCTTCCATCCGTATCAGCATCCGCTCCTCCAAGGACGGCGGGGAAGAAGCCCGGAAACTGGACGGCATCTCCACCCTTTCCGGCTCGCACAAAATTTACTGCGGCAACGCCCTGTATGTGGACAACGTAGAACTCCTTTACCAATAAGCGAATATGAAAAAATTACTCTATATTGTCGCAGCCGCTGCCGCCGTGGCAGCCTGCGGGGCCAGAGAAAGCCTGAACGAGGGCCATGGCCATCTTTCCCTTACTGCAGTCCAGGAGGGTGTTTATTCCACCAAGGCCAACGACGTGCTGGGCGATTTCGTCGTGGACATTGTCCGTTCCGACGGCTGGACCAAGCACTATGACCGCTACACCGACATCCCCCAGACCATTACGCTGGGCAGCGGGGAATATACCCTTACCGTGGCCTCTCCCGAGTTCCGGGATGCCGGCTGGAACCTTCCTTTTTATAAGGGAAGTGCGGATTTCACCATCCGCGTGGACGAGCTCACGCCTGTGAACGTGACCGCCGCCCTGCAGAACATGAAGGTGAGTTTCGCGCTCACGGACAGTTTCAAGAGCGAACTCTCGTCCTACACCATCGTGGTTACCAATGCCGCTTCCTGGGATGCGCCCGATGCCGGTGAAAGGAGCCTGACCTGGTCTTCCGCCACCGGTGACGTGGAGCAGACGGCCGGTTATTTTTCCGTGGCGCCGCTCCGCGTAAAAGTCGATGGCTACCGTGCCGTGGACAACAGCGAAACCCATTCCGAACTGCTGATTTCCGATGTTTCCGCCAAGGACCACCACGTCATTACCCTGGATGCCCGCGTGACCGGTCTGGTGAACGGTGTGTCCATTACCATCGACCCTTCGGTGAACGACCGCACGAGCGACGTGGAGGTGCCCGGCTGGGATGAGGCGCCTGTGGATGGCGGCGATTCCGACGACAATCCTTCGGACCCGACAGACCCGACGGAAGACCCGTCCGTGAACCCGCAGCCTTCCACCGTGCCCACCATGACCTGGGACAAGAATCCCACGTTCGCCCCGACGCCCATCGCCGGGACGATGGACGTGGAGATTGTGATTGACGCTCCGGAAGGCATCCGCGACTTTGTGGTGGATGTGGATTCCAACGTGCTGGGCGAGACGATTGCCGGCCTGGCCGGTGCCAGCTATACCTACAGCCCCGATACGCCGTTCCCGATGGACCTCATCAACGACGAGGCGATGATTGCCGCACTCAACGGCATGATTCCGGTGGGCGACCAGCTGAAGGACCAGACGACGGTGAATTTCTCCCTCTCGCAACTGGTCCCGCTGATTGCCGTGTACACCCCCGAAAGCGGCTCGCAGCACACCTTTACCCTGAAAGTAACCGACAAAAAGAACCAGAGCCTTGAGAAGGCCGTCGTATTCTATGCCGAATAGCCAGATGAAAACCAAGTATTGCCTTGTCGCGCTGCTGGCTTTGCTGGCCTGTTCGCGCGAAGCCGACCGGTCGCAGGAGGAAGGGTATCTCTCCGTGCGCCTCTCCGCCGACCTGGGGGTGACTCCGGTCGTAAAGGCCGAGGCCGGCGAGCCCGATCCTGTCTTCTCGCTGGAGCTTATCCCGGCGAAGGGCGGCGAAACGGTTCGGATTGCCGATTACCGTACCCTGGAGAGCGAACCGATGACCTTGCCCGCAGGCGACTATACCGTCAAAGCCATTTCCGGCCCGGACACGCGCCAGAGCTGGGATGAGCCCCGTTACGAGGGCGAAGCACAGGTTACCGTCCGTCCCGACCGTCTTAGCGAGGCGACCATTACCGCCACGCTCGCCCGTACCATGGTCACGGTGGAGTTCGATGCCGAAACGGCCGCCTATTTTTCCGAGTACCGGGTGTCCGTCGCCAACGAAAACGGCGACGCCCTGGTCTTCAGCACGACGAACGGAAACCTCTCCAGGAAGGGGTATCTGGCCGCATCGGCACTGGAATGGGACCTGTACATGGTGAATACCCAGGGCACGGTCTATCGGGTGGGCCCGGTCTCAATTGACTCTGTGGAGCCGCGTCAGCACTATCACTTCAAGTTCGCCCTGGACCGCACCCGGGCCCAGGCGGGCTCTTCGCTGCTGCGCGTGCTGGTAGATGATTCCCTGAATGCAAAATACTATCAGCTGAATCTGGACTTCACCGGCGAAGGCCTGCCTGCCATCACCGGACAGGACTTTGACCTGGCCGACGGCATTTCCGTAAAGAAGGGCGATACGAACAGTCACAACATCGTGCAGTTCTACGCGCCCAAGGGTATGAAGTCCCTGACGCTGAGCCATAGCGACACCAAGCTGCAGGAAGCGGGTCTGCCGCAGCATGTGCAGCTGGTCGATGCTCCCGCCGCCACGGTGCAAAGCCTGACCGCCGCCGGCCTGGGCGTATCGGCACTCAGTTACGGCGCCACGGAAACGACCGTGGACTTCGGCCCCTTCCTGGCCGCTCTTCCCATGGGCGAGTATTACCTCTCCCTGGATTTGATAGATGCGCGCAACCGTTACAGCGCCGCCACGGTGGTCCTTTCCGTGACCTCGCCGGTGGAGGCCGAGGCCGCTACCGCCAAACCCTGGGCCGAATTTGCCATCCTCGGCGGCCGTTGGTTCACCGACGGGCGTCCCGCCGGATTGCTTTTCCAGTGGAAGAAGGCAGGGGATGCCCAATGGAACGATTGCAGCGGCCCTGTCACGTACAATGACGCCGCCGCCACCTGCAGCACGGAGCTGTACGGTCTTCAGGCTTCCACGGCATACGTATTCCGCGTCAAGACGGACAAGGACGAAGATACCCGCGAGCTGAGCTTCACCACGGCGGCCGCCGGCACCATCCCCAATCTGAACTTCGACGACTGGTACAAGGATGGAAACGCCTGGTATCCGGGTTCCGGTGCCTCCTCGCGTGTCTGGGATTCCGCGAACGGCGGAACGGCCAGTTTCGGCACGGTCCCTACCACACCGGAAGAGTCCGTGGTGGTGCGCGGAAAGGCCGCCCGCCTGGAAAGTACGGCGGTGAAGGTGGTCGTCATCACCAAGTTTGCCGCCGGCAATGTCTATGTGGGCGACTTCGTGAAAGTGTCCGGCGTCGGTGCGGAACTGGATTGGGGCATTCCCTTCTCCTCCCGCCCGCTGGCCCTCCACGGCTACTACAAATACAGCCCCAAGACCATCGACTTTGCCGAGGACCCCTACAAGTCCAAGATAGGAGAGACGGATGCCTGCTCCATCAAGATGTACCTTTGCGACTGGAGCGCCAAGTTCCGCGTCAATACCTCCAAGGGCATTTTCCTGCAGGACGACGACCCTTCCATCATCGCCATGTGTGACTTCACTTCCAATGTGAGCACCGACGGATATGTGGAATTCACCTTCCCGCTGCAGTACCGTGACGCCCGTACGCCCAAGTACGTGGTCATCGTAGGCGCGGCCTCCCGCCTCAGCGACTACTTCACCGGCGGCAAGGGCTCCACCCTCTGGCTGGACGAACTGTCCCTGGTGTACGACGCCGGCCAGCTTTCCGAAGCCGATCGCGAACTGGTCGGATACCGTAAGCTGTAATGACGAAAAAATACCTCATCCTTCTTCTGGCCGCCTGTCTCGCCATTTCGGGACAGGCCCAGGAGAAGTTTACGCGCGGCTTTGCGGGAAAGAACAAGATATTTATCCCCAAGGGGAGTTTCGGCGGCGGCCTCAGCGCGTCCTGGCGCAAGTTTTCGCTGGGAGACGATGAAGGCTACACGGTGCTGTCCAAGTATATCGGCGACCTGAAAGGCGGGTACCGCTCCATCGGCGTGGCGCCCTCGTTCGAGTATTTCTTCGGCACCAACCTGAGCGCGGTGGCCCGCTTCGAGTATTCCTGGCTGGGCGTGGACCTGAACAAGGCCTCGCTGCATCTTTCGGAAGACCTGGGCCTGGATATCGCCGGACAGCATTACAAGCGGCAGTCGTATGCCCTGGCGGCCGGTGTCCGTTATTATGTGCCTTTCATGGGCAGCCGCATCTTCGGCTGGTTCGTGGAAGGGACGCTCAATGGCGGCTATGTGCAGAGCATGCTGTATGAAGAGACGGACAATCTGAAACAGGGAACGTACAAAGACAAGTGGAAACTGGCCCTGCGGGTGGACCCGGGTATTTGTTTCTTCGTGCACGAGAACTTCGACTTCGAGGTGTCCGTGGGCTTGTTGGATTTCACCTGGACAATCACCAAACAGACGGAAAACCAGGTGAAGACCAGCAGCGGAAACAGCCTGGGTACGGGACTGAACATCGACATTCTGGCCATCCGTTTCGGCGCGCACTTTTATCTATGGTAAAACGCTGGATGCACATAGCCCTTTGCGGCATGCTGGCCGTCAGCTGCTTTTTCCCGAACGACCTGGATTATCCGCAGTTGGTCGGGGCCATCGTGGCGTTCGAGGTGGAGGATGCCAAGGAGGTCCGTATAGACGCGGCGGCGCGCGAAGTTTCCATCGTCCTGGAAGAGTGGGCCGATATGTCCCACGTGAAAGTGACGTCCTTCGAAATGACGGAAAAGGCCACCTGCGACGACATCGGGGAGTGGCTGGACCTGACGCAGCCCGTGAAAGCGGTGCTGCACACGTACCAGGACTACGAGTGGACCATCACCGCCACCCAGCCCATCGAGCGGTATGTGCGCTGCGCGGGCCAGGCACAGGAAGCCCAGTTCAATATGGAAACCCGCAGCGTGTATGTGTATATGCCTGATACCAAGCCGCTTTCTTCCGTGACGTTCGAGGCGATGAAGCTGGAGCCCGAAGGCTCCTGCATCATAAGCACCACCGGATACGAAAGCGACCTGCAGCACCTGACGCTCACCACCCGCGCCGTGTCGTTTCCCATGACGCTGGACTGCATCACCGAACGGAGTTTCTTCGTGGAATGGAAGGGGGAAGTGATTGAGTGGCGCCTGAAAGCCTTGCAGCTTAAAGTAAGCACGGCCGTGAGCGAGGTGGACGCCCACTGCTATTCGGCCCGAGTGCGCGGGGTGTTCGCCTCCGACGGATCGGACGTGGGCGTGGAGTACAAAAAGGCCGATGAAAGCACCTGGACGGCCGCTGCGGAGGTCTCCGTGTCGGGGGTGGGGCTTACGGCCCGCCTGACGGGACTTACACCCAAGACGGCCTACGAGTGCCGGGTGCGGGACGGGGAGGAAGTATCGGCCCCCATGCCTTTTGAAACGGGAGAGCCGGTGCAGCCCGCCAACCTGAACTTCGATGCCTGGCATGCCAACGGGAAGGTATGGAACCCGTGGGAAGAGGGCGGCGTGCAGGTTTGGGATTCCGCGAACAAGGCCACGGCCTCTTTCACCGGCAGTGCCACCATGCCCGACGATTCCTTTGTGGCGGTGGCCGGCGAGGGCAAGAAAGCCTGCCGGATGGAGAGCAGCTATGCCGTGGTGAAATTTGCCGCCGGCAGCGTGTTCACCGGACAGTTCGTGAAACTGCAGGGCCTGGGTGCGGAATTGGCCTGGGGTCTTCCCTTCACCGCCAAGCCGGTTTCGCTGAAAGGCAGCGCCGCATACAAGTCCACGCCCATTACCGACACTGATGACGCCCACGCGGCCCTGAAAGGCCAGCCTGATACCGGGCACATCCTGATAGCCCTTACCGACTGGGCGGACCAGTTCCATGTCGTCAGTTCCAACAGTACGTATGTGGACTTCGACAACGATCCGGCCATCATCGCCTATGGCCGATACGCCCTTTCGGAAACCACCGACGGATACGTTCCATTCGATATTCCGCTTACGTACCGCAGCGACCGGACTCCCAGATATCTGGTGATTGTCGCTTCATCCAGCGCCCTGGGCGACTATTTCACGGGCGGGCGCGGGAGTACCCTTTGGGTGGATGAGTTTGCGCTCGTGTACGACTGAACCGTGTTGTAAGCCTGCGAAGTTTTTGTTAACTTTGCAGGCTTACTGTATGTGATTATGAACCAAAAGGAATTTAATAAGTGGAACTGGATTGTGGCGCTTACCGTTTTGGCGGTATCGGCCGTCACATATCTGTCCACCATAGAGCCCACGGCTTCGTTCTGGGACTGTGGCGAATTCATTGCATCGTCGTATAAACTGGAGGTGGGACATCCCCCGGGAAACCCGGTGTTCCAGCTGCTTGCGCGTTTCTTCACCATTCCGGTGAAGCCGGAGCATGCCGCCGTGGCCGTGAATGCCATGAACGCCATCCTGAGCGCCCTTACCATCTTCCTGCTGTATTTCACCATCGTCTTTTTTGCCAAGAGGCTTTTGGCAGGAAATTCTCCGGGCCGCGCGGTGGCCATCTTCGGCTCCGGTGCGGTGGGCGCCCTGGCCTACTGCTTCAGCGACACGTTCTGGTTCAGTGCGGTGGAAGGGGAGGTATATGCCATGTCGTCCCTGTTTACGGCCTTGGTTTTCTGGGCCATGTGCCAGTGGTACGACCACGCGGACGAGCCCCATTCCCGCCGTTGGATAGTGCTCATCGCCTTCCTGATGGGCCTGAGTATCGGCGTGCATCTTCTGAACCTGCTCACCATTCCGGCCTTCGTGTTCATGTACTACTATCGCATGAACGAGGACAAAAAACTGCCGTTCAAGCACTTGCTGGGCATTTTTGCCATCGGCGTGGTCATTGAGTTCCTGCTGGTGTACCTCTTCATTCCGTACCTGCCCAAGCTGGCGGCCTTCTTCGACCGCATCTTCGTGAACAGCTTCGGCCTGCCGTACAACAGCGGCGCCCTGGTGTTCCTGGTGGCGCTGCTGGTTTTGTGCTTCTGGGCGCTGTTCGCAACGCTCAGGAAGGGCCAGGTGTTCCTGAATACGGTGACCCTGTGCGTCACCACCCTGGTAATCGGCTTTTCGCTGTTTTCCATGGTCATTATCCGTTCCAGCGTCAAAACCCCTACCAACGAGTATCAGCCGGACAACCCGTACACCCTGGTGCGTTACCTGAACCGCGAACAGTATGGTTCGGCCCCGCTGTTGTACGGCCAGTATTTCGATGCCCCGTACGACCTTACGCAGGACAAGTACTGGGCTCCGCTGGACGGCAAATACGTCCGGGCCGAGGCTCCCGCGGACGCCGCTTATCTGCCGGAAGGCAAGATGCTGTTCCCGCGCATGTGGTCCTCGGCGGACCCTCGCTACATCGACTTTTACGAGACCTATACGCAAGGGAAGGGGACGCGCGTGAAGGGCGCCAAGCACCGCAAGCCCAGCTTCGGGGCGAATATGGCCTATTTCTTTGACTATCAGCTCAACTGGATGTACTGGCGCTACTTCATGTGGAACTTCGTGGGCCGCCAGAACGACATCCACTCCCCGCTGCCGGGCAATATCTTCAATGGCAACTGGGAGAGCGGCATCGGCTTCCTGGACGAATTCCGCCTGGGAGACCAGTCGGACGCTCCTGCGCCGCTGCGCGAGAACAAGGGCAAGAACCATTACTTCTTCCTGCCGCTGCTGCTGGGACTGCTGGGACTGGTGTTCCAATACGACAAAGACAAACGCGGCAGCTGGATTGTGTTCCTGATGTTCTTCATGACGGGCATCGCCATCGTCATGTATCTGAACCAGCCGCCGTATCAGGTGCGTGAGCGTGACTACGCATACGCCGGTTCGTTCTATATGTTCGCCATTTGGATTGGCCTGGGCGTGGCGGCCCTGTACCAGTGGCTGGGGGCGGCCGCCAAGAAGCTGCCTCCTGTCGCCGTCGCCGGCGGGGTATCGGCCCTGTGCCTGTGCGTACCCGTGCTGATGGCCGCCCAAAACTGGGACGACCACGACCGCTCCAACCGTTATACGGCGCCGGAAATGGCCTGGAACTACCTGAATTCGGTGGGCGAGAACGGCCTGCTGGTGACGCACGGGGACAACGATACCTTCCCCTTGTGGTATGCCCAGGAAATTGAGGGCGTCCGCACGGACGTGCGCGTGGTGAACACCTCGCTGCTGGGCACGGACTGGTATATCGACCAGATGAAATGGGCCTGCAATGAGAGCAAGCCGCTCAAACTTACGGTTCCGAAGGAGCAGTACCTGTACGGCACAAACGAGTTCGTGTACATTACGTACGACGACGGTTCGCCCATGCTGCTGAGCGACGTCATGGACGTGTTCAAGGACCCCAAGATGAAGGTTCCGCTGGAGAGCGGCCGCAAGCTGGATTTCATCTGCGCCCGCAATATCGTGATTCCGGTCAACAAGGAGAACTGCCTCAAATACGGGATTGTCCCGGAGAAGTTTGCCGACGAAATCCCCGACCAAATCATGCTCACCATGTCCAAGGACAAGAACTATATTTCCAAGCCGGAGCTGTTCCTGCTGGACTTCCTGTCCACCTACGAGTGGGACCGTCCGCTGAACCTTCTGAACATGGGCGGAGACCTGAACGTGGGCATCAAGGATTACCTGATGTTCGACGGCTTCTCCTATCGTTTCACGCCCATCCGCAACAAAATCGGCACCACGGACGCCGGCAAGGTGGACGCCCTGCAGTTGTACAATGACTTCAAGACCAAGTACAAGTGGGACGCCCTGAAGCGCACGGACTACTTTGTGGACTACCAGAACATGTACAGCTTCCTGGGCGTGCTTTCGCAGCGGCAGCTGTTCCTCACGGTGGCCAATGCCCTGATTGACGCCGGAGAAAGCGAAAAGGCCCTGGAAATCATGGACATGTGCCAGGAGAACTTCCCGGAGGAAAATTTCCCGCTGGAAAGCATTTCCGTGGGCTTCAGCGGAAACGACTATATGGTGGCCCAGATGCTGGAAAACTATTACTATCTGGGCGAGTACGAGAAGGCGCGTGACCTGGCGGCCCGCTTCGGGGACCAGCTCATGGACACCGCCCGCTTCTACCTGGAATGGGGTTCCCTGGGCTCTTCCGAGTTCGAGACCGCTTCCCGGGTGCTGCTGTACGTTTCCGACGTGTGCAAGCAGTACGGCGATACGGAGTTGTCGAAGGCCATCGTGTCCAACCTGGAGGCACTGCTGCATGCCGCTTCGGGCGGTACTTATCGGCCCGAGCGTTCCTCCGACACGCTTGAGGTGGCCGGGTGATTTTGCGCGGCTGCTAATCGGCTGATTTTCAGGATGTTATGGTAAAATCCTCGGCTCTTTTTGCGCCGAGGATTTTCAATAAAACGTTGATTAGTAAACAGATAGCGACCAGCCCTTACCCCTAGCGTTTAAGCCTGACATAGATACTCAGCGGCAGCACTTTGCCGAAGGAGTCCTTGAAGGCCAGTTCCCCGGAAGTCATTTCCAGGAACTGGTTTTTGAATGCCTCGCGTACTACGGTTTCTCCCAGGGCGGCGCTGTAGCCGTTGGAGTAGAGGTTCAGGACCATGAAGGCATCGCGTTCGCTCAGGATGGCGGCCACGTTTTGCAGCAGGCCGAAAAGGAGCTCGTCCAGCTTCCATTTTTCGCCGTCCGGGCCGTGGCCGTATGCGGGCGGGTCCAGGTTGATGCCGTCGTACTTGTTGCCGCGTCTGGCTTCCCGCCGGGCAAACTTGAGGGCGTCTTCCACCACCCAGCGGATGCCGTCCAGGCCGCTGCGCTCCATGTTTTCTCGGGCCCAGGTGACTACCTGGCGCACGGAGTCCAGGTGGGTGACATCGGCTCCGGCGCACTTGGCGGCCAGGGAAGCGGCGCCGGTGTAGGCGAAGAGGTTGAGAACGCGCGGTGCAGCCAGGCCGTTGGCCTTGTGAATGCGGGCCAGGCGGGCCGTTTGGGCATAGATAAATTCCCAGTTGGGAGCCTGCTCCGGGAACACACCCACGTGTTTGAAGGAGGTGAGGCCCAGCCGCAGGGCCAGGTGCAGGTCGGAAGCGGCGTGGGTTTCGGGGTCCGGCTCCCCGTTGTAGGTGATGCCCCACTGGTCTTCCATTTTCCGGAGTTTTTCCCAGGTGCCGCTGTCCTCCTTGCCGGCCTTGCCGAAACCGGCCCCGGGCTTGAAAACCACGTGGCTCTGCCGGCGCCAATCGGCCTCCGGGAGGGAAGGTGCCCACAGCGCCTTGGGCTCCGGGCGGCGAAGCACATACTTGCCGAAGCGCTCCAGCTTTTCACCGTTGCCGCTGTCTATAAGCTCATAGTCTTTCCAATATTGTGCAGGGAATTCTACCGCCATAATTTTGATTTTTTCTGCAAAGATAGCTAAATTTGCAGACTGGAAACAAATTTACAATTTATTATATCCATGCAACAATTCATTGACAAGTACGACTTCAAAGGCAAGAAAGCCATTGTACGCGTTGACTTCAACGTTCCCCTGAACGAAAATTTTGAAATCACGGACGATACCCGTATCCGCAGGGCCATGCCCACCCTCAAGAAGGTGCTCGCGGAAGGCGGTTCCCTCATCATCATGTCCCACCTGGGCCGTCCCAAGAAAGTGGACCCCAAGTTCTCCCTCAAGCACATCGTGGCCCGCGTGAGCGAATGTCTGGGCGTTCCCGTCCAGTTTGCCGAGGATTGCATGAAGGCCAAGGCCCAGGCCGACGCCCTCAAGCCCGGTGAGGCCCTTCTCCTGGAGAACCTCCGCTACTATGCCGAGGAAGAAGGCAAACCCCGCGGCCTGGCCGAGGATGCCTCCGACGAGGAAAAGAAGGCCGCCAAGGCTGCCGTGAAGGCCTCCCAGAAGGAGTTCGTGAAAACCCTCGCCAGCTATGCCGACTGCTACATCAACGACGCTTTCGGCACCGCGCACCGCGCACATGGTTCAACCGCCCTTATCGCTGAGTACTTCCCCAATGACAAGATGTTCGGCTACCTGATGGAAGGCGAAATCAAGGCCATCGACAATGTGCTCAAGAACGCCCAGCGTCCCCTCACGGCCATCATCGGCGGCTCCAAGGTGAGCTCCAAGCTGGCTGTGCTGAAGAACCTGGTGGGCAAGGTGGACAACCTGATTATCGGCGGCGGCATGGGCTATACCTTCATCAAGGCCCAGGGCGGTAAAATCGGCCTGTCCCTGCATGAGGACGAGCTCATTCCCGATGCACTGGAGATTATGAAGGAAGCCAAGGAGCGCGGCGTAAACCTGTCCCTATCCGTGGCCACCGTCTGCGGCCAGGCCTTCGACAACGACACGCCCCGCAAGATTTTCCCCATCACCGAGATTCCCGACGATTGGGAGGGCATGGATGCCGCACCGCAATCCCTGGAGAACTGGAAGAAGATTATCCTGAGTTCCAAGACCATCCTCTGGAACGGCCCTGTGGGCGTTTTCGAGCTCCCGAACTTCGCCAAGGGCACCCTGCAAATCGCAGAAGACCTGGCCGAGGCCACCAAGAACGGCGCCTACACCCTGGTGGGTGGCGGTGATTCCGTGGCTGCCGTTACCCAGATGGGTTATGCCGACAAGGTGAGCTACGTCTCCACCGGCGGCGGTGCCATGCTGGAAGCCATCGAAGGCAAGATTCTCCCCGGTATCGCTGCTATCCAGGATTAAGTTGAAGGCGATATTCTTTGATATAGACGGTACCCTTGTGCCCATCGGACACAAGGGTATGTTGCCTTCTACCGTAGCGGCTTTGGATGCCGCCCGGGGGCGGGGCATAAAGCTCTTCGTGAACACGGGCCGACCGCGCTATTTCATTGACAATCTGGGGAATTACCCCTTCGACGGCTACGTGTGCATGAACGGTGGACAGGCCATTTACGAGGGGCGCACCGTCTACAAGCGCCCGCTGGAACCCTCCGATGTGCGCCGCATCATTGACGTGGCCGAGGAAAACCGCCTCTCCTGCGCCGCCTTTGCCGCGGACCGCGTACGCCTGAATTTCCACAATGACAGGGAGCGGCAGGTATCGGCCTCCATCCATGTGGGATTTGACGAGGTGGGCCCGCTGGACGACATGAAGGAAGAGGAGATTTTCCAGTTCACCATATACTGCACGGTGGAGGAGGAAAAGCTGTTTACAGGGCTTCGGAATGTGATATTTCCCCGCTGGCTGGACATCTTCACCGACGTGGACCGGGCCGACAGTTCCAAGGCCTCCGGCATGGCGCGGGTAGCGGAACTGCTGGGCATCCCCATGTCGGAGGTGATGGCGGTGGGCGACGGCGGCAACGATCTCTCCATGCTCCAGGCCGCCGGCGTGAGCGTAGCCATGGGCAACGCCGTCCCTGAGGTGCAGGCTGCCGCCACTTTTGTATCGGCCGATGCTGCCGATGACGGGATTGCCGTGGCACTGCGGCATTTCGGCCTCATCTGACAAACGGCCGCCGATGCGGCCAGAATGCATAGAACGGCATTTTTCGGTATCGGCGGCAAGGAAATCGGCCAAAACGGGGAAAAACCTTGCCGCCGATTCACAAAAACGCCGATACAGAGCGTAGATTTGTATCGGCGGCAAAGGCAAGGTAAGAAATTATTGCTATCTTTGTAGCCGGGCATAAGGCCCGGCTTTCTTGTTATGGAAACATTGGTAGTACATTGGAATATTGACCCGGCCATCCTGCATCTGGGTGGCTTTGAACTCAGGTGGTACTCGCTGCTGTTTGTGAGCGGTTTTGTGCTGGGCTGGTTCATCATGAAGCGTTTTTTCCAAAGGGAAAAAATTGACGAGAAGCTGCTGGACCCCATGCTGTACATGCTCCTGATTTGCACCATCGTGGGGGCGCGGCTGGGGCACTGCATCTTCTACCAGCCGGATTACTACTTTGGCAGCTGGCAGGGCTTCTTGGAAATCTTCATGCCCTGGAAAGGCGGACTGGCCAGTCATGGCGGCACCATCGCGCTCCTGATTGGTATCTGGTGGTACGCCAAAAAGTATGGCCCCAAGCAGGATTTTGACTTTGTGTGGGTGCTGGACCATCTGGTGATTCCGGTGTCTTTCGCGGCCTGCTTCATCCGTCTTGGAAACCTCTTCAACTCAGAAATTTACGGCGGTCCCACCACCCTTCCCTGGGGCTTTGTCTTCGAGCGCAACGGGGAAACCGTCCCCTGCCATCCCACCCAGCTGTACGAAGCCGGCACTTACCTGCTCCTGGGCCTGGTGCTCCTGGCTCTGTACTGGAAGCGCCTGGACAAGATGTATCGCGGCACATTCGTGGGCCTTTTCCTCATTGTGTGCTTTGGCAGCCGTTTCCTCATTGAGTTCATCAAGAACGACCAGGTGGACTTTGAGGCCGATATGCTCCTGAACATGGGTCAGCTCCTGAGCATTCCCTTTGTGCTGTTGGGCATCGGCTTCCTGGTGTATGCCTATGTGAAAAAGCTGCCGGCCAGGGCCGTGCATCCGGATCCCGCTCCCAAGGCCAAGCCTGCCACCCATTACGCACACGCAAAAGATTAACAGCCCTCCTCTTGCGCAGGCGCGATTATTGTAGTAAATTCGCGACTTGTTAGAAGAAGGTTATATGAACTTTAGAAAGTGTATTCTGGTGCTCTCGCTGCTTCTCCCCATGGCGGCCAGGGCACAGTATCAGGGCACGGAACGTCCCGTGAATGACAGCACGCTGGTGCTGTCGCTGGACGATGCCATCAAGATAGCCCTGTCCGAAAATGTTTCCGTAAAAGTGGCCGATATGGAAGTCCAGCGCACCAAATATGCGCGCAGAGGCTCCTACGGTGCCCTTTTCCCCCAGATCAATGCTTCCGGCATGTACAGTTATGCCATCCAGAAGCAGAAAGTGTACTTCGGCTCCGACTCCGATGAGGGCGGCAGCTCCTCTTCCGGCGGCGGCATGGCCGGCATGATGGCCGGCATGTTTGAGCCCATCTACTATTACATTGAGCAGCTCATTGCCCAGGGAACGGTGCAGCCCTACATCCCGCCCACACCGGACCCCACCACCGAGGAGACTTCTTCCGGTTCCGATGCCATTGAGATGGGACGCTCCAATCAGGTGACCCTGAGCCTGAGTGCCAATATGCCGCTGGTGAACGCCCAGCTTTGGGAAAGCCTCCGCCTCACCGGCGACCAGGTGGAACTGGCCGTTGAGCAGGCCCGCGAGTCCCGCCTGGGCACGGTGGCTTCCGTCAAGCAGGCCTATTATGCCGTGCTCATGGCCAAGGCCTCCTACGAGGTGTACAATGCCGTTTTTGAGAACGCCGTGCAGAACCTCAAGCTCACCGAGCAGCGCTACCGCGTGCAGAAAGCCTCCGAGCTGGACCTCACCCGCGCCCAAAGCTCCCTGGCATCGGCCATCCCCAATGTGTACAACGCCGAAAACTCCATTTACCTGGCCCTGTGGCAGCTCAAGGCCGTCATGGGTCTGGACCTGGACCGTCCGGTAGATGTGGCCGGAGAACTGGAAGACTACGCCGACCAGATGTTCTTCGAGCTGAACGAGGCTTCCGAGAGCTCCCTGGACCGCAACACCACGCTGCGCCAGCTCTCCAAGCAGGCCGAGATGCTGGCCAAGCAGATTCGCATGCAGCAGTTCGCCTACTTGCCCACCCTTGCCCTGTCGCTCTCATACAACTATTACACCCAGAGTGACAAATTCCAGCTTAGCCAGTGGAAGTGGCTGCCCTCCAGCACCTTGGGCCTGTCCCTGAGCATTCCCATCTTCTCCGGCGGCCAGCGTTACCACGCCATCAAGCAAACCCGCGTGCAGGCCGGTGAGCTGGAGCTCCAGCGCCAGAACACGGAGCGCCAGCTGCGCATAGGCATCCGTCAGAGCCTTTCCACCATGGAAACGGCCATGCGCACCCACGATGCCGCGGCCGAGGCCCTGAAGACCGCCGAAAAGGCCTACGACATTGCCTCCAAGAGCTACCAGGTGGGCAAGAGCACCCTCACAGACCTGAACAACACCGAACTTACCCTTACCCAGAGCCGCCTGCAGGTGGCATCGGCCATCTATAATTTTGTGGTGGCCAAGGCCGGCCTGGAACAGACCCTGGGCTATGATTTTGTCAACGAAGAAAATTAAGATATGAACGCTAAAACAGCATTACTCCCCGCCCTGTTGGCCTTTGTGGCCTGCGGAAATGGCAGCAACCAGGCTCCCCAGGCTGCAGCGCCCGTCGCCACTGTCCCCAATGTGGAAGTGGCTCAAGTCCAGGCCCGTGACGTGCCGCAGGACAATACCTATGCCTCTACCATCGAAGCCTATGCAGTGAACAATATCATGCCCCAGACCGGCGGCCGCATCCGCAAAATCAACGCCGAGGTAGGGGACTACGTGTCCAAAGGCCAGATTTTGGCCGAGATGGACCGAACCCAGCTGGAACAGCTCTCTGTCCAGATTGCCAACGACGATATTGAGTACGAGCGCCTCAAGAGCCTCTATGCCGAGGGCGGCGTGTCCCAGAGTGACTTTGAAACCGCCGAAATGGGCTACAAACTGCGCAAAATCAATTATGAGAATGTGAAGGAAAACACCATTCTGCGCAGCCCTATCAGCGGTTATGTGAGCGCCCGCAATTTTGACACCGGCGACATGTTCTCCATGGCGGCCCCGCTGTTCACCGTGCAGCAGGTTACGCCCGTGAAGCTGCTGGTGGGCATCTCCGAGAGCGAATACACCAAGGTGAAAAAGGGCGACAGCGTCACCCTCACCGTGGATGCCCTTCCCGGCCGGAGCTTCAGCGGCAAGGTGGAACGCCTGTATCCCGTCATTGACGCCGCCACCCGCACCTTCAAGGCCCAGGTGGTGGTGGCCAACACCGACAAGGCGCTCCGTCCCGGCATGTATGCCCGCGTCGTCGTGAACTTCGGCACCCGCCGTCTGGTAATGGTCCCGGACCAGTCTCTGGTGAAGCAGGAAGGCACCGGCACCCGTTTCATCTATGTGCTCAAGGCCGATGGTACCGTGAGCTACCTGCCCGTTACGGTGGGGCGGCACATCGGCACCGAATATGAGATTCTGAGCGGACTTGAAGACGGCGCTACCGTAGTTGTGAAAGGCCAGGCCGCCCTCAAGGACGGCATAAAGGTGAACGCGCTATGAGTATCTACCGCTCTTCCGTAGAACATCCGGTCACAACCGCGCTGGTGTTCCTGGCTTTTGCCATCCTGGGCGTTTTCGCCCTGGTGCAGCTGCCGGTGGACAACTTCCCGGACATCGAGTCCAACACCATCATGGTGATGAGCTCGTATCCCGGCGCATCGGCCGAAGATGTGGAGAACAACCTGACCAAGCTGCTGGAGAACTCCCTGAACGGTGTTTCCAACCTGAAGAACCTCTCCTCCAGCTCGCGCGAAAATATTGCCGTACTCACCCTGGAATTTGAATACGGAACAGACATTGACGAAGCCACCAACGATGTCCGGGACAAGCTGGACATGATTTCCCAGACCCTGCCGGACGGTGCTTCGCTGCCTTTCCTGTTCAAGTTCTCCATTGACGACATGCCCATCATGATTATGGCGGCAACCGCCAATCAGAGCGTGTCGGCCCTGGACAAAATCCTGGACGAGCGTGTGGCCACTCCGCTGGCCCGCGTGTCCGGTGTGGGTACCGTTTCTGTTGCCGGCGCCCCCAAGCGTGAAATCCAGGTGTATGTAGACCCGGCCAAGCTGGAGGCCTACAACCTGTCCATCGCCGGCATATCGGCCATCATTGCCGCCGAGAACCGCAACATCCCTTCCGGCAGCATTGACATCGGCTCCGACACCTATACCCTCCGCATCAAGAAGGAATTCCAGGACCCCTCGGAACTGTACAACGTGGTGCTGGGCTCCTTTGGCGGCGGCACCATTTACCTCAGGGATGTGGCCCGCATTGTGGATGACGTGGAAGAAAAGTCCCAGGAATCGTACACAAACGGTACCCGGGGCGCCCAGATTATCATCCAGAAGCAGTCCGGCTACAACACCGTGCAGGTCATCCGCAAGGTGAAAAAGGAGATGGAGAAACTGGAGCGGAACCTCCCGGCCGATGTGAAGATTATCACCGTAGTGGACAATTCCACCAACATCCTCCGTACCATCAACTCCCTCAAGGACACCATTATGATTACCTTCCTGGTGGTGATGCTGGTGGTGTTTGTGTTCCTGGGCCGATGGAGGGGCACCCTCATCGTGGTGCTCAGTATCCCCATAGCCCTGCTGGCCTCCTTGCTGTACCTCTTTGCAACAGGTAACACCCTGAATATCATTTCCATGAGTGCCCTGTCCATTGCCATTGGCATGGTGGTGGACGATGCCATTGTGGTACTGGAGAACGTGACCACGCACATAGAGAGGGGAGAGAAACCCAAGGAAGCCGCCGTGCACGGCACCGCCGAGGTGGGTATCTCCGTGATTGCCTCCACGCTCACCATGCTGTGCGTGTTCCTGCCCCTTACCATGATTTCCGGTATGGCCGGTATCATGTTCAAGCAATTGGGCTGGATTGTGTCCATCATCATGATTGTGTCCACCACGGCTGCCCTTACGCTGGTGCCCATGCTCTGTGCCCTGCTGCTGCGCCGCAATCCCAAGACTTCCAAGTTCCACAAACTGCTGTTTACCCCCATCAACAAGGCCCTCGACGGCATTTCAAACGGCTATTCCCGCATGATTGCCTGGTGCATGCGGCACAAGAAAATCATTGCCCTGGGTGCCGTGGTGGCGTTTGTGGTGGTCATGGCCATCTACGGCCCGCGCATGAAGACGGAGTATTTCCCCAACGCCGACAGCGGCCGTATGCAGGCTTCCATCGAGCTTCCCATCGGCACGGCGCAGGATGTAACCCGTGACGTGGCGGCCCGCATCTATGCCAAACTGGCCCGGGATATCCCTGAAATCCAGGTGCTGAGCTACCGCTTTGGCCAGGCCGATTCCGACAACGCCTTTGCCTCCATGCAGCAGAACGGTACCTACCTCATCACCATGAACATCAACGTGGGATCCATGGAAAACCGCAAGCGCAGCGTTTCCGAGCTGGCCGATATCGTCCGCGCCGACCTGCGCCTGTTTCCGGAGATTAACAAGTTCAATGTCTCCGAAGGCGGCGGCATGGGTGGACGCGCCTCCGTCCAGTTGGAAATCTACGGCTACGATTTTGCCGAAACCGAAGAGGCCGCCCGTGCGGTGCGTCAGAAGATGATGTCCTCCGGCCTTTTTGCCCAGGCCATCCTTTCCCGCGACCAGTACACTCCGGAGTACGAAGTGGACTTCGACCGTGAAAAACTGGCCCTGAACGGCCTCTCCTCCGTAACCGCTGCCGCGGCAGTATCGGCCGCCATGTCCGGCTCCGTGGGCTCTTATTACCGGGAGGACGGTGAGGAGTACAACATCCGCGTGCGCTATGCGCCGGAGTTCCGCACCTCCCTGGAGGACATTGAGAACATCATGATTTACAACAGCCAGGGCCGCGGTATCCGGGTAAAAGACCTGGGCCGGATTGTAGACTCCAAGGTGCCGCCCACCATCCAGCGCAAGAACCGTGACCGCTACATTTCCGTAACCGGCATCATGGCCCAGGGCAAGACCCTGTCCGACGGTGTGGAGTATGTGCAGCAGGAACTGTCGGCCAACCCGCTGCCGCAGGGTCTGAGCTGGCAGATTGGCGGTGACTATGAAAACCAGCAGGATATGTTCCGGGACATGATTCTCCTTGCCCTGCTCATCATTATCCTGGTGTACATGGTCATGGCTTCCCAGTTTGAATCTTTCATGGGACCGTTTGTGATTATGTTCAGTATCCCCTTCGCCCTGGTGGGTGTGGCCCTTGGCAACATGGCCTCCGGCCTGGCTATCGGCGTGATGTCCATGATTGGTATCATCATCCTGCTGGGCATCGTGGTGAAGAACGGTATTGTGCTCATTGACTATACCATCCTCCTGCAGGAGCGCGGTTACAGTGTACGCGACGCCTCCGTGGCCGCCGCCCGCAGCCGTCTGCGCCCCATCCTCATGACCACCCTCACCACCGTGCTGGGTATGCTCCCGATGGCCCTGGGCCGTGGGGAAGGTTCAGAAATGTGGCGCGGCCTGGGTACCACGGTGGCCTGGGGTCTGAGCATTTCCACCGTGATTACCCTTGTCATTATTCCCGTCCTGTACTGCGGGCTCACCGAACACCGCGCCAGGCGCAAGGCACGCAAAGCCCTGAAAGCATAATGTCATTCTGAACGAAGTGAAGAATCTATGAAAGCAATCTTTATTTCCTATAATCAGGCTTACAATCAGGAGATTGTAGCACTTCTGGAAGGCCTGGGGCAGCGGGGATACACCGTCTGGACCCAGGTGGGCGGCAGGGGCAGCGTAGACGGCGAGCCGCATCTGGGCAGCCATGCCTGGCCCATGCAGAACCATGCCCTTTTCTCTGTCGTGGAAGATGGGCTGGTGCCCGGCATCATGCAGGCCCTCAGGGACACCGATGCCGCCAACGCCGATCTTGGCCTTCGCGCTTATGTTCTTCCGGTGGAAGAAGCTTTGTAAAAAATTATTATCTTTGTGAATTAAAGACTAAAACTTATGACAAAAGTAGCAACGAATACCAGTTTCAATGAGCTTATCCAGAGCGATAAGCTTGTTATAGCCGATTTCTGGGCAACCTGGTGCGGTCCCTGCCGCATGCTTTCCCCCATTCTGGACGAACTCTCCGAGGAAATGGCCGATAAGATTGAAGTGGTGAAAGTGAATGTGGACGATGCCGACGAGATTGCCGCCCAGTTCCGTATCATGAGCATCCCCACGCTCATTTTCTTCAAAGGCGGCCAGCCCGTGGACAAAACCGTGGGTGCCATGCCCAAGAATGTCCTGGTGGACAAGATTAACGCAAACCTCGCATAGGCCATGAAAAAGTTTTTGACTGTCCTTGTTGTGGCGCTTGCCACGGCAGCGGCCGCGCATGCCCAGTTTGGCATTGTGGGCGGTTATACCAATTCCAAAACCGGCCTTGACGCCTCTTTGCTGGACATCAAGAGCATGAGCCAGTTCCATGCGGGCATTGCCTACAAGATTGGCCTGGGCAGTTTCTTTGCCCTTCAGCCTTCCCTCACTTATGAGGTGAAGGGCGTGAACCTTCAGGGGGGCCAGAACTTTGACCCCGCTGTCCTCAAATCCGGTTTTGTGGAACTGGGCGTAGGTGCCCAGCTGGGTCTGGACCTGCTGGCTTTCCGGCCTTTCCTGGTTGCGCAGCCCTTTGTGGGATACCAGGTTTACGGCGGCGAGCTGAAAGACGACGTGAGCAAAACCCTGGCCGAGGTGCGGAACAAGCTGGAATACGGTTTTGGCGTTGGCGCCGGTGTGGAACTGCTTCGGCACATCCAGCTGTCGTTCCAGTGGTTCATGAACCTGGGCAACCTCTACAACCGGGGCCAACTGGATGCGGCACAGGTGAGCCAGACGGTGAAAGACAATTACAAGGACATTAAAAACTATCAGGGTATCAAAGTGTCCCTTGGCCTGTTCTTCTGATGAAGAAGGTGGTTTTCTACTGCTCCTCCAGCAGTAAAATAGATTCCAAATACAATGTGGCAGCGCGCGAAGCCGTTCGCGGGCTGCACGCTTTGGGTTATGGGGTGGTCTCCGGAGGAGGAAAGCGCGGGACCATGGGCGCCATTACCGACGAGTCGGTTAAAGTGGGCGGCACGCATGTGGCCGTGCTTCCGGAATTCATGAAAGGCCTTGAGAATCCTGAACTGACGGAGATTGTCTGGACGGAAACCATGTCGGAGCGCAAGGAAAAGATGCGCGAAGGCACCTGTGCCGCCGTGGCGCTGCCCGGAGGCATCGGCACCCTGGACGAATTTGCCGAAACCCATACCCTCAGGAAACTCCGGCAGTATTCCGGGGAATTGTTTGTCCTGAACCTGGACGGCTTTTACAATCCTTTCAAGGTCCTTCTGGACCATTTTGTCCAGACCGGCATGCTGGAGCCGCAAGACCGTGACCTGGTGCATTTTTGCGACAGCGTAGCGCAGCTTTTAAGCTATTTCAAGTAAATGGACATCCGTGACATCCGCATATTTCTGCAGCCGCAGATGGAGAAGGTGGAGGCGCTCATAAAGGCGTCCCTGGAGACCGATATTGCCCTTCTGGATGCCAGCAACAAGCGTTTTCGGGAGCATCCCGGCAAGATGTTGCGCCCCGCCCTGACGCTCCTGGCGGCAGGTGCTGCGGGGGAGGTGACCGAGGACACGCTCCGTTATGCGGCCGCCACGGAACTGCTGCACAATGCCACGCTCATGCACGACGACGTGGTGGACGGTGCCACGGAGCGCCGGGGGCTTCCAACAGTGTTCAAGTTCATGGGCGGCGGCCCTGCTGTGCTCATGGGTGACTTCTGGCTGGTCAAGTGTATCGGGCGGGTGTTGTCGGCCCAAAATGTGACTTTTCGCGTGGTGCGGCTGTATGCCGATACCCTTTCGCATTTGGCCGAAGGGGAGCTCCTCCAGATGGGCAAGGCTTCCAAAGGCGATACCACGCAGGAGGATTATCTCAGGATTATCTACGGAAAAACGGCGTCGCTTTTCGAGGTGGCCGGTCTTACGGCGGCCATTTCTGTGGGGGCGTCGGAAGCGGAGATATCGGCCCTGGGCGGCTTTGCCCGGGAACTGGGCCTGGCGTTCCAGATTAAGGACGACATCTTTGACTATCTGGATCCGTCGGCGGCGCTGGGAAAGCCGGTGGGCATAGACCTAAGGGAGCAGAAGATTACCCAGCCCCTGCTGTGTGCGCTGGAAACGCTCGCTCCTGCGGAGCAGCAGCGGGTGCGCACCCTGGTAACCCAGGCGGCCGATAAACCCGAATATGTGGCTGAAATTCAGGAGATTGTAAAGAAATCGGGTGGGGCCCAAGCGGCGGTTACCCGGATGGAAGCGCATAAAAAGGCCGCCCTGGCCTATCTGGATATCCTGCCGGACTCCTTGGAAAAGGCGTATCTTATCGGCCTGGCCGATTATGTGGTGGACCGAAGTGTTTAATCTATGAAAGTTTATGGAAATACGGAAGTCCTTGCAGCCCTGCACCAGATGGTGCAGAGTGGTCGCATTCCGCATGCCATGCTCTTTCATGAGGATGACGGCGGGGGCGCCCTGCCCATCGTCCTTACGTTCCTGACAGAACTGTACGGCGGCAATCCGCGTGTGGAAAAACTCATCCATCCGGACATCCATTTTGTTTTCCCGGTTGCCGGGGCCGATAAACCCGTTTCGCTGCAGTTTATTGCCGAATTCCGGGCCCTGGTCCAGGAGAATCCGTATTTCTATGAAAATGAACTGTATGCGGCCATCGGCATAGAAGGGAAACAGGGCAATATTTCGGTGAATGAGGCGCGCAGCATCCTGGACCGCCTGTCCCTGAGCGCCGTAGAAGGCGGATACCGCACGGTGGTGGTGTATTTGCCGGAAAAGATGAATGCGCAGGCGGCCAACACCCTCCTGAAAATGGTGGAAGAACCGCCGCGGAAGACACTTTTCCTCCTCATTACCCATGCCCCGGAAAAGGTGCTTGTGACCATTGCCTCCCGCTGCCTGCAGTTGCGCGTACAGCCGCTGGGCCCGGATGCTGCGGCCGAGGTGCATGCCAGGGAGGCTGCCGGCGCCACTGTGCTTACAGACCTTTTCCACGACCTTCTGCGTGCCCTTGTTCAGCGGAATCTGCTGCAGGCGCTGGAAACCGGCGAGGCGGTGGCCGAGCTGAAGGTCCGCGAGCAGCAGAAGACTTTCTGCCGCCTGGCATCGGAAGACCTCCGGCGCATTTTCATGCTGCAAAAATTTCCTTCCCTGGCGCAGATTCCGTCCGGGGATGAGCCCTTTTACCAGGAGATGGCCCGGGCGCTGCGTCCCACTTTCCCGCGTCAGGGAATGGCCTGCCTGGACCGGGCGCTGCTCCTGATAGAGCGCAATGTTAACCAGAAAATTCTGTTCACCGACTTGGTGAACCAACTATATAGCAAGGTATAATGACCGAATACACCAACGAATCCATCCAGTTTGACTGCTTCCGCGGCTGCACGGTGGCCATGGACCCCGTGACCGGCGAGGCGGACATCCGCTACAGGCAAGGCTGCTGCAAGCTGGAAGTTTATGATACGCTCAAAGGCATCGGCCAGGAGCAATACAATGACTATTTTGAAGTCCGTTTCAAGAATACCCGCAAGGGAATTTATAAGAACGGCTCCGGGCAGAGCATCAAAACCGGCGACTTGGTGGTGGTGGAGGCTGCTTCCGGCCACGACCTGGGCATTGTAACCCTGGAAGGGGCCATTGTGGGGCGGCAGATGAAGTGCAAGGGGGTGAATCCCGAGATGCAGGAACTGAGGAAAATCTACCGCAAGGCGCGTCCCTACGACATCCAGCGCTGGCAGGAAGCCATTGCCAGGGAGCAGGAAACCATGATAAGGGCGCGCGTTCTGGCCGCCAATCTGGGCCTGGAGATGAAAATTGGCGACGTAGAGTTCCAGGGCGACGGCACCAAGGCCATCTTCTATTATATTGCCGATGGCCGTGTGGACTTCCGCCAGCTCATCAAGGATTTCGCCGAAGAGTTCCATATCCGCGTGGAAATGAAGCAGATAGGCGCCCGTCAGGAGGCCGGCCTCATTGGCGGTCTGGGCGTTTGCGGCAGGGAACTGTGCTGTGCCAACTATATCACTGAATTCAAGTCCATTACCACCGGCGCCGCCCGTACGCAGGACCTGTCGCTGAACCCGCAGAAACTGGCGGGGCAGTGCGGCAAGCTCAAATGCTGCCTCAATTATGAGGTGGCGGCCTACATGGACGCCCATTCCCGCATTCCGCGTGTGAGCGAACCCTTGGAATTCCAGGACGGGCAGGCCTGGCTGGTGAAAACCGACATCCTGGCCGAAACGCTCTATTTCTCCTACGAGAAAGGCTCCCTGGCGCAGATTTTCCCGCTTTCGGCCGATGCTGTACGGGACATTCAGGCCATGAACCGCAGGGGAGAGCGCCCCGTTACCCTCAAGCAGGAGGAGGTGGCTCCTTCCGACTATGTCACCGGCGGCGACGATGCCATCAACCGCTTTGATTCGGAAAAACGCAAACGCCGTCGCAAGGGGAAGAAGAATGGGACACGGTAAACTGAAAAAATTCGCCGAAAATGAGACCTTCCGCTGCCTGTTGCAGCCATCGGCCTCCGAGGTGCTGGCCAAGGAAGCGGGCTCCCGGGAGCTTCGGCTCCGCGACCATGCCATCAAGGGGCAATGGGGCGCTCAAATGTTCGGCAATGACCATCCCATTGTGCTGGAACTGGGCTGCGGGAAAGGGGACTACACCATTGCCCTGGCCCTGCGGCATCCGGAAATCAATTACATCGGCGTAGATATCAAGGGCGCCCGCCTCTGGAAAGGCGCCAAGTATGCCACTGAGCAGGCGCTGCCCAATGTGGCCTTCCTTCGCACCCGCATTGAATTCATTGAGGCGTTCTTCGGCCCTTCGGAGGTGTCGGAGATTTGGCTCACTTTTTCCGACCCCCAGCTCCGCGGCTCCGAGAATGCCCGCCTCTCTTCTCCGCTTTTTCTGGAACGCTACCGGAAGTTCCTGCGCCCCGGCGGAGTGGTGCACCTCAAGACCGACTCCCGCTATCTGTACGAATATACTTCGGCCGTGGTTGCCGTGAATGGATTGTGTGTAATTGCTTCGGGGACAGATATTTACCATGATGGCATAGGGATTCCCGGTCAGGCCGGGAATGACGTCATGCCCGGCCCCGACCGGGCATCTCTCCCCGCTCTTGCCGATTTGCCGGCGGTGACCCAGGTGCAGACCTTCTATGAGCGGATGTTCCTGGAGATGGGGCTCCCCATTACCTATCTGGCCTTCTGCATAGACCACATCGGCCCTTATGCCTTCCCCGGCGAGGCTTTTGACCACGACTACTGGCTCTCGGCCGAGGGCCCCCGCCGCTCCTTCTCCCACCAGCCCGCCAAAAAGTAATCCGCCCTTTTTCGCCCGAATTGTGTAGGGGCCTAACGATTTGATACATAGTTATTTACGTAAAAACAGTAAGGAATAAATGCTTACTGTTTTTGTGTAAATGGCTGATTCTCAACAAGATGAGCTGCGATAATTAAAGTTGCAAAAGTTGGGAAAGATTGCTATTTTTGTAAAACTATGGCAAAACTACTGTACACTATGGGCGAGGTGGCGCAATTGCTGGGGGAGGCACCCTCGGCCGTGCGTTACTGGAGCAATTACTTTGAGAAATTTGTCAAACCCCAGCGCAATGCCAAGGGGAACCGGCTTTTCCATGAGGAAGACATTGAAACCCTGAAGCAGATTCAGTATCTGCTCAAAAACCAGGGACTTACGCTGGAAGGGGCCAAGCAGCGCCTGACGGAGGACCGCCGCAGTGTGGACCGTCGCGTGAAGGCACTTGCCAAACTTCAGGAAATTCGCGCAGAACTTGTAGCCGTAAAGAAAGCACTATGAAAGTAGGGGATATTACAGCCGCCCTGGAGGCCTTTGCTCCGCTGCGCATTCAGGAGAGCTGGGACAACAGCGGGCTCATCATAGGCTCCTCGGAGGACCCGGTCCACGGCGTGATGGTGGGCTTTGACTGCACCACGGAGCTCATCCGCGAAGCCGTGGAGAAGGGCTGCGACATGGTGGTGACGCACCATCCGCTCATCTTCAAGGGTATCCGCCGCATTGACAGCAAAGACCCGGTGGGGGCCGCCATCATGCTGGCGGTTCGCAGCGGCGTGGCGGTGTATGCCGCCCATACCACGGCCGATAAAGTGATTGCCGGCGTGAGCGGCGCCATGGCCCGGCGGCTGGAGCTGAAGGGCGTCCAGATTCTGGTCCCGGAAGACGACGGAACGGTGGGGCTGGGTGTCATCGGTCACTTTCCCAGGCCGATGTCCGGACAGGAAGCCCTGCGCTACGTAAAGGAGAAATTCGGCCTCAAGGTAATCAAGAGCTCCCGGCCGATTGAAGGCCCCATCGACAAGGTGGCCCTTCTGGGCGGCAGTGGCGGTGCCGAGGCTTCGCTGGCGCAGGCCAAGGGCGCCCAGCTGTACATTACGGCCGACATCTCATACCACAGTTTCTTCACGCCGGAAGGCTTTATGGTCATGGATATCGGCCATTTCGAGAGCGAAGTGGAGATTGTGGATATTTTCTTGGCGGAGATACGGAAAAAATTTCCTACCTTTGCAAGCTACAAAAGCGCTGCGCTGGACAGGAGTAATCCGGTCCACTACTTTGTAGTGTGAGAGGCTTCGGCAGGCTCAGCATGACAGACAGAAAAATATAAATCGATTTATAAATTTATGGCAAGTACCAAGAAAACACCCTCCGCGGTGAAAGTTGAGGCACCCATCGACCAGAGGGAAACTTTTGTATCTCTGCAGAAAAGTTTCGCCGATTCCGATATGCCCGTTGAGGAAAAACTGAAGACCCTGTATGCGCTTCAGGCTGCGGATTCCGAAATTGACAAGATTATCCAGCTGCGTGGCGAACTGCCCGCCGAGGTAGCCGCCCTGGAAGACGAAATTGCTGCCCTCAAGCAGCGCAGCGCCGCCATTTCGGCCACCATCGACCAGTTCAACCGCAACATCGCCGATGCCAAACTCTCCATTGCCGAGCATGAGAGCCTCATCGAGAAGTATCAGCGCCAGCTGGAGAGCATCCAGAACTCCCGTGAGTACGATTCCCTGAACAAGGAAATTGAAAACCAGGAACTGGAGCGTCAGATTGGCGAAAAGACCATCACCGACACCCGCATTGAAATTTCCACCGCCAAGGCCGAACTGGACGAGGTGAAAGACCGCCTGGGCATCCGCACCGACGACCTGAAAGCCAAGAAGGCCGAACTGGAAACCATCGTGGAAGAGACCGCCAAGGAAGAGGAAGTGCTCCGCGCCCGCCGCGAAGAGTGCGCCGCCAAGATTGACGCCCGCACCATGAGCGCCTACGAGCGCATCCGCCAGAGCGTGCACAACCACCTGGCCGTGGTGGGCATCTACAACGGCGACTCCTGCGGAGGTTGCTTCAACACCATCACGCCCCAGCGCCGCGTGGAAATTGCCTCCAACCGCAAGCTCATCATCTGCGAGCACTGCGGCCGCATCATCATCAACCCGGATTTCGAATAGCCGTTCATGCCGGAAGCCCGTCGTAAAAAGTCCGATGCCGCTCCCAACCTGGAAACCCTGATGGGGAACAAACCCCCGCAGGCCCTGGATGTGGAGGAGGCCGTGCTGGGTGCCATGCTGGTAGAGCCCTCCGTCATTGACGAATCCATGGAGGAGCTCTCTGCTGCCTGTTTCTATGACCCGCAGCACCGTACCATCTTCCAGGCTATGTCGGAGCTGGTAAACGAGCATGTGAGCATTGACCTGGTGACCGTGAGCGAAAAACTGCGCTCCAAGGGGCAGTTGGAAGAGATAGGCGGTCCGGTGGTACTGGCCGGCCTTTCCCAGAACATCGGCGCAGCGGCCCACATTGAATACTATATCAAAATCCTCAAGCAGAAGACCATCCAGCGGGACCTGATTACCGCTTCGTATGAGATTCTGCGCCAGAGCTACGACGAGTCCACCAATGTGGACGACCTCATAGACAACGCCCAGACCAAGGTGTTCGCCGCCATCCAGAACAATGTGAAGCGGGATGTGCAGGACATCGGCTCCATCATCAATTCGGTGCTGGACAACCTGCAGGAGCTGCAGAACATCACGGGCCCTTCGGGCGTACCTTCCGGCTATCCCTCCATAGACCGCGTCACCCAGGGCTGGCAAAAGAGCGACCTTATTATCCTGGCGGCCCGTCCGTCCGTGGGTAAGACGGCTTTCGCCCTGAACATTGCCCGCAACGCCGCGGTAGAGGCCAACATGCCCGTAGCGGTGTTCTCTCTGGAAATGAGTGCCGATCAGCTGGGCAAGCGCCTCATTACCACAGAGTCCGGCCTTTCCGGTGAAAAAATCAAGGGCGGCGAGAAGCTCAAACCCTACGAGTGGGTGCAGCTGGACGACACCCTGAAACGGCTGGCCAAAGCCCCGTTGTACATTGACGACACCCCCGGCATTCCCATCATGGAGTTCCGCACCAAGGCCAAGCGCCTGGTGAAGCAGAAGGGCGTGCGCCTGATAGTGGTGGACTACCTGCAGCTGATGCAGGGCCCCGTGGAACTGCGCGGCCTGCGCGAGCAGGAGGTGGCGGCCATTTCCCGTACCCTCAAGGCCACGGCCAAGGAACTGAACATCCCCATCATCGCCCTGTCGCAGCTGTCCCGCAATGCCGTGCAGCGCACCGGCGGTACCGGATAACCGCAGCTCAGTGACCTCCGCGAATCCGGTTCCATCGAGCAGGATGCCGATATGGTCATCTTCATCCACCGCCCGGACTTTGTGGGCATGTCCGACAATCCGGAAGACAAGGAGAAGGCTTACATTGTCATTGCCAAGCACCGCAACGGTGAGGTCTGTGACATTGAAATGAAGTACAAGGCCGGTCAGGTGAAGTTTGTGGAGCCCGACCAGAGCCTGGATGTTTATGCCCAGCAGGGCCCCGTGGCCAGTGCCGCCAATGAACCGGCGCCGGAAGGGAGCTACGATTTCGATTCCCAGGAACAGTTTTAGGCGGTGCGCAGAAGGATACTCATATCGGCCTTTGTATTGCTGCTGTCCGTGCTCGTGCACGCCTTCCCGGTCAGAAAAGACGCCCCTTTCCAGGACGGCGAGAAGTTGCAGTACTCCATCATGTACAAATGGGGGGCCGTGAATACGGAAGTGGGCCTGGCCGATGCCGTGCTTACCCGCACGGAAGTGGACAGCGAGCCTTGCTACTGGCTCAAGCTGTCGGCCCGGACCACCCCTTTTTACGACAATTTCTTCTATATCCGCGAGAATTTTGAGAGTTGGTTCTCCATTGAGGAGCACAGGCCCGTCCGCTGCCGCCGGGACACCCATGAAGGCAAATACACCGCCTGGAACCGCTACCGCTACGACTGGGAGAATGCGGTGATTCATGCCGATGTGAACTTTAACGGCCGCGGCGACGAGCATTACGAGATCCCCCTCCAGAAGGAAGTGTACGACCTTCCCACGCTGGTGTACCGTTTCCGGGCCCTGGAGGTTTCCGGCCTGCAGGGCGGGGAGCACTTCCCGCTGCGTTTTGCCATAGACGACTCCGTCTTTGACATCACCCTCACTTTTGTGGGGCGGGAGACCAAAAAAATCCGCAAGATAGGTCCGGTGAAGACCCTCTGTTTTAACTGTTCGGTGGTGAACGGCGCCCTTTTTGAGGGCGACAAGCCCGTCCAGTTGTGGTTTGCCGATGACAACGCCCGCATGCCCGTCGCTTTTTATGCGCCCCTCAAGGCCGGCGCCATCTGGGGCTGGCTCAAACAGTACGAAGGCCTCAAGTATCCTTTTGATTCCCTGGTGCGATGAAAGAAGTGGTATCCCATAAAGGAAGAGTGGTGCGGGTGACGCCCCAGACCACCACTGTGGCCATCCTGCAGGAAGGCGCCTGCGCCGGCTGTCACGCCGCCGGCCTCTGTGGCATGGCGGAGCTTAAGGAAAAGGCCGTGGAAGTGCCCACAAGCCCTTATTCGCCGCATGCCGAAGGCGAGGAAGTGGAGCTGGTGCTGAAGGCTTCCATGGGCATGAAAGCCGTGTGGCTGGCCTATTTTATCCCCCTGCTGGTGATGCTGGCCGTCATTCTGGGACTCATCGGCCTGGAAGTGGCGGAAGTGCCGGCCGCCCTTTGCGGAATCGGGGCCATCGGCCTGTATTATTTCCTGCTCTGGCTGTTCAGGGCTAAGCTGCAGAACGAATATATATTTACAATAAAAGGATAAGTAAATGGTAACAATCATCATTTGGACTATCGCTGTGGTCACCATCCTCGGACTGGTGCTCGCGCTGGTCCTTTACCTGGTGGCCCAGCGCTTCAAGGTTGAGGAAGACCCGCGCATCGACGAGGTGGAGAAGGCCATGCCCGGGGCCAACTGCGGCGGTTGCGGCTTTGCCGGCTGCCGTGCGTTTGCCGAAGCTGCGGTGAAAGCCCCCAACCTGGACAACAATTACTGTCCGGTGGGCGGCAATGACACCATGGCCAAGGTGGCCGCCATCCTGGGTTACGAGGTTCAGGCCAAGGCCCCTCAAGTTGCAGTGGTCCGCTGCAACGGTACTTGTGCCGCCCGTCCCACCCTGAACGAATACAACGGTTACCCTTCCTGCAAGGTGAAGGCGGCCCTGTACAGCAGCGACACCGGCTGCGCCTGGGGTTGCCTGGGTTGCGGGGACTGCGTGGCGGCCTGCCAGTTCGGCGCGCTGTCCATGGATTCCGGGACCGGGCTTCCGGTGGTGGACCAGGAGAAGTGCACCGCTTGCGGCGCCTGCGTGAAGGCCTGTCCCAAGGCCATCATCGAGCTAAGGCCCAAGGGGCCGCGCGGCATGCGTGAATTCGTGAGCTGCGTCAATAAGGACAAGGGTCCCGTGGCCAAGAAGGCCTGCGCCAATGCCTGTATCGGCTGTGGCATCTGTGTGAAGACCTGTACGCACGCGGCCATTGTAATGGAGAACAATGTGGCTTATATAGACCCCGCCAAGTGCAAACTTTGCCGCGAGTGCGAGGCCATGTGCCCCACCGGCGCCATCCATGGCGTGAATTTCCCCAAACCGCTGGACAAAGATGCCATCAAGGAACGTATTAAAGTGCGTCAGCAGAAGGCTAAAGAAGCAGCCACCGCACAGGCAGCGGCAGTAACCGCTTCTGCCGTCGCTAATAAGAAGGCCGATGCTCCGGCAGAAGCGGTCACTGCCGCTGCTGCCAAGCCCGTCATGCCCGGCGCCGAAGAGGCATCTGAAAAGAAGGAGGTTACAAATGAGTAAGAGAACTTTCAGTATCGGCGGTGTGCATCCGCACGACAACAAGATGTCCAGGGAGTGCGCTCTTGAGCAGCTGCCCCTGGCTCCTACTGTGTATATTTCTGTGGCCCAGCACATTGGCGCTCCTGCAGTGCCGGTGGTGGCTGTGGGCGACAAAGTGAAGGTGGGGCAGGTGATTGCAGAGCCCGGCGGCTTTGTGTCCACCTTTATCCATTCCTCCGTGTCCGGCACGGTGAAATCCATCGGCCCGCGTGCAGACTTGGCCGGAAAGCCTTCCTCCCACATTGAAATTGCCGTTGAGGGCGATGAGTGGGCCGAGGGCATTGATACCACGGACACCCTTGTCACCGAGATTCCCTCCGACAACAAGGCCATCATTGAGAAAATCCGCCGCGGCGGCGTCGTGGGCCTGGGTGGCGCCACCGTCCCCACGCATGTGAAGCTTTCCCCGCCTCCGGGCTCCAAGTGCGAGCGGGTGATTATCAACGGCTGTGAGTGCGAGCCTTACCTCACCTCCGACTACCGTACCCTCCTGGAGAAGGGCGACAAGGTGGTGGTGGGTGCCGCCATCCTCCGCCAGGTAATGGGCAATGTTCCTTGCACCATTGCCATCGAGGAGAACAAGCCCGAGGCCATTGCCCATATCCGTGAGGTCATTGCCAGGCTGGGTTACCAGGGCATTGACGTGATGGTGATGAAAATGATGTATCCGCAGGGCGGTGAAAAACAGCTCATCGATGCTGTGATGCACCGTCAGGTGGGCTCCGGCGCCCTTCCCATCAGCGTGGGAGCCGTGGTGCAGAATGTTTGCACCACCCTGGCCGTGTACGACGCCGTGCAGAAAAATAAACCCATTGTGGACAATTCCGTCACCGTGACGGGCGCGTGCTTCCCCAAGCAGGCCAACCTGATGGTCCGCGTGGGAACCCCCCTGAAGTACATCGTCGACTATCTGGGCGGTGTGCCCGAAAGTGCCGCCAAGGTCATTAGCGGCGGTCCCATGATGGGCCGTGCCGTAGCCAACCTGGAGGCGGCCACCGTCAAGGGAACCGGCGGACTGCTGTTCCTCACCGAGGCCGAAACCCGCCGCCAGAGCGCCGGCAATTGCATCCGCTGCGGAAAGTGTGCCGATGCCTGCCCCATGGGCCTGGAGCCTTTCCTGCTGAACAAACTGTCCAAAGCCGGCGACGTGGAGGCCCTGGAGGCCAATGCCGCCCACGACTGCATTGAGTGTGGCTGCTGCATGTACTCCTGCCCGGCCCACATTCCGCTGCTGGACAATATCCGTATGGGCAAGGGTGCCGCCCTGGGTGCCATCCGTGCCCGCGCCGCGGCCGCCAAAGCCGCTGCAGAAGCTGCTAAAAAGTAAGAGACTATGAGTAAATTGATTGTATCTCCTTCTCCGCACATCCATTCCAAGGACTCTACCCGGTCCCTCATGCTGGATGTGGTGATTGCGCTGATTCCGGCCGTCATCTGCTCCGTGGTCTTCTACGGTTGGCAGGAATTGCTGGTTTTAGGCGTAAGCGTGGCCTCCTGCGTGCTGCTGGAATGGGCCATCACCAAATACATGCTCAAGAAACCCTCCACCATCGGAGACTTCTCCGCGGTGATTACGGGTATCCTCCTGGCCCTGAACGTGCCTTATACCACGCCCTGGTGGGTCATTGTGATTGGCAGCATTGTGGCCATCGGCGTTGCCAAGATGACCTTTGGCGGCCTGGGACAGAACATCTGGAACCCCGCCCTGGTGGGCCGTGTGTTCCTGCTGGTGTCTTTCCCCACCTACATGACCACCTGGAGCCAGCCGCAGGGCCTCTTCGGCGTAGATGCCATTTCCGGTCCCACGCCGCTGGGTACTGTCCAGGAAGGCCTCATGCAGGGCGCTACCGTTCAGGAACTCACCTCGGCCTACAATTACAAGGATCTTCTGTTTGCCAACCTGGGCGGCAGTGCCGGTGAAGTTTGCGCCCTGGCGCTGCTGGCAGGTTTTGTGTACCTTTGCTGCCGCAAGGTTATCAAGCCCTGGATTACCCTTTCCATCTTTGCCACCGTGGCCCTTACGTCCCTCATTTTCTGGGGCATCGACCCGGCCCGTTTCACGGACCCGGCTTTTAACCTTCTCACCGGCGGTCTCATCCTTGGCGCCTGCTTCATGGCCACGGACTATGTGACCTCGCCCATGAGCGTTTGGGGCGGTGTGGTCTTTGGCGTGGGCATCGGCTTCCTTACCATGATGATCCGTTACTTCGGCTCTTATCCGGAAGGCGTTTCCTTTGCCATCCTCATTATGAATTCGGTGGTTCCGCTGCTGAATATGTGGTTCAAACAGAAAAAGTTCGGGAGGAAATAAATTATGGCAGTAAAATCCAATTTAACCAATATGGTGCTGGTCCTGGGCCTTACCTGCCTTTTCTGCTCGGGTATCCTGGGCGGGGCTTATGCCCTTACCAAGGAGCCCATTGATGCTGCGGCCGCAGCCAAGACAGAAAAGGCCATCGGCCAGGTGCTGCCGCATTTTACTGAGCTGCAGTACAACGAGGAAGGCCATTACTACACGGCCACCGACGGGGAAACCCTGGTGGGCTATGCCGTGGAATCCACTACGGTGGGTTTCGGCGGACCGCTGTCCCTGATTGTGGGGGTAACCCCCGACGGGGTGGTGTACAACACTTCGGTGCTCTCCCATGCCGAGACGCCCGGCCTGGGCGCCAAGTGCACCACGGACCAGAAGTTCATGGGCCAGTGGAAAGGCTTTGACCCGTCCATCAAGAAGCTGTCCGTGAAGAAGGACGGCGGTGATGTGGATGCCATCACGGCTTCTACCATCACATCCCGCGCTTATACACTGGCCGTGGAGAATGCCCTGAATAAATTTAATGAGATTGCCGGTCTCTCCGGCAATGACGGGAGCGTCATGCCCGACCTTGATCGGGCATCTGTAGAAGAAGGAGGACAGAACAATGAGTAAACTGAAACTGATTGCCGACGGGCTGGTCAAGAACAACCCCACCTTCGTGCTGCTGCTGGGCATGTGCCCTACGCTGGCAACCACTACAAGTGCCATCAACGGCCTCAGCATGGGCCTGGCCACGCTCTTTGTGCTGGTGCTTTCGAACATGGCCATATCGGCCATTGCCCCCGTGGTGCCGGACAAGGTGCATATTCCTGTGTACATTGTGGTGATTGCCACTTTTGTGACGCTGCTGCAGTTCCTGATGCAGGCGTATACCCCGGCCATGTATGAGACCCTGGGCCTGTTTATCCCCCTGATTGTGGTGAACTGCATTGTGCTGGGCCGCGCCGAGGCTTTTGCCAACAAAAACGGCGTTCTGGAGAGTGCCTGTGACGGTTTGGGCGTTGGCCTGGGATTCACCTGCTCGCTCACCGTGCTGGGCCTCGTGCGTGAGATTCTGGGCTCCGGCTCTGTGTTCGGGTACAATTTTATCGGCGGGGCCGACGGTATGCTGGCCTTCGTGATGGCTCCGGGCGCTTTCCTGTGCCTGGGCTACCTGATGGTGCTTTTCAACAAATACCTTAAAAAGAACTAGGCTATGGAATACTTTCTCATTATCGTATCGGCGATTTTTGTCAACAATATCGTCCTGGCCCAGTTCCTGGGTATCTGCCCCTTCCTGGGTGTTTCCAACAAGCTGTCCACCGCCACCGGCATGTCCATGGCCGTGTGCTTTGTCATTACCCTGGCAACGCTGGTAACCTACTTGATTAACCAGTACCTGCTGGTTCCTTTCCAGATTGAATTCCTGCAGACCATTGCCTTTATCCTGGTCATTGCAGCCCTGGTGCAGATGGTGGAAATTGTCCTTAAGAAGGTGAGCCCGTCCCTGTATCAGGCCCTGGGTATTTTCCTTCCCCTGATTACCACCAACTGCGCGGTGCTGGGTGTTGCCATCAACGTGGTTACCAAGGAGTTCGCTTTTGTTCCCGGCGGTATGCTCAACCTGGGACAGGCCCTGGTATATGCCTTTGCCACCTCCCTGGGCTACGGCCTGGCCATGGTTATTTTTGCCGGTATCCGTGAGCACCTCGCCATGAACGACGTGCCCAAGGCCTTCAAGGGTGTTCCCATCGCCGTCATCAGCGTGGGTATCCTGGCCCTGGCTTTCATGGGCTTCAGTGGTATGGTGAAATAATTTGGCGAATTTTTGAATCCTTGAGCCGGCCTTTTCGGGGGCCGGCTTTTTTGTATTTTCAGAAAAAAGCCTTATCTTTGACCTCCCATACCACATAAAAATACTAAACCAAACACAATAACTCAAACTAACTATGTTCAAATCAAAGCATTTGTTGGCAGTTCTCTCCGCTGCTGGCGTGCTGTGCCTGTCTGCCATGACGGGCTATGCACAGCACGTGGTGAGGGGAACTGTGACCGATGGGGGGGGTGAATCTCTCATCGGCGCCGGCATTTTTGTGGTGGGTACCTCAACGGGAACCACGACAGATCTGGACGGCAACTATGAACTGTCCTGTGACGAGAATGCAACCCTGGAAGTGTCGTACATCGGTATGGCCACCCAGACCATTCCCGTGGCAGGCCGCAGCGTCATCGATGTTGTTCTTCAGAATGACACAGACGTTCTTAACGAAGTGGTTGTGACGGCCCTCGGTATCCGCCGTGCCGCCAAGGCCCTGAGCTACAATGTTCAGAAAGTGGACTCCGGCGACCTCACCACGGTGAAGTCTACCAACGTCATGAGCACCCTGGCCGGTAAAGTGGCCGGTGTGAACATCAACACCTCTTCTGCAGGTGTGGGTGGTGCCACCCGTGTGGTGATGCGTGGCCCCAAGTCCATCGAGCAGTCCAACCAGGCGCTCTATGTGATTGACGGTGTGCCCATTACCAACCGCAACAACGGTGAAATCTCCGGCGGTATCTATGCCACCCAGCCGGGTTCCGAAGGCATTGCCGACCTGAACCCCGAAGACATTGAGTCCATCTCTGTGCTCTCCGGTCCGGCCGCTGCCGCCCTTTACGGCTCTTCCGCCGCCCAGGGTGTGATTATGATTACCACCAAGAAGGGTCAGGAAGGCAAGATTTCCGTGTCGCTCGCCAACAACACTTCCTTCTCCAACGCCTTTGTGATGCCGGAGTTCCAGAACACTTACGGCAACCGTCCCGGCGAAACCATGTCCTGGGGCACGGAAGGAACCGGAACCGGCTTTGAGCCCCGCAAGTTCTTCCAGACCGGTTACGACATCCAGAACAGCGTGGCCCTCACTACGGGCAATGCCAAGAACCAGACTTACCTTTCCCTGGGTACGGACAACGCCCGCGGTATCATCATGGGCAACACCTATGACCGTTACAATGCTGCGTTCCGCAACACCACCTCCATGCTGGACGACAAACTCACCCTGGATGTCTCCCTCTCCTTCACCAAGGAAAAGGATGCCAACATGATGGCCCAGGGTCAGTACTTCAACCCGCTCACCGGCCTGTACCTCTTCCCTCGCGGCGAAGACTTCAACGCCGTGCGCGCCTTCGAGGTCTATGATCCCTCCCGCGAAATCTATGTGCAGAACTGGCAGTACGGCAACGACCTGTACAAGCAGAATCCTTACTGGGTGGCCAAGCGCATGGACCGCACCAACAACAAGCACCGTTACATGGTGTCCGGATCCCTGAAGTATCAGATTACCAAGTGGTTGGACGTCACCGGACGTGTCCGTTGGGACGATGCCATTTCCCAGAGTGAGAACAAGCGCTATGCCTCCACCCTGAGCATCTTCACCGCCGGTTCCCCCTATGGTTTCTATGCCCAGAGCAAGACCGACGACCAGTCCCTCTACGGCGACCTTATGGCCAATATCAACAAGACCTGGGAAAACTTCTCCCTGTCTTCCAACATCGGCACCTCCTACGCCTACACCCATTATGAGGTGAACGGCTTCCAGGGAGGTCTCCGCGGCCCGTCCAACGTGTTCTCGCCCAATGCCATCGACTATCGTACGGCCCACAACGACAACCGTCCTTCCTATTCCAAGACCCTCCACAACACCGTGGCCGTGTTTGCCAATGTGGAACTGGGGTGGAAGAGCATGGTGTATCTGACCCTTACCGGCCGTGAGGACTGGGATTCCGCCCTCTCCAACACCAGCAACTACGCTTTCTTCTATCCTTCCGTGGGTGTGTCCGGCATCATCTCCCAGATGGTGAAACTCCCCGACTGGTGGAGCTACCTGAAGGTGCGTGCCAGTTGGGCTTCCGTGGGTTCCCCCATTCCCGTGAACGCCTCTTCTCCCTGGAACTGGTCCTTCTCTTCCAGCGAATATGACTATTCGGCCTCTACCGTGAAGTATCCGGAGACCTATCTGCCGGAGCGCACCAACTCCTGGGAAGTGGGTATCCAGTCCCAGTGGCTGGGCGGCGACCTCACCCTGGACGCCACCTGGTACAAGTCCAATACTTACAACCAGGCCCTCTATCGGCCCATTTCGGCCAGCACCGGTTACACCAGCGAACTGTATCAGTCCGGTAACGTCCAGAACATTGGTCTGGAACTGTCCCTGGGCGTGAACAAGACCTGGGGCGGCTTTGGCTGGCACAGCAATTTCACCTATTCCATGAACCGCAACAAGATTGTGGAACTGGATCCCTCCGACCCCGACAAAATCATTGCCAAGGGCGGTCTGGACGGCATCGGCGTCATCCTGAAGAAGGGCGGCACCATGGGTGACATGTACGACTACACCACCATAGCCCTGGACAATGAGGGCAATGCGGCCCTGGACAGCAATGGCAACATCATCCGCCAGACCATCGCCGACAACCCCATCTACCGCGGCTCTGTTCTGCCCAAGGCCAACCTGGGCTGGAACAATGAGTTCACCTTCAAGGGCGTGAACCTGGGCTTCCTCATCTCGGCCCGCCTGGGCGGCATTGTGATTTCCCAGACGCAGGCCATGCTGGACGCCTACGGCGTTTCCAAGGCTTCGGCCGATATGCGTGCTGCCGGCGGCTTCCCCGTGAATACCGGCACCATTTCGGCCGAGCAGTTCTACTCCGTGGTGGGTGGCTCTTCCCCCGTCTGGCAGAACTATATCTATGATGCCACCAACGTCCGCCTGCAGGAGGCCCATATCGGCTATAACATTCCTTCCAAGTGGATTGGCGGCAAGCAGCTCTATGTGGGCGTAACCGGCAACAACCTCCTGATGCTCTTCAAGCGGGCCCCGTTTGACCCCGAAGCCGTTGCCTCCACCGGTACTTATTACCAAGGCGTGGACTACTTCATGCAGCCCAGTTTGCGCTCGTTCGGTTTCAATGTCAGGATGAAGTTCTAAAATGAGCACGATTATGAAAAAGTTATTTATCTATACTGCAGCTGTTCTTTCCGCGCTGGTGATGACTACGTCCTGTGCCAAACTTTTTGAGGATATCAACCGTCCCGGCGGAAAAACCAATGACGAAGAAATGAACCGCGACGGCTGGGCGCTCATGTCCCAGATCCAGGCCCTGGAGAACCAGGCCTTCCCGGAGCAGGAGAACACCTATCAGATGAATGTAGACCTGATTGGTAACTACTGCGCGCGGTACATGACCCATACCCAACCTAAATGGACCACCAATTTCGTGCGGATGAACGCCCCGGAAGGCTGGCTTTCGTACCCTTACCGTGACTGCCTGCCCAAGGTTTCCACGGCCATGCGTGAGCTGGGCCTCCGGGTAGAAAAGGATAACCCCTTCTACTGCTGGGCCCAGATTATCCATGCGTCCGTAATGCTCCGTCTCACCGATACTTACGGTCCTTTCCCCATCGCCGATGACGGCAGCTATGCCAGCCAGAAAGAGGTGTATTACTTCCTGCTGGACAACCTGGACCACGCCACCGGTATCCTGGGCCCCATGGTCCAGGCCGATCCTTCCCTTACCATGGGCGTTCCCGCCAAGGACCTGGTGTATGCCGGCAAGATGGCCCAGTGGGTCCGTTATGCCAACTCCCTGAAGCTCCGCATTGCCGTGCGCATGCGCTTTGCCGATCCTGCCAAGGCCCAGGCCGTTGCCGAAGCCGCCGTCCAGTCCGGTGTAATCACCGCCAACGAGGACAACTGCACCATCGGCTTTATGCCCAACGGACAGTACAAGACTTCCGTGGAATGGGGTGACAGCCGCGCCTGCGCCGACATTGAGTCTTACCTCACCGGTTACAACGACCCCCGCCTCACCCTCTACTTCAAGCCCACGGCAACGGCCGGTCCCCGCGCGGTCATCGGCTGCCCTGCATCGGCTTCGATTGGTGACAATCCCACCGCCAAGGGCCTGTATTCCGCGGCGAATGTGGAATCCTCTACCCGCGGTGTGTGGATGACCGCCGCCGAAATGTTCTTCTGCCGCGCCGAAGGTGCCCTGGCAGGCTGGAGCATGGGCGGCAGCGCCAAGGAGCTGTATGATGACGGTATCCGTGCCTCCTTCGCCCAGTGGGGCGCCTCCGGTGCCGACACATACCTTGCCGATGCAACTTCCCTGCAGGCCAATTATGTGAATGCCGATGGCGGCTACGGCCGCAGCGCCTACCCGCGCGTGAGCACCATCACCATTGCCTGGGCCGAAGGTGACAGCGACGAGCGCAAGCTGGAGCGCATCATCACCCAGAAATGGCTGGCGCTCTTCCCTTGCGGCGACGAAGGCTGGAATGAAATCCGCCGTACCGGTTATCCCCAGGTCTTCACCCTTTCTCCCGCCTCCGTCACGGGCGCCCAGATTCCCAACCGCGTTCCCTTCGATCCCAAGGAGGCTGTGAACAACCGTGAGAATTACCAGGCCGCCGTGCAGCTGCTGGGCGGTGCCGATGACTACCTTACCAAAATGTGGTGGCAGCGTTAATTCCTTAACTGACAGAATATGAAAAGTATCTATAAAACACTCCTGGTAACAGGCATCGTTCTGGCCTCTGTCTGCGCTTGCCAGAAATGGACGGAGACCCAGGTACAGAACCCCATCAAACTTACCGGCCTGGTAAAGGATGATGCTTATTATGAGGCCCTGCGTGCTTACAAGCAGACCGACCATTCCGTCGCCTTCGGCTGGTTTGGCAACTGGACCGGCACCGGCTCTTCCATGGAGCATTCCATGATGGGCCTTCCCGACAGCGTGGACTTTGTGTCCATGTGGGGCGGCTGGGCCAATCCCTCCAAGGAAAAACTGGAAGACTACCGTAAAGTCCGCGAACTGAAGGGCACCAAGGCCCTGGTTTGCTTCCTGGTCTTCGACATCGGCGACCAGATTACTCCTCCCGCCCCCGCCAACTATGAGGGCGAAAACTGGCGCCACGACTTCTGGGGCTGGGGTGAAACCATGGAAGAGCATATTGCCGCTACGGAAAAATATGCCAAGGCCATCCTGGACACCATTGCCAAGTATGACTACGACGGCTTTGACCTGGATGCCGAGCCCAGCTATGCCCAGCCTTTCGCCACCGAAAAGGAACTCTGGCGTGCCGGTCCCGAAATCATGGAAGCCTTCGTCAACACCCTTGCCACAGAACTGGGTCCCCGTGCCGGTAAGGGCAAGCTCCTGGTGATTGACGGTGAGCCTGAGGCTATGGATAAGAAGTATGCCGATGCCTTTGACTACTTCATCCTCCAGGCCTATGGCGAGTACAGCGAGACGTCCTTGCAGAACCGTTACAACCGTCAGGTAAACCACTGGCTCAAGGCAGAAGGTGAGGATATAGGACTTACCGCCGAGCAGGTGGCCAACAAACTCATTGTCTGTGAGAACTTTGAGGCCTATGCCGCCAAGGGCGGTGTAAACTTCACCCGTCCCGACGGCAGCCGCGTTCCTTCCCTGCACGGCTTTGCCATGTGGAATCCTTCTTATGATGGCAAGACCTACCGCAAAGGCGGTGTGGGCACCTACCACATGGAGTATGAGTACGCTGCTTCCGGTGAGGTTGAGCTCAGTGGACAGGAAGGTAAATACAAGGCCTTTGAAGGTTACGCCTGCACTTATCCCTGGCTCAGAAAAGCCATCCAGATCATGAACCCCCGCATCTATTAAACCGTCATGACAATGAAAAATACCATTATAAAATACGTGGCAGCGGGCCTTGCCCTGGTGGCACTCTCTGCCTGCCATAATGCCGAATACGCACCCCTTTCGGGTGTGGGCAGCGGAGTAGCCTTCATTGCCCAGACCCAGACCCAGGCTTATGCTTCACAGGGCATTACCCTGGGCATGGAGGAAGTATTTGTGGAAACGGCCATCCGCCTTACGGATCCTGCCGCCGAAGACTGCAGCTTTACCCTGGCCAAGGACGCCACTGCACTTGAGAAATTCAACAAGCGCAAGTCTACCACCTATGTCCCGCTTCCCGATGACTTTTTCTCCATCACGGATGCCGAGGACAATCCCGTCACCCAGGTGAAGGTGCTCAAGGGACAGTCCATGTCCTCTTCCCTGCGTGTGCATGTAAAGCCCCTCACCGACGAGATGGTGGACTCCGGCCTTAAATATGCCATTCCTGTTACCCTGAAGAGCCAGGATGCCAAGGTGGAAGTGCTGGAATCGGCCGCTTCCATGGTGTACGTACTGAACCGCCTGCCCATCCAGGATGTCCCCAAGGTCAATACCAATTCCAAGATTTTGGGTATGTTCAACGGAAAGGTGAGTACCTTCACCCAGTGGACCTGGGAGGTGAACGTGAACATGGACCAGCTGGGAACGGGCATTGGCCAGTTGAACAACCAGGCCATCCTGAATGTAACCCTGTCCGGCAATGAAATTTACGTCCGTTTCGGTGATGCTCCTATTGAGGGTAACCGCCTGCAAATCAAGACCCAGGGGACCCAGTTTGAGAGCCAGACCCTGTTTAATATCAATACCTGGTATCACATTGCCTTTGTGTGCAACGGCTCCCAGGTGCTGCTTTACATCAACGGCCAGCTGGACAACTCCCTGGATGTGGGAGGTAATTCCTACACCCTTGATGAAAACGGCGGCGACGGTGGCTCCAACTTCCAGATGGCCAGCAGCGGCAGCTATTTCAAGGCCAATGCCATGTTTGCCGAGATGCGCTTCTGGTCCGTTGCCCGCAGCCAGGCCGAGATTCAGAACAACATGTACTCCTGCGACCCCGCTTCCGAGGGCCTGATGTGCTACTACAAGTTCAACGAAGGTACCGGTACGAGCTTTACCGATTACTCCCTGGGTGCTGAGGAAGGCGCCGGCCGCGCCCATGCCGCCACAGACTTCCCTTGGATTCCGGACGTCCGTATTGACGGTAAATAAACCAGAAGAGCCTTATGAAAAAACTGAGTATATTTTTGTTGGGCCTCTCCGCCCTTGCCCTGTTCGCCTGCCAGGATGAACTGGTTCCCGGCACGCCGCTGTATCCCGTTGAAAAAGAATCTTTCACCGGGGTGAAGGTGTATGTGAACGAGCTCCAGAACAACAATGTTTACAAGAGCGTCTACAATTCCAATCCGCTGGGTGTGGAAATTCCGGAAGACACCGCTTCCTTCCATGTGCAGCTGAACCTGGCCCAGGCCCAGCCCATTGAGGTGAAAGCCAAGCTGGAAGGTCTGCCGGAAGGCACCTGGCACTTTGTGGAAGGCCATGACAAGGTGACCATCCCCGCCGGGGAAAGGGTTTCCTCTTCGGACATCCGCGTGGTGCTGGACCAAAGCGACGACCTCATTCACATGGATGAGTACACCGATGCCAAACTTACCCTGGAAGTGGTGAGCGGTCCCGCTGAGGTGGGTGAGAACCTGAACACTTTCACCTGGAACATCCGCAACCGCTATACCATCATCTATCTGGGCACCATCGAGGGCCTGGAGGACAAGCAGTATGTTGGCGGCACCGACTGGACGCCCTACAGCACCAGTGCCTATCCCGAGCGCTTCTATGATGGGATTTACACCAGCTATATCTACCTCACGGCCGATGCCAATGCAACGGCTCCTTCCATGTATATTGACCTCAAGAGCCAGGCGCCCATCGACGGTATCGGCTTTGTTCCCTATGGCAGCAGCACTGCTTACCTGGAGCGCTACTGGCCGGGAGAAGCAGAGTTCTATATCAGCAATGACGGCGAGAACTGGACCAGCGTGGGTGTCATCGAGTTTGAGATAGGTGCCGCTGCTACCTGGCAGGTGGTCCGCTTCTATGAAACCGCCAACGCCCGTTACATCGGCTGCAAGTTCAACAGGAACTACGCTTCGTATTATTCTTCCGTTTACTTCAGCGAGGTGGGTGTTTTCGGTGACCTGTCTGTCCGTGAGGTGTACACCACGCCGGAAAGCGCTTATGTGCGTGTGGGCAAGACCATCCAGTTGTCTGCCGCCCAGCGTCCCATCAACGCCCCCGAGACCCTCGCCATCACCTGGTCCAGCGCAGATCCTTCCATTGCCACGGTGGATGCCGAAGGCAATGTGACGGGTGTGGCTCCGGGCGCCACCCAGATTATCGCCTCGGGCGGTAATTTCGAGGGCCGGACAACCCTGGTAGTCCGTGAGAATGTGGGACAGGAGTTCTTTGGCAATTATACCATGATGGCTCCTACCAGTTCCAGCGGTTCTGCTGTAGCGCGCAAGATTGAAATCCTGAAGGCCGATGACAGCCATGTAACCTTCCGCTTCGCGGATGATGCGCAGAAGCGTGTGATTGAAGGCAAGGACGCCTGGCTCATCGGCACCCTGCCGTATGAGAAGATTGATGGCGACCATTACCGCATTGTCTGGAAAGCCGGCACCATCTTCGCTACCAACTACTTGACGGGCAGCGGTTTGGCAGTTCCCAAGGTCTATGCCTGCATGTACCGTGGTACGGGCACTTCGGCCACCTACCGCAGCATTGCCGACACTTCCGTGGACATTGATTTCACCTATGATGAAATCTCCGGCAAGTTCATGGCAGCCTTCGGTGAAACCCATGACTGGAGCTATACGGCTTCCGGTATCGGCCTGGCGTATGACTACGTGACTGCCGCCGGCCGTGAGTACACCAACCAGAGCTGGCTGGTGATGTGGGGCGGTGCCAACTTCTCCTTCATCAAGGACTAGCCTTGCGCGGCGCATACTTTTGAATGGGAGGGCTTCAGGGCCCTCCTTTTTTCATTGTTTTTTCTTACCTTTGTCAAAAGCTTTGACCATGTACAAATACACTAAAGTAGACCAAAAGGAATTGCTGCCTTTCAACAGCCGCTACATCGTTAGCCTGGACAATCATGTGGAACTGGTAGAGGCCCTTGCCGCATTCTGCCGGAAAAAGGGCATCAAGGCCGGCCAAATCAGCGGAATCGGGGCGGTTTCGGAGGCCACGTTCCGCTTCCTGGATCCCGCCACCAAGCAGTATGTAGACAAGACTTTTGCCGAGCAGATGGAAATTACATCCATCGCCGGAAATATCTCCGAGAAAGACGGACAGGTGTATTTGCACATCCATCTTACCTGCAGCCGCAGGGATTACAGCTGCGTTGGCGGGCATCTTTTGTCGGCCAGAATCAACGGGGCCTGCGAACTGCTCATTGACGCTTTCCATACCACCTTTGTGGGCCGATACGCCGACGAGGAAACCGGACTGAACTTGTACAAATTCTAAGACCTATGACCTTTACTATGATTGTGGAGCTGCTCATTGTGCTGGCAGCCCTTTACGTGGGATCCCGTTACGGTTCCCTGGCCCTGGGGGCCATCAGCGGCATCGGCCTGGCCATTCTGGTGTTCGGCTTCGGCCTCAAGCCCGGCACGCCTCCTACAGATGTTATCTACATCATCATTGCCGCCGTTACCTGCGCCGGTACGCTCCAGGCTTCGGGCGGTATGGACTGGATGATTCAGATAGCCGAAAAGATGCTCCGCAAACACCCGGACCATATTACCTTCCTGGGTCCGCTGGTTACCTTTTTCCTCACCGTGCTGGTAGGCACCGGCCATGTGGTTTACACCATCATGCCCATCATCTGCGACATTGCCCTCAAGAAGAACATCCGCCCGGAACGTCCCTGCGGCGTGGCTTCCATTGCCTCGCAGGTGGGCATTACCTGCTCTCCCATTGCGGCCGCCGTGGTGGCCTTTGTCACCATTTCCAATGCCAACGGCTTCATGGTGAGCATTCCGCAGGTGCTCATGGTTACCATTCCGGCCTGTGTCATCGGCCTGATGTGCGCCGCTGCTGCCTCTTACAAGCGCGGCAAGGACCTGGACGATGACCCTGACTTCCAGGCCCGTAAGGCCGACCCCGAGGCGTATAAGTACATGTACGGCAACTCTGCCACCACGCTGGACAAGGTCATTACCAAAGAGGCCAAGGCTTCGGTGTACGTGTTCCTGGGGGCGCTGCTTGTGATTGTGGGCTTCGCTTTCTGTCAGATGATTCATGTTTCCGACGGGCGTTCGCTGGCAACGGCCATCAACCTGCCCAAGATGAACATCTGCATCCAGATTATCATGCTCACGGCCGCCGCCTGCAACATTATGTTCTGCAAAGCCCAGCCCAAGAAAGCCGTGGCCGGCGCCGTCTGGCAGAGCGGCATGGTGGCCGTAGTGGCCATCTACGGCATTGCCTGGCTGGCCGACACTTACTTTGGCAACTACATGGACCAAATGAAGCTCATGCTCACGGACCTTGTGACCAACTATCCCTGGAGCATTGCCTTTGTGTTCTTCCTGGTTTCCGTGCTCATCAACTCCCAGGGCGCCGTGGTGGTGGCCATGCTGCCGCTGGCCTACGAACTGGGCATTGCCGGTCCGGTGCTCCTGGGCGTGCTTCCCAGCGTGTACGGCTACTTCTTCATCCCCAACTACCCCTCCGACATTGCCACAGTGAACTTTGACCGCAGCGGCACCACGGTTATCGGCAAGTACCTGCTGAACCACAGCTTCATGATGCCGGGCCTCATCTGTGTCATTGTGTCCACCCTTGTGGGGTATTTGATTACCAATGTGTTGTTTGCGGGGTATTTTGCGGGGTTTATACAGTAACAAATATCACAAAAGGAGGCGGCCTGGAACAGGTCGTCTCCTTTTGTGATTCCGCGGGGATTCGAACCCCGGACCCACAGCTTAGAAGGCTGTTGCTCTATCCAGCTGAGCTACGGAACCATCCTTTGGGGCTGCAAAGATAGTGAAAATAATTCAAATTCCTATCTTGGGGAGAGGGATAGCAGCAATTGGAGTTCCTGGGCCACGGCGTCGCTGAAGCCGTTCTTCTGCCCGGAGAGGGGGAAGCTGTCTGTCAGGGTGCCGCCGTCATAGGTGACGGAGAGGCTTTCCAGGCCGATATTGGCTATGCGGAAGAGCTCTTCCATGGAAGGGTACACGTAGACGAAGTTCACGTCGTCGCGGGTGTTGAGGAGCTCGATGGCGGAGCCGTCCCGGAGGGTCAGGCGCACGGGGGCGTCGTAGGGAATGTGGAACTGCTCCTTGACGCCCAGCACAAAAGCCAGGTCGATGTCTTCCTTGTTGGTGTTCTTGTAGTACAGGTGCGACAGGAGGATGTTGTAGTCGTAGTTCTGCCCTCGGCCCACCAGGGGATTGGCGCTGGAAAGGATGCTGTTGGCGTTCTCCGTGTAGCCCGCCAGGCTGGCTTCCAGGGTAAGGGTGTTGTCGGCGGCCCTCAGGATGGCCTCGCAGTGGCGCTTGAGGAGACTTCCCAGCTGGTCATTGCCGAAGGATGCCTGCACATAGTCGTCCGGATTCCAACCGGTAATGATGTCCAGGCTCTTGATGCCCCGCACCATCTTTTCCATGTCGGCGGGTTCTACGGCATATTTGAGCCGATTGAGGAACTGCCCGTTGTCCTGGCGGCGTTTGGTAGCGGAATCCTGGCCAATCTGGTCCAGGCGGAGGACTTTCCCGCCGGACAGGGTAACGCCCATTTTCACGCCCTTGGGAACGTTGACGGCCTCTTTCTGCTCCAGGACAATGTACAGCAGATACAGGGTGGACCCATCCGGAAAGCCGGCCAGCTCTACACGAATCTGGGAAGGGACTTTTGCCAGGTCAAGGCTTTCGTAGTCGGTGGAGATATGGGTAATACCGTCCAGGCGGTAATTGGTGCGGATTTCTTGTGCGCCCAGCAGCAGGGGGCTAAGGGCCAGGAGGCAGGTGAGCAATAATCTTTTCATTCCATAAGTTTTATCAGGGCAAATATAACACTTTCTGTGCCATATTTTTATAAAAAATGTATTACTTTTGCAAAATGAAACAGATTCTTTTGACCCTATCCCTGCTCCTTCTTGCCGTTTCCTGCGGGAAGAACGGAACGGACGGACTCTATATCAGTGTACAAGACAGTTGCTGGGAAATCACGGCCAACGACCAAGTGGGCTGGCCCTGCTATATCGGCCGGGAAAAAGTTTCCGTACTCATGTACAGCAGCAGTACCGGCTACTTCCAGACCCTCAACGGCACCTATACCGTGGACGGCCACCGCGTAGACGTTACGGCCGATGACAACGCCATCCGCATGGTACGCACCTTCTCCCATCTGAAGAACAGCAGCAACAAGAATTACACCCGGCTTTCTCCCGAGGCGCCCGCCTCCATGTCCGGCAGCCTTTGGGCCAACCTGAAAGACAACGACCTCCATTTCTCCTATTACCGGGAAGACGGCACCCTGCTCACGGGAACGTATGCCAATGTGATCCACAAAGAAGGGATTGCTTCGGGGTGGTCCTTCGGTACTGAAGAGTATTCCGTTACCGGAAACCAGTACAGTGACGCCTCCCACAAGGGCGTTCTCTACGGCAGCAAGTTCATGGTGCTGGAAGACTATGCCGTCCCTTGCGTGAGCATCCCCGAACGTATGGAGGGCACCTCCTCCCTCAAAGGGACGCTCTGGCTTTTGAACAGCACCGCCTATCCCGGCTTTATTCTGTTTACTTCCGCCACGGAATTCGTGCGGGTGCTGGTGGCCAGCGGCGTGTATTTCCAGACCCTCAAAGGAACGTACAGCCTAAAAGGAAACTCCCTCGAATTCAAGACGGATTCGGAGGAGTTGAACAAAACTTGCACCATCAACAGGGAAGAGGGCAAGTTCACGTATTTGGACAGAACTTATTCTTGGGAGAACATGGCCTTGGCTTTGGGCCAGTAGTCTTTGGCAAGAACAATTCCACAACCCAGTACAAATCCCAGGAAGGTCCAGACGATGAGCGTCTTGGCCCGGCTGTTTGACGGCTGACGGGGAACGGTGACCGGCTGGATAATGGTGAGCATGGGGGTGTCCCGTTTCACCTGCATCTTGGCCTGCTCCAATTGTTTGGCCATTTCTGAATAAATGGCGTTGGATACGTTGTATTTGCTCTGGATGCGCTCCTGCTCAATGCGGGCCCGCGTGGTGGGCATGTCCTGCGAACGGTCGCGGACGGCAGCCAGCTGGGCCTGCAGGGATTCTGCTTCCCGCTTTACTTCGTCGTGCCGGGCCTGCACGTAAGCCAGGTTGTCTTTGGCCTTTTCCGTTCTGAAGCGGGTAATGGCTTCCTGCAGCAGCTGCTGGGCTTTCATGGCCAGTTCGGCGGTCTGCAGGGGTTCCGAGCCGTTCACGGTGAGGGTGAGATAACCTTCTTTTTTGTCCACAGAAAGGGAAACGCTCTGGCCGATGGCGGCAATCATGCGCTGCTCATCCTTGGAGAGCATGATGGGACGGGGCGTTCCATTGTCGGCCCCCTCGCTCACCACCACCTTCTGCTCTTCCTTGTCCTTGCGGAACAGTCCGATGATGGTGCCGGGCAGGCCGATGGTATATTTGAGCACATAGCTCATGGCCGAGGGCTTGACGTATTCCTTGGCATAGGTGTACATGCTAACGGCAGTATCGGCCTTCTCGTAATGAAGAGGCGTGTTCATGAGCTCCAGACGGAACGGTACGCTGTTCACAATCTGGGGATACACCAGCGGGGACAGTTCGGAGCCGGTATTGGTCATGCCCAGGTCGATGCCGGCCAGGGAGGCCAGGCTGCCCAGGGAAGAAGAGGAGCGCGAACTCATCTGCGGTACCATGGTGCTGGATACGGTGTAAGTGCGCTTCATGGTAAGGGCGGCCACCAGACCCAGCACAATGAAGACGGCGGTGCAGATGATAATGGTCTTCCGGCCGTTCCACAGTCCTCTTGCCAGGGCAACGAAATCGATGCCTTCTTCCTCCTGTTCGGGAAGATTGTAAGTGCGGTTTTCGTCCATAATTAGTTAAGTCTTTCGATGAGCAGAATCATGGAGACCACTGAGGTGAGGGCCGACAGCGAAGAAGACGCTATGCGCTCCCAGTCCACCCTTTCCTTGGGCTTTTCATCCTTCTGCTGTTTCTCCTGATTGATTCTGAGGGAAATCACGGAACCGGGCTCCACCTTGGGATAGATGCGCCAGAAGAGGAAGCGCTTGGTGCTTTCGCTCTGACCGTTCAGTTTGGTCACGGTGACGCTGTTGCGGTCGGCGTATTTGCCAAAACCGCCGGCGTTGTGATTGATGTACCATTTGGCATTGTGAGGACCCTGGTAGATAACGCTCTTCTGCGTTGCGGAGAAATCGGCCGGGACATACTGGCCCATGCGGGTACCCGTCTCGCGGATGGTCACGGTGTTCTCCATGCGCACAATGTTCACGACGTCGCCTTCCATGAGGATGGGATCGTAGCTGACGTTTTTCTTGTTGGCCCGGATCTTGTCCAGGTCGATGCCGATGTTGCCGCGGCCATTGAAGGTACGGAACAGGACGGCGGAAGGTTCGGCATCATCCAGCACGCCGCCGGCCATTGCCAGAATCTCGGAGAGGTGGGTACGGGAATCTTCCAGTACATAAGTGCCGGGATAGCGCACGCGGCCATTCACTTCTACGGCGCGGCCCGTGGAGAAGTTGGGCGTGAGACGAATCACAATGTGGTCGTAGGGCTGCAGCTGGAAAGACTTGTCCATCGGCTGGTAGTTTTCATCCACGGCAATGGTGAGCAGGTCAAAATTAACCTCTTCGCTGGTGGAGATTTTCCTGCGGAAAACCTGTACACGGTCATAGGAGGCACCTACCACGAAACCGCCGGCCATGGTCACCATGTCGTGCAGGGTGAGCTTGTTGTCGAAGGTGACGTTGGTGGGGGTATTGACGGCACCGCTGATGCGTACCTCGCCGATGTTGGTGTAGGTGGTGTTGTCGTAGACGTTCAGCTGGTCTCCGGGCTGCAGGAGGGTATCCCCGTCTTTTTCAATGGTGATGGGAATGTACTCCATTCTCTCCGGATTGGTGATGTCGCGGCGGAAAATATAGGCCACGGGATAGACGGAAGGCAGCACGCCGCCGGCCAGTTCGATGGCCTGCTTCACCGTCATGCGGTCGTTGAGGCCGAAGTTACGGGTGAAGGGACGGCGAACCTGTCCGGCCACCGCTATCTCGGCCACGTCACGGAAACTGGCCTGTTCCAGGACGGTGACGGCGTCGCGGGCCTCCAGGCGGAAGTCCGGATTGCCGTTGATGCCCGGGAAGGGAACGGTGAGCACTTCCACAGTCTCGTCGGGGCGGGTGCGCTCCACAATCACGTAGTCTGTACGGGTGGTGTAGCGGGGCTTGGCGTTGTCCAGCAGACCTTGGAGGCTGCGGTTGTTATCCAGGTTGTATTGGCCGGGATAGTAGATTTCACCGCTGATGCTCACATAGTTCTCGAAGGGGGCGTTGGCTTCCCGGATGGTAACTTCGTCGCCGGGCATCAGGACCACCGACTGCGCTCCGGACATCACCTTGCCCAGGTTGTATTCCAGGAGCTGGGGCTGGTCGTTGACGAAGCGGTTGATTTGCATGTACTCGGAGTAGGCGGTTTCCTTGAGGCCGCCGGCATATCGGATAAGGTCTACCAGCGTTTCCCCATCCGTGAGCTCGTAGCGCATGGGGCGCTTTACGGCACCGGTAATGCTCACTACCTTGTTGGCCATGGGAACAAAGAGGACGTCGTTGTTCTGGAGGTCATAGTAGGAACCGTCCGTGGGGTTGGTCATATACTTATACAGGTCCAGGGTGCGGGTTTTGCCGCCGCGGGAGAGTTGGATGTTACGGATGGAACCGCTTTCGGTGGGGCCGCCGGCTGCTGCCAGGGCATTGAACACCGTATTGAGGGCGCTGATGGTGAAACCGCCCTGCACGCCCACCTCACCGTAGATGTTCACCATGAGGGTGCGGGCTGTGCTGATGGTGACGGCAATCTGGTCCGGGCGGAAGGAATAGTGCTGCGAGAGTTTGGTCTTGATGGCGGCACGGGCCTGGGCCAGGGTGAGTCCCTTCAGGAAAATCTTGGTGGAACCGGCCGGCTGGATGGACCCGTCCGGGCTCACGCGCTGGTGGATTTCCGTTTGGGAAGAGCCGAAGATGGAGATATGGATTTCGTCGCCTTCGCCCAGAATATAGGAATCCGGGGCCTGGGCGCCGTCCGTGGTGCGGAACACTTCCAGCGATTTCCCGGTAAAGAACGAATGTCCATAGATGTCGTTACCGGCGGTAGGGGAGACATTGTTCTCCTCGATGGTCTTTTTCAGGGCCTGCTCTGCGGCGGCTTCCCCCATGGAAGTCTGGGCCAGGTCGGCCGAGGATACGGTGGGGGCCACTGTAGGATTCTCTGCGGTGCCGTCGATGATGACGCCGCCGTTTTCACCACCGCCCTTGGCAGCCTTTTCCTGCTGCATCTGGTTCAGGATGGAAAGGACACGGTCCTGATAGGCCGGGTATTCGGCCGGCTGGATGGAATCTACGTCAATGCCGTTTTCCAGAAGGCGGGCACGGACCTCAGTTTCGTTCAGGCCTCGTTTGTCCAGCTCTGCGCGGGCCATGGCCAGCATGTTGGCAGACTGTGCATAAGCCGCTACGGAAAGGAGGGCGCACAGAAGAGCCATTGCAATTTTTTTCATATACTCGTGGTATTAAATTATTATCAATAAGCGTTAGACTGCAAAGTTACGAAAAATAATTGTATCTTTGCGTACTTGATACACTGAAACCAGATAACTCTATGGATATCCTTCTTCAGATTCTAACCTTGCTGGGTGCCGTAACCCTGTTCCTTTTCGGCCTCAGTCTGCTCAGTGGCGGTCTTCAGAAAGTGGCGGGCGACGGGCTCCGTTCCTTCCTCGCATCCATGACCTCCAACCCCTTCAAGCAGATTATCACCGGTATAGGCGTAACGGCCGTCATCCAGAGCTCCACGGCCACCACCATCATGGTGGTAAGCTTTGTGAACGCCGGACTGCTGGTGCTGGGACAGGCCGTGGGCGTGATTATGGGGGCCCATATCGGCACCACCATCACCTCCTGGATTATGGCGGTGTTCGGCTTCTCCTTCAATATGGCCGATTTTGCCTATCCCCTTATCCTGGTGGGCTACGTGCTCATGCAGAACAAGAAGAACCAGCGCACAAGGGATCTGGGAAGCATCATCATCGGCTTCGCGCTGTTTTTCATCGGCTTTGCGCAGCTCCGCGCCACCGCGCAGGTCCTCATTACCCCGGAACGGCTGGGCTTCCTTACCTCCTGGACGCAGTGGGGCGCCGGCAGTGTGGCCATCTTCCTCATTATCGGCATTATCCTCACGGTGTGCTTCCAGAGCTCTGCCGCCACCATGGCCATCATCATGATCCTTATCACCACCGGCGTCATTCCTTTCCGTCTGGCGGCGGCCATGATTCTGGGCGAGAACATCGGCACCACCATTGCGGCCAATATTGCGGCTACAGCCGGTAACATCAACGCCAAGCGAACGGCCATCTCCCACACCATCATGAACACCTTCGGTGTGGCCTGGGTGCTGTGCATCTTCCCGCTCTTCCTCAAGCTGGTGGGCGGCGCCGTCACCCTCTTCGGCCTGCCGGATCCCAACACCGCAGACCTGACGGATACGGCCAATGCCGATGCCATCCAGACCTCCCTGCTGTACAGCGTCTGTACCATGCATACCCTCTTCAATGTGGTGAATACCCTTATCCTGGTGTGGTTCATCCCCACCATCGTTACCCTTTGCTGCAAAATTTTCCCTTCCAAGGAAGGCGGCTCGGAGGAAGTGCACCTCAAATACATCACCGGCGGCCCGCTCTCTACGGCTGAACTGTCCCTGGATGCTGCCAAGCAGGAGATTATCCACTTCGGGGAAGTTTGCTACCAAGGTTTCGGCCATATCCGTGAGGCCATCAATGAAACCGATACGGAGAAACTGGAACCCATCCTGTCCAAACTGGTGAAGTACGAGGAAATTACCGACAAGATAGAATTCGAAATTGCCACCTTCCTCAACGAGGTGTCCAAGGGCGAGATTTCCAGCATTTCCGCCACCCGCATCAAGGCCATGTACAAGATTATCGGCGAGATGGAGAGCCTGGGCGACAGCGGCGAAGCCATCAGCCGCATTGCCGGCCGTGCGGTGGCGCACAAAGCCGGGCTCACTCAGGAGATGAAACATTCCCTGAACCGCCTTCTGGACAAGGTGGAAGCCGCCTATGTGGCCATGAACGAGAACCTCAAGGTCCCGTACCGGCAGCTCAAAGACATCTCCAACGCCCAGAACGCGGAGTACAATATCAACGAAACACGCAATCAGCTTCGTGAGGCCCACATTGCCAACATCGAAAACGACGGCAGCCATTATCTGGCCGGCGTGTACTATATGGATACTGTTGCAGAACTTGAAAAGATGGGTGACTTCATGATTAACATCTCCGAAGCCATCGTCAAAGAAAACGCGTAATGAAAAAACTTCTTCCTCTTGTCCTGGGGTGCGCTGTATGTGCCTGTGCACAGGTTTCTTCAGTCTGCGCCCCCGAGAAGACAGACCCGGTAGAATATGTGAACACGCTTACCGGTACGCTATCTTCCTATGAATTGTCGGCGGGAAACACCTATCCGGCCGTGGCAGTTCCCTGGGGTGCCCATTTCTGGACCCCGCAGACCGGTAAAAACGGCGACGGATGGACCTACCGCTACGATGCCCACCATATCCGCGGCTTCAAGCAGACGCATCAGCCCAGCCCCTGGATCAATGATTACGGCGCCTTCTCCCTGATGCCCGTCACCACCGGTCCGGTATGGCAGGAGGACGCCCGCAAAAGCTGGTTCTCCCACAAGGGAGAGGTGGCCACGCCCTATTATTACAGCGTGTATCTGGCCGATCATGACGTGAAGGCCGAACTGGTGCCCACTTCCCATGCCGCGTCCTTCCGCTTCACCTACCCGGAAAAAGAGGCTTCTTATCTGGTGATAGACGCCTACGAAGGCGGGCATGTGGAACTGCAGGACGACCATACGGTGGTGGGATGGAGTGTCCAAAACCACGGGGGTGTGCCGGAGAATTTCCGCAACTACTTTGTAATCAAGACTTCTGTTCCGGTAAAGCAGCTGCCTTCTCCCAAGCATGTAGCCCTGCTTTCTTTCCCCACCGCAAAAGGTGAGGTGCTGGGCGTGCAGGTAGCCTCCTCCCTTATCAGCCAGGAACAGGCCCAACTGAATCTCCGCGAAATTGTAGACCCCTTTGACGATATCAAGTTCTACGCCCGCACTTCCTGGAACCAGGTGCTGGGACGCGTAGAGATAGAAGACGACAACCTGGACCACCTGCGCACCTTCTACAGCTGCCTCTACCGCAGCCTCCTGTTCCCGCGGGACCTTTCGGAGATTGAGGTCTTCGGCAGCCTGTCCCATTACAGCCCGTTCACCGGGGAGGTAGGGAAGGGCCATCTCTTTACCGATACCGGCTTTTGGGACACCTTCCGTGCCCTTTTCCCCCTGATGAACCTGCTGTATCCGGAAACATCGGCCAAGGTGCAGGAAGGCCTGGTGCACGACTATGAGGAAAGCGGATTCCTCCCGGAATGGGCCTCTCCCGGCCACCGGGGCTGCATGGTGGGCAACAACAGCGCCTCCGTGGTGGCCGATGCCTGGCTTTCCGGTGTGCATGAATACGACCCTTATGACATAGAGAAGCTCTGGGAGGCCGTTACCCATGGCGCCCATGCGGTGCACCCTTCGGTGAATTCCACCGGCCGCCTGGGATGGGAATACTATGACTCCATGGGCTATGTTCCTAGCGATGTGGGCATCCGCGAAAGCGCGGCCCGTACCCTGGAGTATGCCTACGACGACTGGTGCATCTGGCAGCTGGGTCAGGCGCTGGGCAAGAGCGAAGAAGAGCTGGCACCCTACAAAAAAGCCGCCCAGAACTACCGCAACCTCTACGACCCCGAGTTCAAGCTCATGAACGGCAGAAAGGCCGATGGCAGTTTCCGCCGTCCCTTCAGCCCGCTCAAATGGGGCGACGATTTCACGGAAGGCAATGCCCTCCATTACACCTGGAGCGTTTTCCACGATGTGCAGGGCCTGATTGACCTCATGGGCGGCGAGGATGCTTTCAATGCCCAGATGGACACCGTCTTCACCATGCCGCCGGTCTTTGACGACAGCTACTATGGTTTCCCCATCCACGAAATTACCGAAATGACCGTGATGGGCATGGGCAACTACGCCCATGGCAACCAGCCCATCCAGTACATGCTGTACCTCTATAACTGGAGCGGCCAGCCCTGGAAAGCCCAGGCCCGCATCCGCGAAGTCATGGAGAAGTTCTACAGCCCCTGGGCCGATGGCTACTGCGGTGACGAAGACAACGGCCAGACCTCGGCCTGGTATGTCTTCTCTTCGCTGGGCTTCTATCCTGTGTGCCCGGGCAGCGGCGAATATGTGCTGGGCAGCCCGCTCTTTAAGAAAGCCACCCTCCATCTCCCCGGGGGCGATGTGGTCATTGAGGCGCCGGAGAATTCGGCCGAAAACATTTATGTCAAGTCACTCACGCTCAATGGCGAGGACTGGCCCCACAATTACATTCGCAGGGCAGACCTTGTGAAAGGTGCTACCCTGCAATTCAAACTGTCTTCCCAGCCGGCCACGCGCCGCGGAACCGCTCCGGAGGACAAACCTTATTCCATGTCTACTTCCAAGTAAGCGTACGGGCCTTTGTGAGGTCTTCGTGCGCTACACGGAAGCCCTTGTTTTTACCGTCCAGGAGTGCCTTGGACGGTTTTTTCTTGCCCGTAATGGTGAGCGTGTGCCCGTCGGGAAGGGTAAGGACGGCCTTGTCAAAAGTGGGGCGGGTGAGGGTGTAATAAGGGTCTGCGGGGCAGTCCGGATAGAAACCCAGCATGGAGAAAACAGCCCAGGCGCTCATGGTGCCGGTGTCGTCGTTGCCGGGGATGCCGTCGGGGGCATTGCGGTAGTTTTCCCGGAGAATCCGGTCTACCTGTTCCCAGGTGCGTTTTTCGTAGCCCTTGAAGCGGGAGAAAAGGTAGGGATAGAGGATGTCCGGCTCGTTGGCGGGGTCGTAGAGGCCCTGGTCAAATACCTGCTGGAGCTTGTTGACGTACACCTTATTGCCGCCCATCAGACGGGCATGGCCCGCTACGTCGTGCGGCACGGCAAAGCTGTAGTTCCAGGCGCTGCCTTCATGGAAACCGGGGGCGTTGGTGAAATTGGCTCCGTCTTCGGGGTTGAAGGGGGAGAGGAAGGTGCCGTCCCGGTTGATGGGCCGAAGGCACTGGAATTCCCGGCTGTAGTAGTTCTTGTAGCCCAGGGAACGCGCGTAGAAGCGGGCGGCGTCCTCCGTGCGGCCCAGCGCCAGTGCCAGGCGGGACAGGGCGTAATCGGCCACATAATACTCCAGGGCGTGGGAAACGGAGTTGTCTCCGGAAAAGTCGGCGCTGAACCAGTTCAGGGGAATGTATCCGTCCTCTATGTAGGGGTCGATGTCCGGGCGCATGAGGTTCTGGGCTCCGGGGGTATCGGCACTTTTCAGGAAGGCTTCATAGGCGGTGAGGATGTCGTAATCCTGTACGCCTTTGAGCCAGGTGTCGGCAATGACGCAAATGGCAGGGTCGCCTTCCATGGTCCAGGTTTCGCGGCCGAACAGCTCCCACTTGGGCATTCAGCCCCATTCGCGGTACTGCTCAATCATGGACTGCACCATCTGGTTTTGTTTCTCCGGCCAGAGCAGGGTCAAGAGCTGATGCAGGTTGCGGTAGGTGTCCCAAAGCGAGAATACGGAATAGCGGGTGCCGTGGCTGCCCACCGTCCCGATTCCGCGGGCGGCAAGCTGGCGCTGCTTCTGGCCCACCGTTCCGCTGGCGATGGTTTTGCGGCTCAAGGCGGCGGGGTTGCCGTATTCCATGAGCGGATACTGCCCGTTGCAGTCACTCAGGATGCTGGGATGGATGAGGCTGTGGTAGAGGGCAGTGTAGAAGATGGTCTTCTCCTCGGGAGTGCCGCCTTCCACGCGGATGCGGCCCAGATGCTCCGTCCAACTGGCGTCGGCTTCCCGGCAGACGGCCTCAAAATCGGCCTCCGGCTGTTCCTTTTCCAGGTTTTCGCGGGCATTCTGGGTGCTCACAAAGGACACGCCCACCTGCACCATAAGCTGTTCTCCTGGTGCAAGGGAAGTGTAATGGAACCAGTAGCCGATGTCGTCGCCGCTGAGCTCGCGGCTGTAGGCGGTGTACAGTTTGTATTTGCCGGCATCGGCGTCCCAAGCGGCCTCTGCGGTCATGGGGCGCTGCTTTTTCCAGTAGCCGGCCTGGTCGGGGGCCTTGCTGACCCTCAGCACAAAGTAGAGAGGGAATACGGCTTGGCGATTGTAGCAGAAGGTTCCCAGCAGTTTGGACCCCTCAATCTCCGTGTCGGAAACCCGGCACAGGGTGGCGCCGCTCTCGTTGGTGAGGCCTTCTCCCAGGTTCACAAGGAGGCTTCCCTCACCGCCCGGGAAGGTGTAGCGCTCAATGCTGCTCCTGAGGGTGGCGGTCGCTTCGGCCCGGACGCCGCTCAGGAGTTCCACGCTGTAGTAGCCGGGATGCGCCACTTCGTCGCGGTATTCACTGCCGTAAGCGTGGTAATCCACTTCCAGCGGCCCGGTGGTGGGCATGGTGAGCAGACTTCCGGCATCGGGGCAGCCCACGCCGGAAAGGTTTACGTGGGAAAAGCCCGTGAAGTAGCTGTTTTCCTCCACGTACGGGGTGCTCCACCATCGGCTGTCTTTGTCCCAGGTATTCAGGCCGGACCCCATGACATTGAAGGGGCTTACGCTCATCATGCCGTTGGGCAGTACCGCCCCCGGGTTGCAGGCCCCGAAATTGGACGTGCCGATGAAAGGATTCACCCACTCCGTCTGGGCCCGGGCGCATACGGAAAGCAGCAGCAATCCGGCCGTTAAATGGAAACGCCTCATATTATGCTATTTGCTTTGGTCCATGCCACAATTTCCGGCACATAGCCGAAGGCAAGACCCGTCACGGTGTCGGCACAACCGTAGTACACGGCTACGCGGCCGGAGGCTTCGTCGTGCAGGGCGGCGCAGGGGAAGGCCACGTTGGGTACGTCTCCCATGCATTCGTACGGGGTTTGCGGGGAAATGAGGTAGGGACCGCTGCGGGCCAGCACCTTCCAGGGCTGCTCCTTGTCCAGCAGGGCGCTGCCAAAACTGTATACGTAGCCGTTGCAGCTGCGCAGTACGCCGTGGTAGAACAGCAGCCAGCCTTCCTCCGTCTCGATGGGCACCGGACCGGCACCAATCTTCATGCACTGCCAGGCGCTCACTTCAAAAGGAGCGGGAGCCATGACGTGCCGATGGTGTCCCCAGTATTCCATGTCGGGGGATTCGCTGTAAAAGATGTCGCCGAAGGCCGTATGCCCTGTGTCGGAAGGACGGGACAGCATGGCAAACTTGCCGCCAATCTTGCGCGGGAACAGCACACCGTTGCGGTTGTAGGGCAGGAAAGCGTTCTCTACCTGATGGAAGGTCTCAAAATCCCGGGTCCAGGCCACGCCGATGGTGGGGCCGTGGTAGCCGTTGCACCAGGTAACCCAGTAGCGGTCTTCAATCTTGGTCACGCGGGGGTCGTAGCCATAGACCCACTGGGCCACTTCGGGGTCTGCTCCGGTGAAGCGCAGTACTTCCGGCTTGATATCCCAGTGGATGCCGTCGGCCGAAAAGCCCACGTGAAGGGCCATGCGGCGAGAAGTGTCGTCACAGCGGAAAACACCGGCGAAACCGTCCTTGAAGGGGACCACTGCGCTGTTGAAAATACTGTTGGAATCCGGCAGAAGATTGCGCGGAATCACGGGGTTGGCGCTGTAACGCCACATGACGGCCTTGGAACCTTCAGGCCTTTCTTCCCAGGGAATATTCATCATATAAGACTAGCGTTAAGTATAATTTTGTCTTTCTTTTGGGCAATGTCTTCGCCCTTCTGTTTGGCATCAATAAGGCCGAAGAGGTATTCGGCGCTTTGGGCGGCTATCTGCGGCAGCGGCTGCAGGATGTAGGGGATGCGGGGCTCGAAGATGTCGTACACGTTGGAATAGTCGAACCCCACCATGCGGATGTCTTTCTGGATGTGGATGCCGCGCTTGAGGAGGGCCTTGATAATCAGTACCGAAGGAACGTTGGAGGCCGATATGATGCCGTCCAGGCCGCGGCGCACAATGTCATCGGCGGCCTGTTCCGCGCCCTCCCGGGTGTTCTGGAAGGGGAGGTGGTAGATGGGGGCATCGTCCCCGGCAATTTCCCGGAAACTTTCTTCGCGGTCGGTCATGGAAGAGATGCGCATGGCGTAGGAAATCATGCCGATTTTGCGCGCACCCATGCCCTGAAGGGCCTCAATGGCCATTTTCATGGCGCCCTTGTTGTCCACCAGTACCGAGGGGACGTCGTAATCCGGATGGTAACGGTCTATCACCACGAAAGGTTTGCCGGAAGCGATGAGCCCTTCCACGGATCTGGCACTGCCGGCGGCCGGCACCACGATGAAGCCTTCCACGTCCTTTTCCATGAAGCTGCGCACCAGCCGGGCAAAACGCTCCGGGTCTTCCTCCGAGCTGCCGAAAAGCACGGTATAGCCGTGGCGCGTGGCCTGGTCTTCCAGCTCCTTGGCAATGATGCCGTAAAAGATGTTGGAAAGGTCTGACAGGATGACGCCAATCACGTGTGTGCGCCCCTGACGCAGCATTCTGGCGGCTGAGCTGGGCCGATAGTTCATGCGGCTGGCAACATCCAGGATTCTCCGCTTGGTTTCCTCGCTCACGCGATACTTCTGCTTTCCATCGGCTTCGATGCGGTTGTTCATCACAAAGGAAACGAGGGCAATGGATACGCCGGCTTCGCGGGCGATGTCTTTGATGGTGATACTTTTAGACATAACCCTGCAAAGTTAGCATTTTTTCCGCGGGTGATAAAATATTTTAGCGGTTTTCGTAGAGGTCCAGCTGTTCGGCCATGAGGGCACGTCCGCGCTCCACAATTTCCGGGGCGTGGGTGTAGCCGTAAACGCCGTGGTAGGAGTCGAAGGGCATGTCTACCAGGATGTCCGGCGGCGTGAGCGCAATGCCCATGCGGGCAATGGTGCAGTTCATGATGCCGAAGCCCCGTTGCAGGATGGAGGCGAAGTTGTCATCGGCCCCTACGGGAAGGCGGTTCTCCTTGCCGTAACGGGTGAGCATGAACTCCTGCAGGGTGGTGTCCAGGCGTTCCAGCAGCGGTTTTTCCTTTTTGCTTTCCACCAGGGCTGCGCGGCTGTCCAGGAAACCCTGGATTTCGGCGGCGTCTATCTGGTTCACGTTGAAACCCACCAGGATGTCGCCGGGGGTGCGCTGGACGCGGTTCAGCGGGAGGGTGTTCACCATGCCGCCGTCAATGAGCGTGCGGCCCTTCCATTTGACGGCCTTGAACATGGAGGGGATGGAGATGGAGGCGCGGATGGCCTGGAACAGCGGCCCTTCGCGGAAAACCACTTCTTCGCCGGTGAAAAGGTCGGTGGCGATGGCCGTGAAGGGGATGGGCAGGTCTTCGATGTTCACCTCCGGCACCACTTCCTGGATGGCTTCAATAATCTTTTCGCCTTTTACCAGGGAGTTTTTGCTCAGGGAAGGGTCCATGAGCTGGACAATCTTGAGGGGATCCAGGCCGAAGAGCCACGCTTTGAAGGCTTCCAGGCCGCCGGCAGCGTAGATCCCGCCTACCAGCGAACCGGCGCTGGCCCCCGAAATGGAAGTGATTTTGTAGCCGCGGCGCTCCAGTTCCTCAATGGCGCCGATATAGGCAAAGCCCCGGGGACCCCCGCTGGCCAGTGCCAATGCAACGTTTTTCATACGCTCAGTAAGTTTTCTCAAATTTCGGCAAAGTTTTGGACAATTGCAAGGGGAGCGTTGGGAATTGCCTTAGGTCTGGCCGTGTTGACACGCAGAATGCGGTGAAAGGCCAATTATCTGTCGACGTGGCAATCAAAAGGGCCATATTCGCTAAAAACGTTGCCGTGTTGACAGTCAGAATGGCGCAGGATGTCTTTTTTTGTCAACATGGCAATGAGACCAACAACTCAGCGCAAAGCTCAAAGCAATCGTCTATGCAAAATGCGCAGACTCCGAGCGGCACAAAAAAAGAGACCCCGGAGGGTCTCCTTTTCAGAAGGATTGAGGGTTTAGGTTATTCGGCGGCTACAGGAGCTTTTATGGCCGGATATTCTTTCCATTCGATGGTGTTGGAAACATCGGCGCTGCCTTCTACGTCGCTGCCGTTTTTGCGTTTGCACTCGGTGAAGTCAATGGCGTAGTCACCGGAAACTTTGCCGGCAGTTTCCTCCAGGAAGTAGCCCTGGCCTTCGGTCATGGCCCAGAAGAGTTTGAGTCCGTCACCGGAAGGCTTCTTGAACA
>JAGBJY010000049.1 GCA_017934185.1 Bacteroidales bacterium | reverse complement strand
CTGGGCGTGGTGGTGCTGAACTGCCTGAGGATTGCCCGGGCGAATCCCGTGGAATCGTTAAAGAACGAGTAGTATGAAAAGTTACCTGAAATTCCTGTCCCGCAATAAACTCTACACTGCCATTGAGGCGGTGGGACTGGCCGTGAGTCTGGCGTTTGTGATCCTGATTGGCAGCTACGTTGTGCAGCAGTATGAGGTGGCTCACGAGTCGCCTCAGTGGAAGCGCACTTTCGTGCTGGGAACCGACGAGTTCCTGGGCCTGACCTATTGGGATAAGGAGGAGCTGGAGATGAATATCCCGGAGGTTCAGGCGGCAACCCGTGCCGCCATGCTGTGGCAGCCGCTTATCCGCGAAGGTGACCAGCTCCTCCAGTGCGCCGGCATGGAGGCCGATGCCGACTTCTTCAAGGTGTTTCCAGAATATCGTCTGGTAGAAGGAAGTGCGGAAGATTTTGTCGGGAAGGAGGACATCCTCATCAGTGAATCCCTGGCGAGGAAGCTTTCCGTGGAGGGTGATAACCTCATTGGGAAAGTCATCAATGTGGATCAATCGGACCGCACCATCAAGGGCGTCTTTTCCGATTTTGACGGCTCCTTCTTCATGCCCTACGACATCATTACGCACATTTCGGGAACTTGGGCCGCTGAGCAGGAGCGGAACTTTGGCAGTATCGGCAACTACACTACCTGGTTCCGCGTCCGCGAAGATGCGGATCCCGACGATGTGAGGGCCAAAGTGAGTGCGCTGCTGCATAAGAACTACGACCTCATCTGGAGCGCGGAAAAGGTGAACGCGTGGAAAGCGTACCGGATGGATGAAGCTTTCTTCACTACTGGCAACAGCAACGGGCTCACCCGTCAGGGCAACGCCCAGATGCTCAGGCTCTTGACGGTAGTTGTACTCCTGCTCCTCTTATCGGCCGTTTTCAACTATGTGAACCTGAGTCTGGCGCTTACGGGCAAGCGGGCCAAGGAAATGGCCACCCGGAGGCTTCTGGGGGCCGACAAGACCGGCATCCTGTGGAAGTACATCGGCGAATCCGTGGCCTTTACCGCTGTATGCTTTGGGGCGGCGCTGCTGCTGGCCGACCTTTTGGTGCCGATGATGAACAGCCTGGTTTCCACCAGCGACCCGGACGAGTTGATGCTGGGCATGGGAGACACCAGCGTGAGGCTGTCCTTTATGATGACACCGGGGTATATCCTGGCGTATATCGCCGGCATTCTGATTCTGGGTGTTATCAACGGGCTCCTTCCGGCTGTCGCGGCGTCTCGTTATCAGCCCATTGACGTGATCAAAGGCACGCTCCGGCGCCGTAACAAAATGGTACTGAGTAAGGTATTCATCGTGGTGCAGAACGTCCTTTCCGTTTTCCTGATTGCCCTGGCACTGGTGATGGAAGTGCAGATGCGCCACATGCTTACCCGGCCGATGCACGCTGCTACGGAGAATCTCTATTACATTGAGTATTCTGCCCGCGACTTTGATATGATGAAACTTTTCAAGGACAAGGTGGAGGCATTGCCTTTTGTGACAAGGGCAGGCGTTGGGCGCGGTATTCCGGGGCTCATCAATATGACGATGGGGATAAAGGTGGACGAGGAGCACCACGTGGATATGCCCGTCATCCTCTGCGATTCCACCTATTTCAAACTGCTGGGACTTGAGGTGGAAGAAGACTTCGGCCATCCGCTGACGCATTCGCTCTGGATGAGCCGCAGTGCCTTCAATGCGGCGGCAGTATCGGATACCTCTACCGTATTCCCGCGTAGAATCAATATGAACGGTGCCCAGCCGGAATACATCGGCGGCGTGGTAACGGATTTCCCTGCAAGGCCAGCTTCCGAGAGCAGTCAGAACCCCAATGGCGGCGTCATCGTGACCCGGGCCGAAGAGCTCAGGTATGCCAACTGCATGCTCATCGGCACCACGGGAGAGGACGACTCTTACGACAAAGCCATCCGGCAGGCTTACAGGGAGTATCGGCTGGAGACATCCGGCGTAGAAGAACCGGCCTGGCGGTATGGTTTTGTGCGTGACATCAACAAGAAAATGCTGGCCCCTGTGCGGAGGACCCTGCGGCTGGTGGAACTCTTTGCGGTTCTGGCAGTGTTAATTTCACTCCTGGGGCTCCTGGCGATGAGCACGTATTTTGCCGATGAGAACACCAAACAGATTGCCGTGAGGAAGGTTTTTGGCTCTGATGTAACGCACGAGACATGGAGGAACGTCCGTAGCTATATGGTTTTGACCGGCATTGCCTGCGCCATCGGTATCCCGCTGGCCGTCTGGGCCGCAAGGGTGTATCTGGAGCGGTTTGCGTACCGTGTTGAGAACTACGGCTGGGTCTTTGTGGTGGCGGTCATCATTTCACTGG
>JAGBJY010000048.1 GCA_017934185.1 Bacteroidales bacterium | reverse complement strand
CTTTGCTTTCCAGCATCTGATGGAGTTTATTTACGCACTGTAACTGACTGAAAAACCTTATGGCTGAAAAGAAATGGTACGTGCTTCGTACCGCGGGAACCAAAGAAAAGAAAGCCGCCGAATACCTGGTCAAAGAAATTGAGAGACATCCGGATCTGCAAGCCATTGTGGATCAGGTTCTGGTGCCTGTCAAGAAAGAGATTGTCACCAAGAATGGCAAGCGCAAGGAAGTGGAGCGTCTCCTCTTCCCCGGCTATGTGCTCATTCATGCGGAGCTCAATCCGGACCTGGAATATGTTATTCGCAACGGCATCCCCGGTATGTCCGGTTTCCTCACGGAGAAAACCGGTAACGGACCCACCGAAAGGGTCCCTGTTCCCATCCGCGACGAAGAAGCCCAGCGCATTCTGGGCGAGCAGGATGAGAATGCCGTAAGCGTGGCCGAAACCGAGGTGAACTTCACCATCGGCGAAAGCGTACGCATCACCGACGGTCCTTTCAGCGGTTTCAACGGTACAGTGGAAGACATCCTTCAGGAAAGGAGTAAACTCAAGGTAGTGGTTGTGATCTTCGGAAGAAAGACCCTTCTGGAACTCAGCTTTACACAAGTAACTAAAGAGTAATTAAGTAATTATGGCAAAAGAAGTTACCGGATTCATTAAGCTCCAAATCAAAGGTGGAGCAGCGAATCCTGCGCCCCCGGTAGGACCGGCTCTCGGTTCCAAGGGCCTCAACATCATGGACTTCTGCAAGCAGTTCAACGCCCGTACTCAGGATCAGGCCGGCAAGGTTCTCCCTGTGGTTATCTCGGTGTACTCTGACAAGTCCTTCACCTTTGAGGTCAAGCAGCCCCCGGTGGCCGTCTCGCTCAAGGAAGCTGCCAAGATCAGCAAGGCTTCCGGCGAACCCAACAGAAAGAAAGTGGCAAGCGTTACCTGGGATCAGGTAAAGGAAATTGCCCAGGCCAAGATGCCCGACCTTAACGCTTTCACCATCCAGAGCGCCATGCGTATGGTGGCTGGTACCGCCCGTTCCATGGGTATTAAGGTGGAAGGTCAATTCCCTGAGAATCTTTAAACTACGGAGCTATGAGCAAACTGACTAAAAACCAGAAGGCTGTCCTTGCCAAATATGACAAGCAGCAGGTGTACTCCCTTCCGGAGGCATGCGCTCTCCTGAAGGAAATTACCTACACCAAGTTCGACGCTTCCGTGGAAATCACCACCAATCTGGGTGTGGATCCCCGTAAGGCCAACCAGATGATCCGTGGCGTTGTAACCCTTCCCAACGGTACCGGTAAAGTTACCCGCGTGCTGGTTCTCTGTACTCCCGACAAGGAGAACGAGGCCAAGGAAGCCGGCGCAGACTACGTAGGTCTGGACGACTATATCACCAAAATCAAGGAAGGCTGGACCGACGTTGATGTAATCATCTGTACTCCTTCCGTGATGGCAAAGGTGGGCCAGATTGGCCGTATCCTGGGTCCCCGCGGCCTCATGCCGAACCCCAAGACCGGCACCGTTACCATGGAAATCGGTAACGCCGTCAAGGAAGTGAAGGCCGGTAAGATTGACTTCAAGGTGGACAAGACCGGTATTATTCACGCCGCCATCGGCAAGGCTTCCTTCACTGCAGAGCAGATTGAACAGAACGCCCGTGCTTTTGTCTCCGCCGTCCTGAAGCTCAAGCCCCAGACCCTGAAGGGCACCTATTTCAAGGCTTGCACCCTGTGCACCACCATGAGCCCTGCTGTCAAGATTGACGTGAAAGGTTTCACCGCTGAATAATCTGTAGGAGGATAAGATATGAAAAAAGAACTGAAAGAACAGGTTATTGCGGCCATCAAGGCCAACATGGCTCAGTACCCTAACTTCTATATCGTGAACATCGAAGGCCTGAACGCCGGACAGACCGCCCAGCTTCGCCGCGATTGCTTCAACGAGGGTATCAAGCTCACCGTGGTAAAGAACACCCTGCTTCACAAGGTGATCAAAGACGCTCAGAACAGCGAGCTGGACCTCCTGGTCCCCGCCCTTGAAGGCAATACCGCCCTCATGTACACGGAAGCTCCCGCCGTTCCCGCCAAGCTCATCAAGAAGTACAACAAAGCCGGCAGCGAAAAGCCCGCTCTGAAAGCCGCCTATGTGCAGGAGTGCGCTTTCGTAGGTGCCGACAAGCTGGAAGAGCTCGTCAACATCAAGTCCCGCGAGGAACTTATCGGCCAGATCATCGGTATGCTCCAGTCCCCGCTCCAGAACGTTATCAGCGCTCTCGAGAACGGTGGCGGCCAGACCATCGCCGGCCTCGTCAAGACTCTGGAAGAAAAAGAAAACTAATAATAAACAATTTAATATTTTACAATTATGGCAGACGTTAAGAAACTCGCAGAGGAACTTGTAAACCTCACCGTCAAAGATGTCCAGGAACTCGCTAAGATCCTGAAGGAAGAATATGGTATTGAGCCCGCTGCTGCAGCTGTTGCAGTTGCCGCTCCCGCCGCTGGCGCCGAAGCTGCTGCTCCCGCTGAGCAGACTGAGTTCGACGTGATCCTCACCAGCGCTGGCCAGGCTAAGCTCCAGGTCATCAAGGCTGTCAAGGAGAATGCTGGTCTTGGCCTGAAGGAAGCCAAGGAGCTCGTTGACAAGGCCCCCGTTGCCGTGAAGGAGAAGATCTCCAAGGCCGAGGCTGAGGCCCTGAAGGCTGCCCTTGAGGAAGCCGGTGCCGAGGTAGAACTTAAGTAAGTTCCCCCGCTCCCCTGGAAGGGAGTGTCTCCAACAGGTTTAGAGCCCGAAGTAGGCTCTAAACCTTTTTTCCGTCTTTAAAAAATTCCCCCATAACGAAGGCAGAACATGTCTACTGAGACCAGCAAAAAGCGAATTAATTTCGCAACATCCAAAATTCTGGAATACCCTGACCTTCTGGAAGTTCAGCTGAAGTCCTTCCGTGACTTCTTCCAGCTGGAAACCACCCCCGATTCCCGCAAGGGAGAGGGCCTGTATCAGGTTTTCCAGGAAATATTCCCCATCGAGGATACGCGGAACAACTATGAACTCACCTTCATCGATTATTTTATCGACCCGCCGCAGTACTCGATTGAGGAGTGTCTTGAGAGAGGACTTACCTACAATGTTCCTCTGAAGGCAAAACTCCGCCTTTCTTGCACGGACCCGGAGCACGAGGACTTTGACACCCGCGTGCAGGACGTATATCTCGGGAACATCCCTTACATGACCCCTGCAGGTACGTTCATCATCAACGGCTCCGAGCGCATCATCGTTTCGCAGCTTCACCGCTCGCCGGGCGTATTCTTCGACCAGAGTATGCACGCCAACGGTACCAAACTCTACAGCGCCCGTATCATTCCCTTCAAGGGCTCCTGGATTGAGTTTGCCACGGACATCAACAATGTGATGTACGCCTACATCGACCGCAAGAAGAAGCTGCCGGTGACCACCCTTCTGCGTGCTATCGGCTACAGCGCCGACAAAGATATCCTGGACCGATTCGGCCTGGCCGATGAGGTGGAAGCCACAGAGGAGGCCCTGAAGGCAAATGAAGGCCGGCGCCTGGCGGCCAATGTCCTGAAGACCTGGATTGAGGACTTCGAGGACGAAGATACGGGTGAAGTGATTCCCATCGAGCGCACCGTTCCCCTGGTGGAACGCGGTGAAATCCTGAACGATGACACCATCGAGCGCATCACCTCCACCGAGGCAAAAACCATTCTCCTGCAGAAGAGTGAGGCCATTTCCGCCGAGAACACCATCATCTACAACACCCTGCAGAAGGACCCGACCAACACGGAAATCGAGGCTGTGAACTATATCTACAAGCAGCTCCGCAATTCCGAACCGCCGGATGAGGCTACCGCCCGTGACGTCATTGACAAGCTCTTCTTCTCCGAGAAGCGCTATGACCTTGGCAGCGTGGGCCGTTACCGCCTGAACAAGAAACTGAACATGGACACCGACCCGTCTGTCCGTGTGCTTACCCAGACCGATATCGTAGAGATTATCAAGTACCTCATCCAGCTCATCAACAACAACGCGGATGTGGACGATATCGACCATCTCTCGAACCGTCGCGTCCGCACCGTGGGCGAGCAGCTTGCCAACCAGTTCAGCGTGGGTCTGAGCCGTATGGCCCGTACCATCCGCGAACGGATGAACGTGCGCGACAGCGAACAGTTCAACCCCATCGACCTGATCAACGCCAAGACCCTGTCTTCCGTGATCAACTCCTTCTTCGGCACCAGCCAGCTGTCCCAGTTCATGGACCAGACCAACCCCCTGGCCGAGATTACGCACAAGCGCCGTCTCAGCGCCCTGGGCCCTGGCGGTCTGTCCCGTGACCGCGCCGGTTTCGAAGTCCGCGACGTGCACTATACGCACTACGGCCGCCTGTGCCCTATCGAGAGCCCTGAAGGCCCCAACATCGGCCTTATTTCCTCCCTGTGCGTGTATGCCCGCATCAACGACCTCGGTTTCATCGAGACGCCGTACCGCAAGGTGGAAGGCGGCAAGGTGGACCTGAGCGCCGAAGGTACCGTGTACATGAGCGCCGAGGGTGAGGAGAAGAAGCATGTGGCCCTGGCCAACGTGAACATGTCGGGCGACGGCGAACTCCTGGATGAACGCATCCAGTGCCGCCTGGAGGCCGATTTCCCGCTGGTGTCCAAGGAAGAGGTGGATTACATGGACGTAGCCCCGAACCAGATGGCTTCCGTGGCTGCTTCCCTGATTCCTTTCCTGGAGCACGACGATGCCCACCGCGCCCTGATGGGTGCCAACATGATGCGTCAGGCCGTTCCGCTCCTGAGCCCCGAGAGCCCCATCGTGGGTACCGGCCTGGAGGAACGCGTCTGCATCGACTCCCGTACCCAGGTAATCGCGGAGCGTGAAGGTCTGGTGACCTATGTGGACGCCAATGAAATTCACGTCAAGTACGACCGTACCGACGACGAGAAGTTTGTAATCTTCGCCCCCGAGGAGACGGTGTACAAGCTCCCCATTTACCGCCGTACCAACCAGAGTACCACCATTTGCCTGAAACCGCTGGTGCGCAAAGGCGACCGCGTGAAGGGCGGCCAGGTGCTTACCGAAGGTTACGCTACCCAGAACGGCGAACTGGCCCTGGGCCGCAACCTCATGGTGGCTTTCATGCCTTGGAAGGGTTACAATTACGAGGACGCCATTGTCCTGAGTGAGGAAATGGTGAAGTGGGATGTGCTCACTTCCATCCACGTGGACGAGTACCTCACCGAGGTGCGCGAAACCAAGCGCGGCATGGAGGAACTCACCTCCGATATCCCCAATGTGAGCGAAGACGCCACCAAGGACCTGGACAAGGACGGTATCGTGCGCATCGGTGCCCACATTGAGCCCGGTGACATCATGATCGGCAAGATTACCCCTAAGGGCGAGAGCGATCCTTCCCCGGAAGAGAAGCTCCTCAAGGCCATCTTCGGCGACAAGGCCGGCGACGTGAAGGATGCCTCCCTGAAGGCCAATCCTTCCCTGAGCGGCACCGTCATCAAGACCGCCCTCTATGCCAAGGTTTCCAAGGAAAGCGGCAAGCGCGGCAAGAACTCGGACCAGAAGACCCGCATTGAGATTAAGCAGCAGGAATTCGAGAAAGCGTCCGAGAAACTTCGCGCCGGCTTCATCGAGAAGCTCTGGAGCCTGGTGAACGGCAAGAAGAGCGCCGGTGTAAGCGACCTTTACGGTGTGGAAATCTTCCCCAAGGGCAAGGAGTTCACCCTCCAGGGCCTGAAGGAGGCCGATTACCAGAACATCTCCACCGCCAAGTGGTGCAGCGACGCCAAGACATCGGCCTTGGTGCGTGAGCTCATCAGCGGTTACTGCATTGCCCACAAGGAGGCCGAAACCCGCGCCAAGCGTGAGCTTGACAAGATTAAGGTGGGTGACGAGCTTCCCAACGGCGTCATGCAGATTGCCAAGGTGTACATTGCCAAGAAGCGTAAGATTACGGTGGGTGACAAGATGGCCGGCCGTCACGGCAACAAGGGTATTGTGGCCAAGATTGTCCGTCAGGAGGACATGCCGTTCCTTGAGGACGGTACCCCCGTGGACATTGTGCTGAACCCGCTGGGTGTGCCCAGTCGTATGAACCTCGGCCAGATTTACGAGACCGTGCTCGGTTGGGCCGGCCGTGAACTGGGCCTCAAGTTCTCCACCCCTATCTTCGACGGTGCTTCCATCGACGAGATTTGCGCCTACACCGACAAGGCGGGCGTGCCCAGATTCGGCAAGACCCACCTGCGTGACGGCGGTACCGGCGACTGGTTCGACCAGCCCGCTACCGTTGGCGTGATTTACATGATCAAGCTGGGCCACATGGTGGACGACAAGATGCATGCCCGTTCCATCGGCCCTTACAGCCTCATTACCCAGCAGCCCCTGGGCGGTAAGGCTCAGTTTGGTGGTCAGCGTTTCGGTGAAATGGAAGTCTGGGCCCTCGAAGCCTATGGCGCCGCCAACGCCCTCCAGGAGATTCTTACTGTGAAGTCCGACGATGTCAACGGCCGGTCCAAGACCTACGAAGCCATCGTCAAGGGCGACCCGATGCCTACTCCTGGCATCCCCGAGTCCCTGAACGTGCTCCTGCACGAACTCCGCGGACTGGGCCTCAAGGTCACTTTGGACTAATCGTGGACTTAAAAGAAAGTATTGAATATGCCTGCTTTTAACAATAAGGAAAACAAGCAAAAGAGCAATTTCTCGCGCATTTCCATCTCGCTCGCAGCTCCGGAAGATATCCTTGAGCGCTCTTGCGGTGAGGTCCTGAAGCCGGAAACGGTGAACTACAGGACTTACAAGCCGGAACGTGAAGGCCTTTTCTGCGAGAAGATTTTCGGCCCCACCAAGGACTACGAATGCTACTGCGGCAAGTACAAGAGAATCCGCTACCGCGGTATCGTGTGCGACCGTTGCGGTGTGGAAGTGACGGAGAAGAAAGTGCGCCGTGAGCGTATGGGTCATATCACCCTTACCGTTCCGGTGGCCCATATCTGGTACTTCAAGAGCGCTCCCAACAAGATCAGCGCCCTCCTGGGTGTGCCCTCCAAGAAATTGGAGTCCGTGATTTACTACGAGAAATACATCGTGGTGAATCCCGGTGCCCTGGATACCGACGATTTTGCCGGAGAACTCCGCGTCCACAAACTGGACCTGCTGTCGGAAGATGAATACATCGCCGCACAGGAGCGTCTGGCCGACTACCGCCGCAAGAAGGTGGAGGAAGGCCTTGTGTGGGAAGACTCCATGAACTTTGTGGCCAAGATGGGTGCCGAAGGCCTCTACGACCTCCTCAAGGAGATTGACGTGGACGAGCTGGGCCGCGATCTTCGCCGTCAGATGCGTTCTGAGAGCTCCCAGCAGCGCAAGACCGAAATCCTCAAGCGCCTGTCTGTGGTGAAGTGGTTCCAGGAGTCCAAGGAAGTGAACCGTCCCGAATGGATGATCATGAAGGTGCTCCCCGTTACGCCTCCGGACCTGCGCCCGCTGGTTCCGCTGGATGGCGGCCGCTTTGCCACCTCCGACCTCAACGACCTCTATCGCCGGGTAATCATCCGCAACAACCGTCTCAAGAAGCTCATCCAGATTCAGGCCCCTGAAGTAATCCTGCGCAACGAAAAACGCATGCTGCAGGAAGCTGTGGACAGCCTCTTTGACAACTCCAAGAAGTCATCGGCCGTCAAGAGCGAGACCAACCGTGCGCTCAAGTCCCTCTCCGATTCCCTCAAGGGTAAGCAGGGCCGCTTCCGCCAGAACCTCCTGGGTAAGCGCGTGGACTATTCTGCACGTTCGGTTATCGTGGTGGGTCCGGAACTCAACATGCATGAGTGCGGTCTCCCGAAATTCATGGCTGCAGAACTGTACAAGCCTTTCGTGATCCGTAAGCTCATCGAGCGCGGCATTGTGAAGACTGTCAAGAGCGCCAAGAAGATTGTGGACCGCCGTGACCCCGTAATCTGGGACATCCTGGAGAACGTGATGAAGGGACATCCGGTGCTCCTGAACCGTGCACCTACCCTGCACCGTCTGGGTATTCAGGCTTTCCAGCCCCGCATGATTGAAGGAAAGGCCATCCAGCTGCATCCGCTTGCCTGTACGGCTTTCAACGCCGACTTCGACGGTGACCAGATGGCTATCCATCTGCCGCTGGGCAATGCCGCCATCATGGAGGCCCAACTCCTGATGCTGGGCTCCCACAACATCCTGAATCCGGCCAACGGCAGCCCTATCACCGTTCCTTCCCAGGATATGGTGCTGGGTCTGTACTACATTACCAAGGAGCGTCCCGGAGCCAAGGGCAGCGGCCTCAAGTTCTACGGTCCCGAGGAAGTGATTATCGCCTTCGATGCCAAGCGTGTAGATATGCACGCCCCCATCCAGGTGCGTCTTCCCAAGGACAAACAGGACCTGACAAAGGGCTACGAAATGGTGCAGACCACGCCCGGCCGCATCATCGTGAACCAGTACATGCCCGATGAAGTTCCCTATGTGAACGAGGTGCTGGGCAAGAAAGCCCTCCGTACCGTTATCACCGACGTTATCAAGCACACCGGCGTTACCCGTACCGCCCAGTTCCTGGACGATATCAAGAACCTGGGTTACGACCAGGCTTTCCGTGCCGGTATCTCCTTCAACCTGGGAGACGTGCTCATTCCGGAAGAGAAGACTTCCCTCATCGAGAAAGGTTACGCCGAGGTGGAATCCATCAAGGACAACTTCCAGATGGGCTTCATCACCAACAACGAGCGTTACAATAAGGTGATCGACCTCTGGACTTCCATCGACAACCAGCTTACCGCCATCGTGAAGAAGCAGATTTCTGCCGACCAGCAGGGCTTCAACCCTGTGTACATGATGCTGGATTCCGGTGCCCGTGGTTCCACCCAGCAGATCAAGCAGCTCTGCGGCATGCGCGGCCTGATGGCCAAGCCCCAGAAGAGCGGTGCTGCCGGGGCCGAGATTATCGAGAACCCTATCGTGAGCAACCTGAAGGAAGGCATGACCGTGCTGGAGTACTTCATCTCCACCCACGGTGCCCGTAAGGGTCTGGCCGATACCGCCCTCAAGACCGCCGATGCCGGTTACCTGACAAGACGTCTGGTGGACGTATCCCACGATGTGATTATCACCGAGGAAGACTGCGGAACCCTCCGCGGCCTCATCGCCACCGCCATCAAGAACAAGGATGAGGTGGTGGAATCCCTGGGTGAGAGAATCCTCGGCCGTACTTCCGTGCACGATATCTTCAACCCGCTCACCGGAGAACTCATCATCGCCGCCGGCGAGGAAATCCGCGAGGCTACGGCCGAGCTCATCGACTCCCTCCCCATCGAACAGGTGGAAATCCGGAGCGTCCTCACCTGCGAATCCCGCAAGGGCGTTTGCGCCAAGTGCTATGGCCGCAACCTGGCCACCTCCCGCATGGTGGTAACCGGCGAAGTGGTGGGCGTGATTGCCGCCCAGTCCATCGGCGAACCCGGTACTCAGCTTACCCTGCGTACCTTCCACGTGGGTGGTACCGCTTCCGGTTCCGTGGCCGATAACACCATCGTGTCCAAGTACGAAGGCAAACTCGCTTTCGAGGAACTCCGTACCATTGACCGCGTGGATGAAGACGGCAGCGTGAAGAAGGTAGTGGTGTCCCGCATGACGGAACTCCGCATCCTGGACGAGCGCACCGGCATGACCTACAGCCAGTACGACATTCCTTACGGCTCCACCCTTTTCTTCAAGGACGGAGACAGCGTGAAGAAAGGCGACCTCATCTGCGAATGGGATGCCTACAACGCCACTACCATCGTGGAAACCGCCGGTACCGTACGCTTTGAGAACATGCAGGAGGGGGTCACCTACTCCGAGGAAAGTGCCGATGAATTTGCCACCAACACCGACAAAGTCATCATCGAGAGCAAGGACAAGACCAAGACGCCTACCATGCTCATCGTGGGTGAAGACGGTCAGGTGCTGCGTCAGTACAACCTGCCTGTGGGCGCCCACATCATGATGGCCGACGGTGCCTCCGTGAAGGTGGGTGACGTGATCATCAAGATTCCTCGTGCCATCGGCAAGGCCAGCGATATCACCGGTGGTCTGCCGCGTGTGACGGAACTCTTCGAGGCCCGTACGCCTTCCAATCCCGCCATTCTCTCCGAGATTAACGGTGAGGTCCTGATGGGCAAGGTAAAACGCGGTAAACGTGAGATTATCGTGAAGAACCGCAGCGGCAAGGAATGCCACTATGAAGTTCCTATGACCAAGCAGATCCTGGTGCAGGAGAACGACTATGTGAAGGCCGGTACCCGTCTTTCCGACGGCGGTACTTCCCCTACCGACATCCTGAACATTCTGGGTCCGGTGAAGGCACAGGAATACATTGTGAACGAGATTCAGGCCGTGTACCGCCTGCAGGGTGTGAAGATCAACGACAAGCACTTCGAGATTATTGTGCGCCAGATGATGCGCAAGGTGCAGATTGGCGATCCCGGCGACACCGAATTCCTCCCGGAGGAACTGGTGGACAAGTGGGAGTTTATGGACCGGAACGACAACCTCTTCGGCAAGTTCTATGTGGAAGAGGCCGGCGACTCCAGGTTCGAGGAAGGCGACATCATCAGCGCCCGTGACCTCCGCAGCGAGAATGCCTCCCTGCAGCGTCAGGGTTCCCGTCTGGTGGTGGCCCGTCCCGCCAAGCCCGCTACCGCTTCCCAGGTGCTCCAGGGTATCACCCGTGCGGCCCTCAAGACCGGTTCCTTCATCAGTGCGGCTTCCTTCCAGGAAACCACCAAGGTACTCTCCGAGGCGGCTATCCGCGCCCGCGTAGACTACCTGGAGGGCCTGAAGGAGAACGTCATCTGCGGCCACCTCATCCCGGCCGGTACGGGTCTTGCCCGTTACCAGGACATTGTGGTAGGCTCCAAGAGCGACGACATGGCTGCCCTGGCCGAACTCTAGTTTTTGTCAGCCCCTTGTGCCGTGTTACATAAGGGGCTGATTTTTAGCCATTTACGTAAAAACGGTACCGATTTTTTCGGTACCGTTTTTCCATAAGCGACTGTGCTTCAGCGAGTTGGGCCACAGGTGCTAACTGAGGATATTTACCCGGAAGTACATGGTCTCAGGGGCGTCTCCGGTGTAAAAGTCGGTGGCGGTAACGAAGATGGTCACTTTGCCCACCGTCCACTCGTAGTCGATGTAAGTGGAGAAGAGGTAGTCTCCGCCATCCTCGGCTTCTACGGAATTGGCCCGGACTATGGGGAGGGGCGTCCAAGTGTTGTCCTCGTATTTGGTCACCACTTGCACGGTTCCTTTGTCAAGGACCGTCTGGGTAATCTGGGGCACATTCAGCACGGCATAGTACAGGCCGTACTCCTCGTCCAGATACCACTTATTGATGGAGAAATCGGCCGATTGCAGCAGGGTCCCCTGAATATTGGTGACTTCTTGGGTGTAGTACTCTTTGGTACAGGCGGTGAGGCCCAGGGCTCCCAGGGCCGCAGCCAAAAGGAAATACTTTGCTTTCATAGTTGTTGATTTTCTTAAGTTCTAACAAGAGACGTGCCGAAGGAAGCACTCCACGGTGTTTTCCATCAGGCAGGCGATGGTCATGGGTCCCACTCCGCCCGGCACAGGGGTGATGGCCGATGCCTTGGGCGCCACGGCGTCAAAGTCCACATCGCCGCAGAGCTGTCCCGTTTCCGGATCCCGGTCCATGCCCACGTCAATGACAACGGCGCCATCGGCCACCATATCGGCCCCAACCATCTTGGCCCTTCCGGCAGCTACTATCAGAATCTCGGCCTGACGGGTGACTTCCGGGAGGTTCACCGTGCGCGTGTGGCAGAGTGTGACGGTTGCGTTGGCGTCCAGCAGCATTTTGGCAACGGGAAGGCCTACGATATTGCTTCGGCCAATGACCACGGCCCGCTTGCCCTTGGGGTCTATGCCGATGGCTTCCAGGAGCTTCATGATGCCACTGGGCGTGCAGGGGCTCATGTGCGGGGTTTTCTGCCACAGGCCGGCCACGTGGAGGGGATGGAAGCCGTCCACGTCCTTTTCCCTGGCAATGGTTTCGATGACCCGGGCCTCGGAAATATGCCGGGGGAGGGGAAGCTGCACCAGGATGCCGTCTACGGACGCATCGGCATTCAGGGTCTGAATCTGCTCCAGGAGGGCTTCTTCGGTGGTTTCTTCCGGGAGGACGATGGTGGTATTGCGGATGCCGCAGTCCTCGCAGGCCTTGGCCTTATTACGCACGTACACCACGCTGGCGGGGTCTTCGCCCACCCGGATTACCGTAAGATGCGGCACCCGGCCGTACTTTTCCGGGAAAGTGGCCACCTGCGCCGCCACAGCCTCCTTGATGGAGGCCGATATCTGTTTTCCGTCAATGATTGTCATGGTGCAAAGGTAGTCAAATAATCAGTTCCTGCCACAAAATATCCGCAAAATCCTTTGAAAACAGAGGAGACTTACTTACCTTTGATTCAAATACGCTTTGGCGGAAATTAAGACTATGCGACGTTTTTTCTGCATTTTGTGCCTGCTGGGGATCAGCATCCTGCAGCTGGCGGCGCAAGGGGGCCCTACCCGCTATGTGTCGGCTACGGAACTCACCATTGTGGGTAAACTGTTTCCGGATACGCCCAACCCTTATCACCGGATAGATACCGTGCGTTTCAAGGGCTTCACTCCGGCGGAGAACATCCAGGTGCGGGAATCGGCCGGAATGGCCATTGCGTTCCGCACCAACAGCCCCTACATCAAGGTGAATCCGGTTTTTGGCTACGTCGCCCGCAGCGTAAACACCATGGGAATCGCCGTCAAGGGCTTCGATTTGTACATCCGCCAAGACGGAAAGTGGCTGTGGGCTGCGGCTGATGCCCAGCGGCCCGGCAAGGAGAAGGAGCCCATCACCCTTATCAGCGGGATGGATGGTCAGTTGCATGAGTGCCTCCTGTACCTGCCGCTTCTGAGTGAGCTCTATTCCCTGGAAATCGGCGTCCAGGAGGGCTGTGTGCTGGAAGCCTTCCCCAATCCTTTCCGCCACCGCATTGCCATTTTCGGCTCCAGTTTCACCCACGGAATCAGCACCTCCCGCAGCGGCATGGCCTACCCGGCCCAGTTCTCGCGCGCAACGGGCCTTCAGCTCCTGAGCCTGGGCTGCAGCGGCAATTGCAAGCTTCAGCCGTACTTTGCCGATGCCCTGGCCGCCGTAGATGCGGATGCCTTTATCTTTGACACCTTCTCCAACCCTACCGCCGGGCAGGTTAAGGAGCGCCTTTTCCCTTTCATCGAGAAATTGCAATCGGCCCATCCCGGCAAGCCCCTCATTTTTCAGAAGACCATTTATCGGGAAAAACGCAATTTCAACACGGCCGAAGAGCTCAAGGAAAGCACCCGTTCCCAGGTGGTGGACAGCCTGATGCGCATAGCCTGCAAGCGTTACAAGGATGTTTATTTCATTGAAACCAGTGCCACAGCGCCCTCCCATGAAACTTCCGTGGACGGCACGCATCCGGACAATTACGGCTACTCCCTCTGGGCCAAATCCATTGAGAAGCGCGTGTGCCGCATTTTGAAAAAGTACGGAATTAAATAATAGGGAAAAATGTGTATCTTTGCACAGTTTGTAAAGATACGCCTGATGAGACCTCTTTTCCTTACCAATACCCTTTCCCGCAACAAGGAACTGTTCAAGCCCATTCACGAGGGACGTGTGGGCATGTATGTGTGCGGCCCCACCGTGTACGGAGACGCCCATCTGGGCCATGCCCGTCCAGGGGTAACCTACGACGTGCTGTTCCGCCTCCTCAAGTACCTGGGCTATAAGGTGCGTTATGTGCGCAATATCACCGATGTAGGCCATCTGGAACACGATGCCGATGAAGGGGAGGACAAAATTGCCAAAAAAGCCCGCCTGGAGCAGCTGGAGCCCATGGAGGTGGTGCAGTACTATACGGAGCGTTACCATGAGGCCATGCGCCTTCTGGGCTGCCAGTCGCCCTCCATTGAGCCCCGCGCCAGCGGCCATATCATTGAGCAGATAGAAACCATCAAGACCATCCTGGCGGCCGGTTATGCCTACGAGAGCAACGGCTCCATCTACTTTGATGTGCAGAAGTACAACCGGGACCATCATTACGGGGTGCTGAGCGGCCGTACGCTGGAAGCCACTCTGGAAGGCACCCGCAGCCTGGACGGCCAGAGCGACAAACGGGCCCCCTACGACTTTGCCCTCTGGAAAAAGGCCGAGCCGGAACACATCATGCGCTGGCCTTCCCCTTGGGGCGAGGGCTTCCCCGGCTGGCACCTGGAGTGCTCGGTGATGGGCGCCAAGTACCTGGGCGAAGAGTTTGACATCCACGGCGGTGGCATGGACCTCATGTTCCCTCACCACGAATGCGAAATTGCCCAGAATGTGGCCTCCCGCGGCACCCGGGGCGTGCATTACTGGGTGCACAACAACATGATTACCATCGGCGGGCAGAAGATGGGAAAATCCCTCGGGAATTTCATCACCCTGCCACAGCTCTTTGCCGGCGACCATCCCAAACTGGAACAGGGCTATAGCCCCATGACAGTGCGGTTCTTTATTCTCCAGGCCCATTACCGCGGAACGCTGGACTTCTCCAATGAGGCGTTGCAGGCGGCCGAAAAGGGCCTCGGGCGCCTGTTGCAGGCGTGGCGGGCGCTACCCTCGGCGGAAGGGAATGCCACAATTTCCTCCGCAATAAAAAAGGCCGATGCTCCGGAAATTGTGGCATCCCCTTCCGCTTCCTCCGCTGTACAAGCTATCTGGGAGAATGTGCTGGAGGCGCTTTGCGACGACTTGAATACACCTGTAGCCATTGCGCATCTGTTCGATGCCGTGAAACTTATCAACGGTGGCAAACTCTCCGAGGCCGATCAATCGGCTTTGGCCGCTCTCTTCCATGACGTGGTAGGTGGGGTCCTGGGCCTTAAGGACGAGGAAGCCAGTGCATCGGACAAAGCTCTTACGGCCCTGGACGGCGCCATGCAACTAGTTCTGGAAAGCCGGAAGAAGGCCCGCGAGGCCAAAGACTGGGCCGAAAGCGACCGCATCCGCGACGCCCTCTCCGCCTGCGGAATCAGCGTAAAAGACACCAAAGACGGAGCCACATGGAGCTTAAATTCATAAGTTGGAACGTCAACGGCCTCCGTGCCGTGGCCGGTAAAGGCTTCTCGGACATCTTTGTGGGCCTGGACGCTGATTTTGTGTGTCTGCAGGAAATCAAAATGCAGGCCGGGCAGCTGGACCTGGAGTTCCCCGGCTATGAGTCTTTTTGGAACTACGCAGAGAAGAAAGGGTATTCTGGCACAGCCGTTTACACCAAACATACGCCGCTTTCCGTGCGGTATGGCATGGGCGCTGCGGAACACGATACGGAGGGGCGGCTCATCACCCTGGAGTATGCCCATTTCTACCTCGTCTGCTGCTACACTCCCAACTCCCAGGACGGTCTTAAGCGGCTGGATTACCGGATGCAGTGGGAAGACGCCCTGCGGGCATACCTCATCGGCCTTGACAAACCGGTGGTATACTGCGGAGACCTCAATGTGGCGCACGAGGAGATAGACCTGAAGAATCCTGCCACCAATCGGCTGAATGCCGGTTTTACGGATGAGGAGCGCGGAAAATTATCGGCCCTTTTGGAGGCTGGTTTTGTGGATACCTGGCGTTACCAGCACCCCTCGGAGGTGAAGTATTCCTGGTGGAGTTACCGCATGAACGCCCGCGCGCGCAACGCAGGGTGGCGCATCGACTACTTCATCGTGTCGGAGGCCCTCCGCTCCCGCATTGTTTCCACCGACATCCATAACGAGATTTTCGGCTCCGACCATTGCCCGGTGGAGCTGGTGCTACTTGGCCAGGGAAATGGCGCCGAAAACGCCCAGGGAGGCCAGGAGCATGATTGCGCCGGCCAGGAGCACGCCCGCCATAACGGCTAGGGAGCTTTTCTTGAAGTCCATGTTCAGGATGCTGGCGGCGAGGGTGCCCGTCCAGGCGCCGGTACCGGGCAGCGGAATGCCCACAAAGAGGAAAAGTGCCCAGTATAGCCCGCGGCCGGCTTTGGCCTCCAGCTTTCGGCCCCCCTTTTCGCCTTTTTCCAGGCACCAGGTGAAGAATCCGCCAATCACTTTTTTGTCCTTTCCCCATTCCAGCACCTTGCGGGCAAAGAGGAAGATAAACGGAACCGGCAGCATATTGCCCAGCACCGCCACCAGGATGGACGGCACCAGCGGCAGGCCGAAGCCCACGGCATAAGGAATGGCTCCGCGGATTTCAATGAGCGGAACCATGGCAATAAGGAAAACCCAGAAGTACTTTTTCATCGGCCTACTGTTGATTGGCGGCTATGAGGGCCCGGATTTCTTCCTTGGCATCCTTCCAGCGGGGGATGTCAATCTTGGTGCCGATGACCTCCACCACCTTGGCGGCAATGATGGAGCCTACCTCGCCGCAGACGCGGAGCGGCATGCCCTGGGAGTGGGCATAGAGGAAGCCGGCGGCGTAAGTGTCTCCGGCGCCGGTGGCATCGATGGGCGTGGCGGGCCAGGGCTCGATGAAATGATACTCCTCGCCGGATTTGACCATGGAACCGGCCTTGCCCACTTTCACAACGGCAATCTGGCAGTGCCTGGCCAGCTCGTCGATGGCCTCGCGGGGTTCCATCTTGGTATAGGCCTTGGCTTCCGATTCGTTGGCAAACACAATGTCTACGTAATTCTCTACCAGATTGTGGAAGAAAGCGTCGTTGGATTCCACCACATTATAGGAAGCCATGTCGATGGAAATGGTGCATCCGGCTTCTTTGGCAAGGCGGGCGGCCTTGGAGATAAGTTCCTGATTCTGTACCAGATAGCCTTCAATGTGGAAGTAATCGTAGCCTTGGAACTGTTCCAGGGTAAGATCGTCGGGACCCAGTTCCAGCGTGGCGCCCATGTAATCGGCAAAAGTGCGCTCCGCATTGGCGCCGGTGATGAACACCATGCACCGGCCGCTGGATTTTTGGCTGTAGAGCATCTGGGCCTTTACCCCATACTGCTCCATGGTGCTTTTGAAAAGGTTGCCAAGGTCGTCGTTGCCGATTTTTCCGAGGAAGCCCGACGGCATGCCGAAGATGGCCGTGCAGGTGATGGTGTTGGCCGCACTGCCTCCGGGAACGTATTTGACGCCGTATTCCTTGAGGGCTTCCCAGATGCGGTCGCCGGTTTCCATGTCCACGTGCTGCATGCTGCCAAGGGGAAGGTGATACTTCTGTAGGAGGGAATCATCCGGCAAAACAGCCAGAATGTCGGTGAGCGCATTGCCAATGCCCAAGATGGATTTCATAGAGAGAAAATTTAACAAACAAATATAACCATTATTTGCCAATTTTCCATTACCTTTGTTTTTGTATGGACAAGAAAGCGAAGAATATCCTCCAGTATGTGTTCTGGGCTGCTGTGGCAGTGGTCCTGCTATGGTTCTGCTTCCGGGCGGTGAACTGGAACGAATTCATTGGGGCCCTGAAAGTGTGCAAGTGGGGGCACATGGTAACAGCCCTGCTGTGCGGCGGCCTGTTTGTGCTGCTGAGGAGTCTTCGCTGGCACATGCTCATCCGGCCCATCGACCCGTCCATTACCTGGGTGGATGTATTCAATGCATACGGGATTGGGTATGTAGTGAACCTGGTCCTTCCCCGCGCTGGAGAGGTGGTGAAAATGGGCTACGTGGTCAAACATTCGGCCCAGGACGCCGACGGCAAGCGCAAATTCAGCTGGGACAGCGCCATCGGCACCTTTGTGGTGGAAAGGGGCATAGACGCCATTGTGGTGGTGCTCATGACCCTGGTTTTCCTCTGGGGCATGTGGGACACGCTGGGCGCGGTGATGGCCCAGAGCCTGGGACAGGGCAGTTCGGCCCTGATCTGGGGCACGGTGGTCCTTACCCTGCTGGGAATTGTCTTCCTGCTCCTGTGCTACTTCCTGCGTGAGCGGGGCGGCCTCTGGGGCAAAATCTGGGGCTTCATGACGGGCATCGGCAAGGGCCTTAGCTCTTTCCGGCACATGGAACGTCCCTGGCTCTTCATCCTGTACACCCTTCTTATCTGGGGCTGCCACTGGCTGGCCGGCGCCGCCGTTATCTGGTCGCTGGAAGACATTGAGCCCTTTACGTCCATGGAGCTGTCCGATGCCTTCTACCTCATGGTGGCCGGCTCCATCAGCACCCTCATCCCCGTTCCGGGCGGTTTTGGCGCTTATCACGGCGCCGTTGCCTCTACGCTTCAGGCCCTCCACGGCATTCCCCTGGGCAGCGGCATGATTTACGCCACGCTCAACCACGAGTCGCAGATCCTGGGCCAGGCGCTCACCGGACTCTGGGGCTACATCCACGAAAGTTTTATCCGCCGCAAGCCATGAAGCGTTTTGGCATCATAGGGCATCCGGTGGCCGGTTCCATGAGCCCCCTCCTCTTCGCGGCGGCTTATGAGGGCCGATATCCCTACGACCTCATCGAAGAAGCCTCGTTCGAAACGGCCTGGCAGCGTTTTCTGGCCGATTATGAGGGCGTGAACGTTACGGCTCCCTTCAAACAGCAGGCCTTTGGGCGGGCCGATAAGGCCTCCGAGGCCGCTACCCGCTGCCAGGCCGCCAACCTTATTGTGAAAACGCCCGATGGCCTGGCCGCCTACAATACAGATGTGGCCGGTGTTCTGGAGAGCCTCCGTCCGGAAGTGCAGAGCGGCCAAAAGGCCCTTGTTGTGGGAGCCGGCGGAGCTGCCCGTGCGGCCATCGTAGCCGCCCAGATGCTGGGGCTGGAGGTTACGGTAGCCGGCCGAACCCCTTCCAAGACGGAGGCCCTGGGCCGGGAAATGGGCTGCCGGGCCATCGGCCTGGAAGAAGCTACGTCAGAGACGCCCGCTGTGGTCATTTACACCCTTCCCGGCAGCGCGCCTGTCCCCTCGGGGCTCCCGCTCTCCCGTGCCGTGGTTCTGGAGGCCGAGTACAAGCATCCGCAGCTTTCTTCGGCCCCCTGCCGGAAGTACCTGAGCGGCCGGCTGTGGCTGGTACACCAGGCACTCTCGGGGTACAAACTTTTCACCGGCAAAGATCCGTCGGTCCAAAGAATTTGGCAAACCATTAATACCCAATAGATTATGTCACTGAACAAAGTAATGCTGATCGGTAACGTTGGAAAAGACCCGGAAGTCCGTTACCTTGAATCCAATCCCACCAATCCTGGCGGCAACGCCAAAGTAGCTTCTTTCCCGCTGGCCACCTCGGAGCGATTTCGTGACCGAAACGGTGAACTGCGCGAAAACACAGAATGGCACAACATCGTAGTTTGGCGTGGCAACGCCGACGTGGTGGAAAAGTACGTGCGCAAAGGCTCCCAGCTGTTCATCGAGGGCCGAATCCGCACACGCCAGTGGACTGACCAGAGCGGCAACAAGCGTTATACCACCGAGATAGTGGCCGATACCCTCCAGCTTCTGGGCAAGCGCCCGGAAGGTGAGGGCGCCCCGCAGCAAGGCGGCTATCAGGGCGGTTATGCCCAGCAGCCTGCCCAGCCGGCCTATCAGCCCCAGCCGGCAGCTCCCGTGCAGCCCGCGTACCAGCCTCAGCCCGCTGCTCCGGCCGTGAATCCCGCCTACCAGGGCCCCCTGCCCTCCGAGGCGCCCGCCGACGACCTGCCGTTCTAATCGGCCTCTTTTTGCCCGGTGGCTTATCATGCTGATAGTAAGTCGTTTACGTAATAACGGTACCGAAAAAATCGGTACCGTTTTTGTGTAAGTGGCTGTGTTGCTGTTAGTTAAGCTACACGCCTATTACCAAGCTTAGCAGCCCTGGCGCTGGCGGACGGCTTCGTACAGGAGGATGGCGGCACTGACGGAGACGTTGAGGCTGTCCAGCCGTCCCAGCATGGGAATGCGGATATGGGCCGATGCTGCCTTGCGCCAGAGGGGCGTGAGTCCGGTAGCTTCTGTGCCCATGACCAGGGCCGTTCCCCGCTTCATGTCCACATCGTAATAAGGGGAAGAATCCTGCAGCTGCGCCGTAAGGATTTGAATGCCATGCTCTTGCAAAAAGCCGATGGCCGCTTCTGAAGTGCAGGCCACCGTGGGGACGGTGAATACGGCGCCGATGGAAGCCCGGATGAGGTTGGGGTTGTAAAGGTCTGTGAGCGGGTCGCAGAGGAGGACGGCGTCGGCCCCGGCGGCATCTGCGCTGCGCAGTACCGCGCCCAGGTTCCCGGGTTTCTCCACTGCCTCCAGCACCATCACCAGCGGATGCTCCGGAAGCTGTAAGTCCTCCAGGCTCAGGGACTTGTATTTTACGATGGCCAGGATGCCTTCCGTGCTTTCGCGGTAGGCCACTTTCCGATACAATTGCTCCGGAATCTCAAAGATATCATAGCCTGAAGCACTGTTATTCCGGCAGGCTTTAAGAAAGGCCGATGCCTGCCGGGATAACAGTCCTTCCGCTTTATCCGTTTGCGGAGAGAAGGCTTTTCCCGGAGCATTTGCCCGGACAGGGTCGCGAAGCGACGCGGAGGGAAGAGCCTTCTCTCCGGCAATCTCCGGGCAAACAAACAGCGAGTCAATCTCAAAACCGGCTTCCAGGCAGTGCTCCAGCTCCCTTCGGCCCTCCACTACAAAGAGCCCCTGCTCCCGCCGGGCCCGGGATTTTTCCTGGAGCAGCAGCAGGTTCTTGATGCGGGGATTCTGGGCCGATGTGATTTCCATCTCAGAACTTCTCCGGCCGCATGGTGGGGAAGAAGAGGACGTCCTGGATGGTTTCGGCCCCGGTCATGAACATGGTGAGGCGGTCGATGCCGATACCGATACCGCTGGTGGGCGGCATGCCGTATTCCAGGGCGCGCACAAAGTCGTAGTCAATGTACATGGCCTCGTCGTCGCCTTTGCTCTTGAGGGCCGCCTGCTCCTCGAAGCGCTCCAGCTGGTCGATGGGGTCGTTCAGCTCTGAGTAGGCGTTGGCCAGTTCCTTGCCATTGACAAAGAGCTCAAAGCGCTCGGTGAGCGTGTCGTCGTAGCGGCAGCGCTTGGTAAGGGGCGACATCTCTACCGGATAGTCAATCACAAAAGTGGGCTGGATCAGGTTCTTCTCGCAGTACTCTCCGAAGATGGCGTCAATGAGCTTGCCAACACCCATTTCCGGAGAAACTTCCACGCTGAGTTTCTTGCAAACTTCCCGCAGCTGGGCCTCGTCCATTCCCTTTACATCCACGCCTGCATACTCCTTGATGGCATCCAGAATCGGCAGGCGGCGGAAAGGTCCCTCAAAGGAAATTTCGTTGCCGCCGATGATTTTCTTCACCCCGCCGGTAGCCTCGGCCACCCGCTGGAGCATCTTCTCCGTGAATTCCATCATCCAGAGGTAATCCTTGTAGGCAATGTACATCTCTACGCAGGTGAACTCCGGGTTGTGGGTTTTGTCCATGCCTTCGTTGCGGAAGTTCTTGGCAAACTCGTACACGCCGGAAAAGCCGCCTACGATGAGGCGCTTGAGGTACAGCTCATTGGCAATGCGCATGTACATGTCTACGTCCAGCGCATTGTGGTGGGTAATGAACGGACGGGCCGTTGCGCCGCCCGGAATGGGCTGAAGGATAGGCGTTTCCACTTCCAGGCAGCCGGCCTCGTTGAAGCACGCGCGCATGGTATTGATGATGAGGGTGCGCTTGAAGAAAGTCTCCTTCACCTGCGGGTTCACCACCAGGTCCACATAGCGCTGGCGGTAGCGCAGTTCGGGGTCCTCGAAACTGTCGTGCACCGTTCCGTCGGCATCAGTTTTCACGATGGGAAGCACGCGGAGGGACTTGCTGAGGACGGTGAGTTCCTTGGCGTGCACGCTAAGCTGGCCGGTTTGCGTAAAGAAGGCAAAGCCCTTGATACCAATGATGTCTCCAATGTCCAGGAGCTTTTTGAACACGGTATTGTAGAGGGTTTTGTCCTCGCCGGGGCAAATCTCGTCGCGCTTGACATACACCTGGATGCGGCCGGCGCTGTCCTGCAGCTCCATGAAGGAAGCGGCCCCCATGATGCGGCGGCTCATGATGCGTCCGGCAATGCACACGTCCTGGAAATTGCCTTCCTCCGGTTTGAAGCCGTCGGCAATCTCTACGGTGGTGGTATTCACGGGATACAGCGGTGCGGGATAGGGATTGATTCCCAGTTCGCGCAGTTTGTTCAACGATTCTCTACGGCCGAGCTCCTGCTCGTTCAGTTCATAGTATGACATAAAGGCTTACTCTTTTAACGTGCAAAGATAGTAAAATTATGGGAACAGCTCAAGGGCCTCGGCCACCACGAAGGTGCTGCCGCCGATGTACAGGAGCGGCGCCTCCTGTTTTTGCGCCAGTTCCAGGGCCTTCTGCACCGCCTGGCTCACGCCCGGGCAGGCATAAGCTTCGGCGTTGTGGCAAGCCCGGAAGCGCTGCAGCAGCGTTTCGGCCGGCAGGGCGCGGGGCGTCCGGGGCGTGGTGAAAAGGTAGGTGGCCTCCTCCGGCATCAGGGGCAGGATGGCGTCCAGGTCTTTGTCGGCCATGATGCCGTACACGATGATAAGGGCCGAGAAGCGGCCGCCGGCAAGCAGCTCCTTTAAGCGGGCGAAGTTGGGCCCCAGCGCCTGGGCATTGTGGCCGATGTCCGCCAGGGTGTACGGGTGCTCCGAAAGCCTTTCCCACCGGCCGTGGAAATGCATGTTGCGGGCGGTATGGACAATGCCTTCCTCTACGGCTGCGGTATTGTTAAGCTTCTGAAATTCAGACTTTAAAAGGTCTATGGCCGCCAGGACGGTGCTGAGGTTCTTGCCCTGGACGGAGGCCTGCAGGTCCATCCGTTCCAGAAGGGAGGGCGCCTGGGGCCAGGGGCGGGTTTTATCGGCAAAAGTGAGGGGGCAGAAATTCCGGGCTTTGCCTTCAAAAACCGGCGCGGTTTCTTCCTGGCTTTCGCCCACCAGCGCCGGGACGCCCTTTTTGAAAATGCCGGCTTTCTCGGCCGCAATCTCCCCCAGCGTGTGCCCCAGCAAGTCGCAGTGGTCCAGGCCGATGGTGGTGACCACAGACAGCGCCGGCGTGAGGATGTTGGTGGAATCCAGCCGTCCCCCAAGGCCCGTTTCGATGACGGCCACCTCTACGCTGCAGTCGGCGAACCACTTGAAAGCCAGCCCGGTAGTAATTTCAAAAAAGGAAAGTTCGTGGGTTGATATCCACGGCAGCCAGGTGCGCAGAAAGTCACTTACGTAGTCTTTGGGAACCATTTCCCCGTCCACGCGCATGCGCTCCCGGAAATCCAGGATGTGCGGCGAAGTGAACAGCCCAGTTTTGTAGCCGCAGCTGCAAAAGGCCGATGCCAGCAGGTTGGAAACGGAACCTTTGCCGTTGGTGCCGGCCACGTGGATGCTCTTAAACTGCTTGGAAGGGGAGCCCAAGGTGCGGTCGAAAGCCAGCATCCGCTCCAGGCCGGGTTTGTAGGCCCCGGCCGAAAATCCCTCCTTCTGCACGGACGGAAAACGTTGGAAGATATTGGCTATCAGTGCTTCGTAGCCCGCGTCAGAGAAGTCCATTACAGCAGTTTGGCGGCTATGTCGGAGAGTTCGGAGCGCTCTCCCTTCCTCAGGAACACATGCTGGAACAGGGCCTGTCCCTTCATCTTTTCGCCCAGATGCGTAAGGCCGTTGGACCACTGGTCCAGGTAGGGCTGGTCAATCTGGAAAACGTCGCCGGTGAATACCATCTTGGTGCCTTCGCCGGCCCGGGTGATGATGGTTTTTACTTCGTGCGGAGTAAGGTTTTGTGCCTCATCTACAATGAAATACACCTTTCCCAGCGAGCGGCCGCGAATGTAGGCCAGCGGCGAAATCAGGAGCCGTTCATCCCTGAGCATGGCCTCAATTTTCAGGGCCTGTTTGCTGCCGGGTTTGAAGCAGCGCTTAATCACGTCCAGGTTGTCCATGAGGGGCTGGACGTAGGGGCCCATTTTGGATTTTTGGTCGCCGGGCAGGAAGCCGATGTCCTGACCGCCCAGCACCACGGTAGGGCGGGAGAGGATAATCTGGTCAAAGTCATCGGCCTGTTCCAGGGCCGATGCCAGCGCCAGCAGCGTTTTCCCGGTTCCGGCACCGCCGGTGAGGGAGACCAGCGGAATATGGGGGTTGAGGCAGGCATCCAGGGCAAACTTCTGCTCGTCGTTGCGGGGCTTGATGCCATAGGCCTGGCGGGAGCGCACCAGGACGATGGCTTTGCGGGAGGCGTCATAACGGGCGCAGATGGTGTCGTCCCCGAACTTGAATTTGTACAGTTGGTTGGGCGTGGGCTCCTTGGCGGCCACTTCTTTCCAGTCCAGGCAATTGTCCTGGCCGTAAGCAAGTTTCTGAAGGGCCTCGGAGGAGGCTTCTTCAACAATGACCTCGCGTTCCAGGTTCTCCATCACTTCGTCGTCCACCCGGCCTTTCAGGTAGTCCTGGGCCTCCATGCCGGCAGCTTTGGCCTTCAGGCGCAGGTTGATGTCTTTGGTGACCAGGGCCACAAATCGGCCGGGGTTGTTGTCCCGCACCCACATGGCGGTGGACAGGATGCGGTGGTCCTGGATATCGTCCTTGAACAGGTCCTGGAATTCCGGGGTAAAGGGATGGTTGGGCTCAATCTTGATGTAACCCAGCTTTTTCCCCAGCGGAACGCCGCGCGGGCCAAACTTCTGGCGGTCGGTGAGTTTGTTGATTTCCCGCATGAAAGCGCGGGCGTTGTAACTGAGCGCGTCGTTTCCCTTTTTGAACTTGTCCAGCTCTTCAATGACGGCAATGGGAATCACCACATCGTTGTCCTGAAACTGCCGCACGCTTTTGTAGTCGTGCAGGATGATATTGGTATCCAGTACAAAAATCTTGGCCATTAGTCTTCTCCTTCCAAGGTATTTAACAGAGATTCAAGGATTTGCGGAATTTCAATCTTTTCGCTGAGCACTACACCGCCACGGCCGGGAACCGGGTGGCCGATGGGGAAGTACACCACATCTTCCAGGATGAGTTCCGCGTCCACATAATCGTAGTCGATATCGGCAATCTGGATCACGACGCCGGGCACTTCGCCGAAGAGCACCCTGAGCGGGCTCTCGTTGCCATAGGAACGGCAGATGTCGCTGATGCACACCTCGGCGCCGGTTTCTCCCCCCGCCATTCCCCGCAGGGCGGTAAGAAGGCCGCCGTCGGCTACGGTGACACCGGCTTTCACAATCCCGTCTTCCACCAGTTCGCGCACCACTTCGTAGCAGTCCATGAAGTAGTCGGCGTCGGCTACGTCCGGGGCGGTGGCGGGGCTTTCGCCCGTGGTTTCGGCCAGGGTAGAGCCGCCCAGGCGGAAGTCGCAGGGGTCGAAGGGAATGTACAGCAGCCAGTCGGAGGCTTCCGGGGCCAGGGTGGCAGGGATTTTCCGTCTTCGGGAGATGTGGGGACTCTCGGCGGGAAGTTCTTCCAGGAGGTCCTCCGGCACCTGGTCATCGGCCACCGTGCTGGCTTTGAAATTCACCGCGGGCGTGCCGCCGGAGAGGGTGTATCGGCTAATCTTTACGCCCAGGGCATCTATATACTCGCAGGCGCTTTCCACGGAGTGATAAAAGGCGGCGCTGAGGCCGATGGCCCTGCTGTTCCACTTCCAGTCAGCCTTTAGCATGAGGTCCTGCAGACGGAAATGACCGGCCTGCCAGATGGCGTCCAAAAGGGCCTGGGCCACCTTGGCGGCGGTAAAAGGGCCGGCGAAGGGGAGGGGAAGGGCCTGCCGCTTTTCGGGGAAAAGCTGCTCCGGAGCCTGGTCCGGGAACGGGCCGCCCGGCGCGGGGTCCAGGGCTTCGTCTGAAAGGGTCTCGGGATCTCCGTCCGGTTCCAGCGGCACCTGCACGCTGCACTCCCGCAGCATCCGGGCCGGACTCAGGGGCATTTGCACCCCGTCAATGATGTAGTTGCTGTTCAGAAGATCAACCATAGCCCCAAATTTAGCTATTTTTCCGCAAATGGCCAACACGATGGGGCCCGGACAGAGGCTGAGAAACCCAAAACCGTCATTTTAGGGCGAAAATGACGGTTTTCAATCGTTGCATGAACTCAAATCGGTCAAAATGGGGCGAAAATGACCGATTTCAGAACAAAGAACACAGAGAAAAGAGCCTGCCGCTGGCGACAAGCTCTTTTCTCTGTTAAAGGCGGAACCCTTAGGCCTGCGTGATGGCAGCCTGGGCCGCGGCAAGGCGGGCGATGGGAACGCGGAACGGGCTGCAGGACACATAGTCGATGCCGATGGTGTTGAAGAAGAAGATGGAATCCGGATCTCCACCATGTTCACCGCAGATACCGCACTGCAGGCCGGGACGGCGGGTACGGCCCTTGTCCACACCAATCTTCACCAGCTGGCCCACGGCCTTCTGGTCAATGTGCTGGAACGGGTCGGCGTCCAGGATCTTGTTGCCCAGATAGTCACCCATGAAGGTGCCGATGTCGTCACGGCTGAAGCCGAAGGTCATCTGGGTGAGGTCGTTGGTACCGAAGCTGAAGAATTCGGCTTCGCGGGCCATACGGTCGGCGGTGAGGGCGGCACGGGGGATTTCAATCATGGTACCGAACTGATACTCAAGCAGTTCTCCCTTCTGGGCCTGGACCTCGGCCTTGATCTTTTCGCAGATAGCCTTTTGGAAGCTGAGCTCACGGGCGCTGATGGTCACGGGGATCATGATTTCCGGGTGCGGGTGCAGGCCTTCCTTCTGGAGCTCGGCGGTGGCGGTGAAGATGGCACGGTACTGCGTTTCGGCAATGAGCGGGAAGCTCACGTGCAGACGTACGCCCCTGTGACCCATCATCGGGTTCACCTCGTGCAGGCTTTCGCCGCGCTTCTCAACTTCTTGCACGCTGATACCCAGGTCTTTGGCCAGCTCTTTCTTCTTTTCTTCGCCCTGAGGAACGAACTCGTGGAGCGGCGGATCCAGAAGACGGAACACTACCGGCTTGCCATCCATCACGCGGAGGGTCTCCTTGACGGCGGCCTTCATGAAGGGCTCCAGCTCGGCCAGGGCTTTCTTGCGCTCCTCGTCGGTGTCGCAGAGGATCATCTTGCGGAGCTTGGACAGAGGAAGTTCGCTGTTGCGGCCGTAGAACATGTGCTCGATACGGAACAGGCCGATGCCCTGGGCACCGAACTTAAGGGCGCGGGCGGCATCTTCCGGAGTATCGGCATTGGTGCGGATACCCAGCTTGCGGAACTTGTCGCACATTCCCATGAACTTGGCAAAGAGCGGGTTCTCACTGGCGTCCATGGTTTCGATGGCGCCGGCGTACACCAGACCCTTGGCACCGTTCAGGGACAGCCAGTCGCCTTCCTTGAATTCTTTGTCGATGCCGGCGAACTTCACGGTCTTCTTGGCGAAGTTGATCTTGAGGGCGTCGCAGCCCACGATGCAGCACTTGCCCCAGCCACGGGCCACCAGGGCAGCGTGGGAGGTCATGCCACCGCGCTCGGTGAGGATACCCACGGAGGCGTGCATGCCGTCGATGTCTTCGGGAGAGGTTTCTTCACGCACCAGGATGCACTTCTTGCCGGCGGCCATGTAAGAGATGGCGTCTTCGGAGGTGAAGACAATCTGACCTACGGCACCACCCGGAGAAGCGGGCAGGCCCTGTGCCAGTACGGCGGCCTTCTTTTCGGAGGCAGGGTCCAGAATCGGGTGAAGGACCTCGTCCAGCTGGGCGGGAGCCACGCGCATGACGGCGGTCTTTTCGTCGATGAGGCCTTCCTCTACCATATCTACTGCCATCTGGAGGGCAGCCAGACCGGTGCGCTTGCCAATGCGGCACTGCAGCATCCAGAGCTTGCCTTCCTGGATGGTGAATTCAATGTCCTGCATGTCCTGGAAGTGCTCTTCCAGGTGTTTGCGGATGTCGTCCAGCTCTTTGTAAACCTCCGGCATGGCGGTTTCCAGGGAAGCCAGATTCTTGTTCTTTTCGCTCTTGGTAGCTTCGTTCAGGGGGTTGGGGGTGCGGATACCGGCCACCACGTCTTCACCCTGGGCATTGATGAGCCACTCGCCGTAGAACTTGTTGTCGCCGTTGGCCGGGTTGCGGGAGAAAGCCACGCCGGTAGCGGAGGTGTCACCCATATTACCGAATACCATGGACTGAACGTTCACAGCGGTGCCCCAGTCATCGGGAATGTGCTCAATCTGG
>JAGBJY010000047.1 GCA_017934185.1 Bacteroidales bacterium | reverse complement strand
CGCCATGTCAGTGCTCGCTTATATAGTTGTTGTGGTAAGCACTAATTTAGGTGAAATTTCTGACAATATCAAGTCCTGGTAAGGATTTCTTTATCAGGACTTTTGGAATTTAGCAGACAAATTGTCTGCGGAATTTAGGGACCGTGGAAATTCCCGTTGATGGTCAGCTGAGCGTCAACTGCGAACTCTCCCCAGACGCTGAATATCTGGATGACGTTGTGGTGATTGCCTACGGTACCCAGTCGGCCCGCACCGTTACCGCGGCCGTGTCTTCTGTGAAGGCCGAGGCCCTCAAGGACGCCCCCAACGTGAGCTTTGACTCCATGCTGCAGGGTCAGGCTGCCGGTGTGCAGGTATCTACCCCTAACGCAGGTGCCGGCTCCCAGGCCAAGGTGCTCATCCGTGGCGTCAGCTCCATCTCTGCCGGTACAGACCCTCTGTATATTGTAGACGGTGTGCCCATCTCTACCGGTGTTGTGAACGCCAGCTACATTGAGGCCAACGCCCTGTCCGACATCAACCCGGCCGACATTCTCTCCATCGACGTGCTGAAGGATGCCGCCGCCACCGCCCTGTACGGCTCCCGTGCCGCCAGCGGTGTTATCATCATCACCACTAAGCAGGGCCGCAAGGGCGAAACCAAGGTGACCTACGATATGAATATCGGCGTTACCCAGCCCACCAAGCTGTACAAGATGATGGATGCCGAAACTTATTATACCTATAAGAATCAGGCAGTGAAGAATGCTTACGGCACCGATGAACGCGTGATCAGCGGCGGAGCCAACCCTTACGGCAACAAGGCTTTCAACTACATGACCGATTCCGCCGGCAACATTATCCGCACCAACTGGAACGACCTTGTTTACAAGAACGGACTGGTGCAGAACCACACCGTGGCCATCTCCGGCGGTTCCGACAAGACCCAGTATTACATCTCTGCCAACTATTCCAACAACGACGGCATCATCATCGGCGACTCCTACAAGCGTTACGGTATCAAGGCCAACGTTTCTTCCCAGGTGAATTCCTGGTTGAAAGTGGGCTTGAGCGCCCAGTATTCCAGAGGTGACACCCGCGTGATTGACTCTTCCCGTGGCGGCAGCGTGTTCTCTGCTGCAGGTCTGCCGCGTGTAGCCATGATTATGCCTCCCATCCTCACTCCTTACAATGAGGACGGCTCTTACTATGTGATGAATGGCGGCCAGTACATTGGCGTGGGTGGTATCTCCATCAGTTCCCTGAGTTATCCCAACGGTATGGCCCAGAAAGAGTCCTTCAACGCTATTGTGACCGACCGTGTCATTGCCAGCGGCTTCGCTCAGGTGGAAGTGGTGAAAAACCTCTTCCTCAAGACCCAGTTCGGTGCCGACTACATGGTTGAGAACGAGGAAACCTTCTGGAGCCCCATCTATGGTCAGGGTGCCGGTAACAACGGCTATGCCTGGCGTACCATGGACAACGCCCTCAGCTGGACCTGGACCAACACGGCCAACTACAATGTGGCCTTCAAGAACAACAGCTTCGATTTCCTGCTGGGTATGGAAGCCTACTATGACTCTTATGCCTATGACTGGATTAATGCCAGCGACATCCTGAACAAAGCCTACAAGGGCTTCCGCGCCGGATATGTGACCAACGACGCTGGCGGCAGTGAAGGTGCCAAGAGCATGGTTTCCTACTTTGCCCGTGTAAACTACGACTACAAGTCCCGTTACATGGTATCGGCCAACTTCCGTCGGGATGGTCTCTCCGCCCTGGGTGAGAACAACAAATGGGGTAACTTCTGGGGCATCTCCGCCGCCTGGCGCATCTCCGAGGAGCCTTTCTTCGCTCCCGCCCGCAATGTGGTGGACGAACTCAAACTGAAGGCCAGCTACGGTGTGGTTGGTAACTCAGAAATCGGCTACTACAACGCCCAGACCTATTACGGCGATGCCGTCTATGGCGGAAAGGCCGCTCTGGGCCTTGCCAACATCGGCGATGCCTCCCTTGCCTGGGAATCCTCCAGCAAATATGACGTGGGCCTGAATGCCAGCCTGTTCAACCGCATCAACGTGGAACTGGACTGGTACTACACCAAGACCAACAACCTGGTGATGGCCGTGCCTCAGGGCCCTTCCACCGGTATCGGCAGCCTGGTAACCAACACGGGCGCCATGCAGAACACCGGTGTTGAATTCACCATCGGTGCCGATGTCATCCGTACCAAGAACTTCACCTGGAACACCAATTTCAACATCACCACCTCCCACAACAAGGTGCTGGAGCTGGCCGAGGGTGTTACGGAAATTTATGGTGAAAGTGACGCCAACATTACGATGCCCGGTTATTCCGTAGGTCAGCTGTACGTTTATCCTACCGGCGGAATCGACCCTGCTACCGGCCGTCGTATCTTCTACGGCTCCGAGGGCGAATGGACCACTTATGATCCTTACTCCCGTTCCTGGTACCTGGCCGATGGCACCGAATTCCAAGGCAATCTGGCGCAGGTGCGTGCCGGCAATACCCTGCCCACCTGGTTCGGCGGCTGGACCAACAGCTTCAAGTACAAGGGCTTCGACTTCAACTTCATGCTGCAGTACTCTGGCGGCAACTGGATCCTGAATGCCATGACGGCAACCGGCTCTGATAACCGCTGGTGGAACAACTTCGCCGAAGTGGCAGAAAAGAGCTGGAAACAGCCCGGTGACAAAGCCAAGTATGCCTTCCCTGTTTACGGTGACAATGTTTCCAACGGTTCGGCCTATGATATCTCCGACTGGATTGAAAAGGGCGATTATCTGCGTCTGAAGAGCGTTAGCTTCGGCTACACTTACAAGACCAAGACCAAGAAGAATCTCTTTAATTCCATCCGCGCTTATGTCCAGGTACAGAACGCCTTCGTTCTTACGGCATTCACCGGCTTGGATCCTGAAATTACCTCTTCCTACACCAGCCAGGCTGTGCTGTCCGGCGGTTACTACAAGAATACGCTGCCTCAGGCCCGTACCTTCACGCTCGGTGTTCAGCTCACTTTCTAATGTCTAAAGATTATGAAGAATATTGTTAAATATCTGCTTGTCGCGCTTGTCGCTGTGGTGCTGAATGCCTGCTCCAAGGAATTCATCCAGAAAGACCGTCCGTACACCATGACGGAGAGCGTGATTTTCTCTGACGCCGACTATATTGAATCGGCCCTGCTGGGATGCTACGACGTATTCAAGAGCTCCAACCCTTCCTTCATGTCAGGTCTGGCCTATGTGGTGTTTGACGTGCGCGGCGACGATGTCGTGAACGTATCCAACCCTGTTACCATGCAGGAGACCTATGAGATGACCGTTCTGGGAACCTCTCTGGAAAACGGCCGCATCTGGAACTATGCTTACAGCACCATCAACACCTGCAACATCTTTATCGAGAACCTCGAGAAGTACAACTGCGCAGAGGTGATTGGCGAGGCCAAAGTGGCCCAGTATGCCGCAGAGGCCAAGTTCCTGCGTGCTTACAGCCTGTATGTACTGGCCAACCTCTATTCCCAGCCTTACAGCATCAACCCTAACGCCAAAGCTGTTCCGCTGCGTACCACCGCCCTGCTTTCCTCCGGTAACAACAACTGCCCTGCCGCCACCATCTCCGCTGTGTATCAGCAGATTCTGGACGACTGCACGCCGGGTGTGCTGGCCAATGCTCCCGGCACTTACAACGGTGTGACCAGGGCTTCGGCCGCCGCTGCCCACATGCTGCGCATGCGCGTTTACATGGCCATGAGCGACTGGGACAAGGCCATTACCGAAGGCAACGCCATCACCGGCTACAGCCTGGCCCAGGATGTGACCGACCTCTACGGCGAAGATACCTACAACAACAAGGAGATGATTTTCGCGCTCCCGATGTCCACCCAGGACAAGCCTAATACGCAGATGAGCGCTGCCGAGTACTTCTCCAAGGATGCCACCGTGAGCTGGCTGGATACCGAGGCCGGAATTCTTTCCAACGCTGATTACAGCCTTGCCGCAGACCAGCGCATTTCCAAGCTCATTTCGGCCCCCGACGGAAGCGGTTATGTGTACTCCCTCAAGTTTGTGGACAAAGCCCAGAAACTGGATTGGATTCCTATTTTCCGCTATGCCGAGACCAAGCTGAACCTGGCCGAGTGCTATGCCAATAAGGCCGATGGTGCTACCAATGCCAAGAAGAACCTCAAGGATGTGCGCAGCCGCAGCATCGCTGCCGCTGACGACAGCATTGACGTGGACGGCCTTACCGGTGGTAACCTGACCACCGCTATCTACAACGAGCGTCGTCTTGAGTTCATCTGCGAAGGTCTCCGCGGTATTGACATCATCCGTCGCGGCGAAACCTTCTCCAAGCACAACTCCCTTGTGGATGTGGAGGTGGCTCCTACCAGCAACTACTACACCTGGCCCATCCCTGATTCGGAGAAGAATTACAATAAGACCCTTTACGAATAAGCCTTATGAAGAAGTTAGCATATTTTGCAATGGCGCTGTTTGCCGTCGCTTGCACCCAAAAACTGGATATGGACATTGACACCTTTGACGGGAAGGGCCTTGAATTCCTTCACTTCTCCTCTGCCAGTGATTCCTGGCTGGTTGCAGAGGACGATGAGAGTTATGTCTATGATGTAACCATCGCCAACACTTACACGCACGACGCTGCCGTTACTTATAACGTAGCGGTGGGTAAAAAGACCACCGGTGTGGAGGGGGTAGATTTTGCTATTCCTACCAAGAGCGTCACCATCGAGGCCGGAAAGTATCTGGGAACGCTTCCCGTGGAAATCCTTTACGATACCACCGGCGAAGGCTTTGTCCTGGAGATTGAGCTTTCTGTTGACGATGCCCTGATTAATCCTTCCTACGGCAAATCGGCCCTGATTACCGTTAAGAGTGACAAGATTACCATTGACTGGGATTGGCTGGTGGGCAACTGGACCGAACAGGATATCTCCGGTGACCCTTATCCTATGGCTATTTCCCAGCAGGATGAAACCACTGCCGTTTTCACCAACATCTGGGGAATGGAAAGCGACCTGGTTGGCACCGTTGATTTCGATGCCCGCACCGTTACTTTCAAGGGTCCTGCCAGCCTGGGTGAGGCCTATGGCGGACAGCTGATGATCAGTCACCTTGGCGCCGACGGCTATGATGACGGTGATATCGTTGCCACGCTCTCTCCGCTGGGTATTGTCATTGCCGACATCGGCTTTTACCTCTCCGGAGGCAGCAACGATGGCTACGACTTCGGTGAGGATTACATTACCCTCACGCGGTAGTGCCTACCAAAGGAAGTTATTGAAAGGATAACGTCCTGCATGAATCTCCGAGACAATCTTGTAAAGGTCGCCTCGGAGTTTTTCTATGCCGATTTTCTCCTTGGCGCTCATGAAGATGCAAGGGGTCTTTTCCTCGGCAATCCAGCTGTTTTTCAGCTCCGCCAGCGTGCGGTTGATGGGCTGGGGGGGCTCCAGCGAGAAATCGTCGTAGGGCTCGTAGGTATAGGCGTCAACCTTGTTGAAAATCACGTAGACGGGTTTCCCGGCCGCGCCGATGTCGCGCAGCGTCTGGTCCACCACCTGCATCTGCTCCTCAAAGTCCGGGTGCGAGATGTCCACTACGTGCAGCAGGACATCGGCCTCCCTTACCTCGTCCAGGGTGCTTTTGAAGGCTTCCACCAGCTGGGTGGGCAGCTTGCGGATAAAGCCTACGGTGTCTGAAAGGAGGAAGGGGACGTTCTCGATGACCACTTTGCGCACGGTGGTGTCCAGGGTGGCAAATAGTTTATTCTCTGCAAACACGTCGCTTTTGGCGAGGAGGTTCATCAGGGTGCTTTTGCCCACGTTGGTGTATCCCACCAGCGCCAGACGCACCAGCGACCCCCTGTTGGAGCGCTGCGTGGCCATCTGGCGGTCTACCTTTTTGAGGTCTTCCTTGAGCTTGGAAATGCGCTGCTTAACAATTCGGCGGTCTATTTCTATCTGGGTTTCACCCATACCGCCGCGGGTGCCCATGCCGCCCCGCTGCCTTTCCAGGTGCGTCCACATGCCCGCCAGGCGCGGCAGCATGTAATTGTAGTGTGCCAGCTCCACCTGCATCTTGGCGTAGGAGGTTTTGGCCCGCTGGGCAAAGATTTCCAGGATGAGGCTGGTGCGGTCTATAACGTCGCTACAGGCGATAACTTTCTCTATGTTACGCTGTTGCATGCCTGTGAGCTCGTCATCGAAAATCACGTACTCTATCTCGTTTTCCTGGCAATACTCCTTGATTTCTTCCAGCTTTCCCGGGCCGATGTAAGTGGCTTTGTCCGGCCGGTCCAGGCGCTGGGTGAACATTTTGTCCCCTATGGCGCCGGCCGTCTCGGCCAGGAATTGCAACTCTTCCAGGTACTCCTTTACTTTTCTTTCCCCGCCTTTCTCCAGGATTACCCCCACAAAGACGGCCTTGTTGGTCTTGAATTCGCTCATCGCGTGCTAATTTATACTGCTGATAACGTCATTAATGATATCCATCACCTGCCGGTGGTTGAGCTGGCTTCTGAAATGGACGTTCAATTCCGGCTTTTCTTCGCGCAGTTGGTTGAAAAAGACCTCGGCGCAGCTGATTTTCTTTTCTTCCACTTCCCGCAGGTTTGCAGGGGTATCCACGCCCTTGGTTTCTACGATGATATTCAGCTCTTTGGAGCCGTCCTTTTTCTTCACCAGATACATAAAGTCCGGGCTGTAAGATTCATGGGTGATGGTGGGGATGGAGATGCTTCTGCGCGGAATCTTGCCAAACACAATCACTTCCTGGATGTCGGAACGGAGAAGATTCGTCCTCTCCAGTTCGCTGTCGTAGGTATAGGCGTCATACAAATACCGGTCGGCCACTTTCGCGTTGTCTACACGATTGCCGATGTAGCTTTGGACGATATCGTCATAGAGCCGGCCCTCATCATCTGTCAGACGGGTGCGCTTTACATCATACGAAGTCTGCTTGTACTTGAACTGGTTCATGGTATTGTTGATTTTCCAGTCAAGGATATTGGCAATGATTCGGGCCAGCGACTGGTCGTTGATCATATCCGGATGGAAAGACGCTTTCCCCTTAACCGCTTTGCACACCGCTTCGTGCAGCATGCGGATAGGGACGCTGGTTGAGCGGTTGATACGCCGCAGAAACTCGTTGTAGGGCATGCGGTTGCCTTTGGTGGAATACTGCACGCCGGCATCTCTGAGCACCGCCATCCTTCCGTCTTCAGTGCCCACAACGGCTCTTTCACTGGTCATGACGGAGTAGCTGAAGACGCCGTCGGCAAAGAGCTTCGGCAGCGCTTGCTCCAAAGCCTGTTCCAACTGCGGGTCAAAGAAGATGACATAGCGCTTGTTGATGTTCATCCACAAATCACGCAAGCGGTCAAATACTTTCGGGCGAATTTTAATCCGGTTGGTGTTGTGCTTGTTGCGGTCCACCACTTTGGTCCTGGGAACGCCCGTTTCCCCGAATTCCGGATAAAGGTTGTACAGTTCGCCCAGCATCTCCTTGACCACCGTACCCTGAATGTCTTTGATAATTCCCTTGTTATGCAGCTCTCCAAGCAGGGAAAATTCGTCCAGGCCGCGTTTCCCCGCCACGCGCTGAATCAGCGCCATCGGAATCTTGTCGGTAATAGCCACTTGGGGCAGTTCTCCGTTGATTTCTGCAACCAGTTTGGCGGCAAAATCAGCTTCGTCGAAGTCTACGATGTAATTGAGCAGGAAATCCTCGCTGCTGCAGCGGTTGCCGTATTCGTCCACGGGCAGGCGCAATCCGCGCCCTACCTCCTGCAACTTGCTTATTTCACTGCCGCTGGAGCGCAGTTTGCAGATGGTGAACACGTTGGGATTGTCCCAACCTTCCTTCAGCGTCCACTTGGAGAAAATGAAGCGGCGCACGTTCCACGTCCCGTCTTCATTCCTGAAGGACAAGAGCTGCTTCTTGTCGTGCAGAATCTCCTTCACCTGGCGGCCAATCTCTTCGTCGCTGCTCTGATTGTCCTCGGCAAAATAGCCGCCGTGGGTAGCGTGGAGATCGGCCAGCGTTGCCTCTAAGTACTGCTTGTATTCCTCGAACCCCGGAGAAGTCAATTCCTCCTTCACTCGCTCCTCCAACAGCTTTTCAAACTTCTCTGCCAGCCAGGCATTTTGGCCGTCGGCCCCTCGGTAAGAACGGATGTCGTCAATGAAGAACAGGGCCAGCGTTTTCATGCGCTGCATGCGCAGGAAGTTCTTCCGCTCAGCTTCGAAGTGCCGCTGGATGGCCAGGCGCACCATTTCTGTCTGATAGGAGTCGGTATAGACGGAGGGGCTGAACTGCTCCCCGGTATGGAACTGCTTGCCGTTGGACAGTTCTATCAAGCCCTTTTCCACGCCCTCAATGCGCACGTTCTGCATGTCCGGCGACAGAGTGATGTTATCTCCGGTTTGCAGGGTCTCTGTTTTTGCCCCGTATTTCAGCGTTACCGTGCGCTCTTTCTCTTGTATGGACGCAACCTTGATGCGCTCTTTTTGCCCTTCCAGAGGCTCGAAATGCTCTTTGGCCACGCCCTTAATCAGGTTTTGGGAGAAAGCCTCGCAGGCATTCAGGTCGTAGACCAGATTCAGGTAGTCTTTCAGGGTTTGCCTTTGCTTGCCTTTTCCTTTGGTTATTTCGGGGAAAGTGGCACCGTAGCGCAGAATCAGTTGCGGTTGCAGTTCCTTCAGTATCTGCTTGTAGGCCGCCTGCTCCCGCGAGAAGCGGTGGGGCTCGTCTATGATGACCACCGGACGGGTTGCGCGGAGTGCGTCAAAAGGCCGATAGAAGCCCAGTACGCCAAAATCATAGTCGTTGCGCCTGAGAATCTGAGCATTGGTGAGGAGGGCCATGTTCAGCAGCAGCACATAAATTTTGTTCCGCTGCTCCCGCGAGCCTTCAACAAAATCGCGCACGACCCCCGGGAAGTAGCGTTTGCCTTTTTTTGTCTTTGCGGCTTCCAGCACGCCCAGTTCCAGGTCGCACCGGTAGCCGCAGGCATCGTGGAAATGGCGTTGGACGTAGAGGTCGGCCAGGAATTGTTCGGCGCCCGCCTTGATGGGCAGGGAAGGGACGCAGACGATAAATTTGTTCAGCCCATAGCGCTGATGCAATTCGTAGATGGTTTTGGTATATACGTACGTCTTCCCCGTACCCGTTTCCATCTTCACGTCAATGTTTACCGCTCCGCCCTCTTCCGGCAGGGCCGCTTTCTTCACGTAGGTATAGCCGTGCACGTCCCACCATTCGTGAAGGGGGGCGCTCAGCTGCACGGGATGGCTGTATGTGAGCAGCGGATTGGCATAGAAATCCTCCGGTGACCGCCAATCCACCTTGCTCAGGGCCTGGCTCACCGCCTCCACGGGGAGTTGCTGGTGCGGCAGGTTGTTTTGCAGTATCAGTTCCATCAGTAGCGTACGTCGATAATGAGTTTGATGTCTTTCACCAAATCAACGGTAGGCTTGTTCTTCTCCAGCATATCCTTGGCGTTGTGGCTGAAACTGTAGCCGAAAATTACGATGCAGTTGGGGCAGAACCAGGGCTCTTTTTGATAGAGGTCTATCAGGGCCACCATGTCATCTTCTGTAAACCCGCTTTCGGTCATATAGAGGTGGTTTCCGCAAAGGGTGGCGTGATAATCGGCCAGCTGAATATCCCGCGCGGGGGCGTTGAGCCCGTAGCCGTCCTGCACCAGCCATGTGGTGAGCACGGTCTCGCGTCCAAAGAGGTTCAGCGTGTCGTCTGTTGTAAGAATGGCGTCGGGATCGAAGTCCTCCAACTTGTCAAGCGTATTCTCTGGCACTTCCTCCAAAATGTAGTGCTTGAAGCCCAGGTCTCCAGTAAGCAGAGGATGTTCCTCGCGGATTTTCTTTACAGCCCTTTTGATACGCTCCATGCCGATTTGGTCGATGGTGCGGTAGCCGGCTTTTTGTGCCTCGCTGCCTTTCTTGGGCTCTTCCGGCAGTTGAACGATAATGTATCTGCGTGATGAGTCTTCTTCAAAATCCAAATTCATCATCGCATGGGCAGTTGTGCTACTTCCGCCAAAGAAATCAAGGATGAGATCTCCGTCTTCCGATCCTATCTGAAGAAGAGTCTTAACCAATTCTATTGGTTTTGGATAATCGAAAACCTTTTTGCCGAACAGCGCTTTGATTTGTTTTGTCCCTTCGGCTGTTGTCCCGCAGTCCTTCAGGAATGTTCGGTAAGGTTTCGAGCGGGGGTCTTTACTACGTATTTTCTCGTATACGATATATGTTCCATCGCCTCTTGGGGCGAATTCAACGTTGTGATTATTCACGGCATCAAACATGGCCGTTTTACCCCACCTCCAACGCCCTTCAGAACCATCGTTACGGATAGGGTAGACATCTTCACCATTCGGACCCGGAATGGGGAAAAACATTGTTGGACGGTCTTCTCTTCTTGAATTTGCACCCCATTTATTTAATTCGCGCCCCAACCGATAGTCTCCGTCTTCGTCGTGAAGATTCAGCTCTTCTGATTCTAACAGCATCTTTGATATGGCATTGCCCTTACTTGCATCTTTGCAATAGCATAGAACATACTCATGATCGGCAACTACTTCATTGTTATCACTTCCTCCACCGGTTTTTGAAATCCAGATGAACTGTGCACAGAAGTTGTCCTCGCCAAAGATAAAGTCACAGAGTTGTTTAAGATAAGCCTGTTCGTTGTCGTCAATGGAGATAAAGATAACGCCGTCTTTAGACAGTAACTCGCGGGCCAGTTGCAGGCGCGGCATCATGAACGTGAGCCATGCGGAATGGCTGGCGCGGTGTCCGCTGGTCATGGCCAGTATCTTTTCGGCCTCTTCTATGCTAACGCTTAGCTTCTGTGTGAGCTCCTCTGCCGTGAAACGGAATTTGTCGTTATAAACAAATCCGTCTGTGCCTGTATTGTACGGCGGGTCTATGTAGATGCATTTCACCTGCCCCGCGTAGCTTTTCGCCAAATGATGCAGCGCATCCAGGTTGTCTCCGCTGATATAGATGTTTTCACTGTTGGCATTTTCCGGTTTTGCGTTGTGCTCCGTGTCCGGACGAATCACCGTGGTTGTATCCAGCGACGACAGCATCCGGGCATAGCTCTTGCCCAGAAAATCGTAGCTCCGACCTTCGCGAGTTACGTCCAATTGTGGGGTTATGGTTTCCCGGAACTTTTCCATGTCAAACTTCCCTTCCTTGTCAAAGCACTGGGGAAAATACGCGCGTAGGCCCTCCAACTCCCTGCTTGTTGTAGAGACTGTCTCGTTCTTTCTGATAATATTCTGTATCATTTTAAGCGCTTGTTGCCGTTTTTGCAAAGATACTGATATTTCCGCAAAACCCCTATTGTAATTTTGATTTAGAAATTTCTGTCGAATTGTGTAACTTTACGCCCTAAAAGTTCTTTAGTATGGTTTCTTTTTACACTGAGGATATTATGTTTGCCTTCAAAGAAAAGCGCCTCACCTCCCGCTGGCTCAAGTTTGTGGCCGAGAGCGAAGCCAAGCGCATCGGCGACATTTCGGTTATATTTTGTTCCGATAATTATATTCTGGATGTCAATATAAAATATCTGAAACACGATTATTATACAGATATCATTACCTTTGACTACTGTGAAGGGAACCGCCTCTCCGGGGACCTGTTCATCAGCATCGATTCCGTGCGCGAAAATGCCGCCTTTTACGGGACAGAGTTTGCTGATGAACTGAACAGGGTCATTGTGCACGGCGTCCTTCATCTTATCGGCTATGACGACCATACCGACGAGGATATTGCCGTTATGCGCGCCAAGGAGAATTACTACCTTTCCCAGCGTCCGCTTGTATGAACTACGATGTGATTGTCATTGGCGGGGGACATGCCGGCTGTGAGGCCGCGATGGCCGCTGCCGGTATGGGGTCTTCCGTTTTGCTCCTTACCCCAGACTTGAACGGCCTGGCCAAGATGAGTTGCAACCCCGCGGTGGGCGGAATTGCCAAAGGACAGATTGTCCGGGAGATTGATGCGCTGGGCGGCTATACGGGTTTGGTGACGGACGCATCCACCCTTCAGTTCCGCATGCTCAACCGCTCCAAGGGCCCGGCCATGTGGAGCCCCCGTGCCCAGTGTGATAAACAGGCTTTTTCCGCCAACTGGCTTAAAACGCTGCTAAGTAATTCTAAATTAAGCATTTACGCCGATTCTGCGGTAAATTTTCTCTTTGAGAATTCAAAAATTGTGGGCGTTAAGACCGTTACCGGGGCAATTTTTTACGCTCAGGCCTTTGTTTTAACCGCCGGCACCTTCCTGAACGGCCGCATGTTCATTGGTGAGCATTCCTTTGAAGGGGGGCGCATAGGAGAGAAAGCTTCTTATGGCCTGACTGAACAGCTGGCCTCTCTGGGCATTCCCACGGCCCGCATGAAAACCGGCACACCGCCAAGGCTTGACATCCGTTCCATAGACCTGTCCAAGTTGCGGGTCCAGGAAGGGGACGCCGCGCCGGAGCGTTTCTCTTTTATGGACGTCCCTTCTGCGGTGCAGACCTCCGGGGAGCAGATGCCCTGTTTCCTTCTGCATACCAATGAGAAGGTGCACGACATTCTCCGCTCCGGCTTTGACCGCTCTCCCCTCTTTACCGGACGCATTCATGGCAAAGGACCCCGCTATTGCCCCAGCATAGAAGATAAGCTGCGTACTTTTGCCGATAAAGACTCCCACCAGCTTTTCCTGGAACCGGAGGGGAAAAACTCCCCCGAGTATTACCTGCAAGGCTTTTCTTCTTCGCTTCCTCTGGAAGTGCAGCAAGACGCCGTACATGCCATTGAGGGCCTTGAGAATGCCGTTTTCTTTAAGCCGGCCTATGCGGTGGAGTACGATTATTTTGACCCGCAGGCCCTGCATTATTCTCTGCGTTCCAAGGCCGTGGACAATCTTTTCCTGGCCGGTCAGGTGAATGGCACCACCGGTTATGAGGAGGCTGCAGCGCAAGGAATTGTGGCCGGTACCAACGCCCATCAATATGTGACCGAGCATGAGCCTTTGGTGCTGCGCCGAGACCAGGCTTACATTGGCGTACTCATCGACGACCTTATCAATAAGGGCGTGGATGAGCCTTACCGGATGTTTACCTCCCGGGCCGAATATCGCATTCTGCTCAGACAGGACAATGCCGATTTCCGTCTCACCGAGCTTTCCCATTCGTTGGGGCTTGCCTCTGAGGAACGTTACCGCATGCTTCAGGATAAACTTGCGGCGGTTGAGGCCCTTTCAGATCTGTGTTCGGGCATTAAAGTTAGAAAGGAAGAGGTAAATTCTTATCTGGAATCTGTTGGCTCCGCTCTCTTGTCAGAATCCAAGCATTTGGTTGATTTGGTCTCCCGTCCTGAGGTTTCGCTCCATGACTTACAGAAAATTGTTCTACGTGGAACATTTACCCCTGACGTTGTAACTTCGGTTGAGGTGGCCATCAAGTATTCCGGCTATATTGAACGGGAAAAATTGCAGGCCGAGAAGAATGCCAGACTGGAATATATCCGCATTCCGGCCGATTTTGACTTTGACTCCCTGAACAGTCTTTCTATCGAGTGTCGCCAAAAATTGAAAAAATATAAGCCTGAGACCATTGCTCAGGCTTCCAGGATTTCCGGGGTCTCCCCCGCCGATATCTCCGTACTCTTGGTTTATTTTGGCCGTTAGAGCCGCTTCAAAGCCGCTTTGATCAGATCTTCCACCTTGGCGTTGGGATGCTCTTTGAGGATGGCCGGCATCACCTTGCCGATGTTGGCCTTGGAGAAGCCCAGCATGGTAAGGGCCGTTGTGGCTTCGTCCACCAGGGCGGAATTGTCGGCCTTAAAGAGGACGGTGTTGTCGGCTCCGCCGCCTTTGACAATCTTGTCTTTGAGCTCCAAAACAAGGCGCTGAGCGCTTTTGAGCCCGATTCCTTTCACGCTCTTGATGCGGTTGATGTCTTCGGCCAGGATGGCCTGCCGGATTTCTTCCGAGGTGAGCGTAGACAGCATCATGCGGGCCGATGCCACGCCAATGCCGGAAACCCCGATGAGGAGCCGGAAGAGTTCGCGCTCGTCCTTGGTGGCAAAGCCGTAGTAGAGTTCTTCGTCCTCGCGGATGTAATGGTGGATGTAGGCCACTGCCTGCGTCTGTAGCTGAAAGGCTTCGTAGGTTTGCAGGGAAATAAGGATGCTGTAGCCTATGCCGCCGTTCTCCAGAATGAGTTCCGTGGGGGTTAACTCCACGATTTGTCCTTTAATATAGTCAATCATATCGCAAATTTATGTAAATTTGCAGACTTATCCAAAGCTATGAAGTTAACCCAAATACGTGCTCAATTCCCTGTGCTGGACTCCCAGGTGTACGGCAAGCCGCTGGTGTATCTGGACAATGCGGCCACTGCACAGCGTCCCCTTTCGGTTGAGGCCAGCTGGAAGCAGTCTGTGGAACAGGGCAATGCCAATATTCACCGGGCGGTCCACTATTTGGCGGGTGTTGCTACGGATGCTTATGAAAATGCCCGTGAAGCCGTGCGCGCCTATCTCAATGCATCGGCCAAGGAAGAAATTGTGTTCACTGCCGGGGCAACGGCCGGGATTAACCTGGTGGCCTACGCTTTCGGAGAGGCTTTTGTGGGCGAAGGCGATGAGATTATTGTCTCTGTGGCCGAGCACCACTCCAATCTTGTTCCCTGGCAACTGCTTTGCCGGCGGAAAAAGGCTGTACTTAAAGTCCTTGACATTGCTCCGGATGGTAGCTTGCCGGTGGAAAGCCTTGAAAAACTCATTTCTGAGCGCACCAAAATTATTGCTATCTCTCACATTTCCAATGTGTTAGGTCTTGTAAATCCGGTGCGGGAAATGGTGGAAGTTTGCCATAAGCACAATGTTCCCGTGCTGGTGGACGGTGCCCAGGGCATTGTTCACTGCGCGGTAGATGTGCAGGCGCTGGATTGTGACTTCTATGCTTTCTCCGGCCATAAGATTTATGCGGCCACCGGTACCGGCGTCCTGTACGGGAAAAAGAAATGGCTGGAGGCTATGCCGCCTTTCCTTAGCGGCGGCGAGATGATTCACACGGTGCGTTTTTCCGGAACTACTTTCGCTCCCCTGCCCCAGAAGTTTGAAGCGGGCACGCAGAATATCAATGCGGTTCCCACCCTCGTTCCGGCCCTGGCTTTTGCCCGGGAGTGCCGAGAGAATCCGGAGGTGGAAGCGGAGCAGGAGGCCATTTTGGACTATGTTTACAAGCAATTAACTGAGGACGAGCGCATTACCCTCTACGGTGTTCCTCGTGGAACGAAGGTTCCCCTCTTCTCTTTTGCCGTAAAAGGGGTACACCACGAAGACTTGGCGCTCATCCTTGACAAAATGGGCATTGCCGTGCGCTCCGGGCAAATGTGTGCCGAGCCCCTGATGGACCGCCTGGGCGTTACGGGCCTCCTCAGGGCCTCTTTTGCGCCTTACAATACCCTTGAAGAAGCCCAATATTTTATACAGTGCCTTAACAAGGCCATTAACATGCTGGTATGACCTTAGAAGAAAAGAAACAGGAGATTATTGAAGAATTCGCCCTCTATGACGAGTGGCTGGACAAATACCAGTATCTCATAGAGCTGGGCCACAACCTGGACCCTTTCCCGGAAGAGGAGAAAACGGAGGAAAACACCATCAAGGGGTGCCAGTCCCGCGTATGGCTCATCTCCGAAAAGAAGGACGGAAAGCTCCTTTTCCGGGCCGACAGCGACGCCATCATCACCAAGGGCATCATCTCCCTGCTGGTGAGCGTATATTCCGGCCGGACACCGGAGGAGATTGCGGCCGATGATTTTGGCTTCATCGGTGCCATCGGCCTTAGGGAGAACCTGTCCCCCACCCGCGCCAATGGCTTGGTTTCCATGATTGAACGAATGAAAGAGATTGCCGGTCAGAGCCGGCAATAATGCAAAGAATGGAAGAGAACAACATACTTACAGCAGAAGATGTGAAGGAGCTGCAGCCCCTGTACGCTGCGGTGATTGCGGCCATCAAGGAGGTCTACGACCCGGAGATTCCGGTGAACATCTATGACCTGGGGCTCATCTATGAGCTCACCATCAGCAAGGCCCGCGAGGTGTCCATCCTTATGACCTTCACAGCCCCCAATTGCCCCATGGCCGATCAGGTGCTCGCCGAGGTGCAGCAAGGCGTGGAGGGCGTTCCCGGGGTAACCAAATGCACCATCGAGCTCACCTTTGAGCCCGAATGGGACCGCAGCATGCTCTCGGAAGAGGCCCGCGTAGAGTTGGGCCTGGACTATGACGACGATACCTACGGCAAACTCAACGAAGACTGATGGAGCGGGTAGATGTTTATTTGAGTCTGGGAACCAACCTGGGGGAAAGGGATTTGAACCTGATAAGGGCCATGAACCTCCTGGATGAGGCCTTCGGCATGCACCCGGAGCGTATTTCCCACATTGTGGAAACCCCCGCCTGGGGCTTTGAGGGCCCGGCTTTCCTGAATATGTGCGTCCTGTACCGTCCCGTCCGCGAGGGAAGTATTGAGGAGCAGGGGCTGGCCATTCTCCGGAAGGCAAAAGCCATCGAGAAGGCCATGGGTCGGGAGGGCTCGGCCCGGTTTGACGAAGACGGAAAACGCGTTTACGAGGATCGTGTTATTGATATAGACATCCTCTGCGTAGGCGCCTATAAAATTGAGACAGAGGAGCTTACTGTTCCCCATCCCCTCATCGGCCAGCGGGATTTCATGAAAAAGCCCCTTCTGGAGATTTCCAAACCGGAAATCCGGAATGCTTTTCCCGATATTTTTGCGTAATTTTGCAAGTTATTTCAATAAAAATATGACACAAGACGAATTATTTAAGGTGCTTGTCGCCCATTGCAAGGAGTACGGATTCATCTTCCCCTCCAGCGAGATTTACGACGGGCTGGCCGCCGTGTACGACTACGGCCAGATGGGCGTACAACTCAAAAACAACATCAAGAACTATTGGTGGGAGGCCATGACGCGCCTCAATGAGAACATTGTGGGCATCGATTCGGCCATCTTCATGCATCCGCGCATTTGGGAAGCTTCCGGCCACGTGGGCGCCTTCAACGACCCTCTCATCGACAACAAGGACTCCAAAAAGCGCTATAGGGCCGATGTCCTGATCGAGGATTTCCTGGGCAAGATAGAGGAAAAAATCGAGAAGGAAGTGGCCAAGGGCCGCAAAAAGTTCGGCGAGAGCTTCAACGAAGAGCAGTTCCGAGCCACCAACCCCAACGTGCTGCGTGAAAAAACCAAGTACGATGAGGTGCACAACCGTTATGTGGCCGCCGAAAAGGCCAACGACCTCAACGGGTATCGCCAGATTATCATTGACAACAACATCGTGTGCCCCATCAGCGGCACCTGCAATTGGACGGAAGTGCGCCAGTTCAACCTCATGTTCCAAACTTCCATGGGGTCCACGGCCGATGGTGCCAGCACCATTTACCTGCGTCCGGAGACCGCCCAGGGCATCTTTGTGAACTACCTCAATGTGCAGAAGACCGGCCGCATGAAGATTCCTTTCGGCATCGCGCAAATCGGCAAGGCTTTCCGCAATGAGATTGTGGCCCGCCAGTTCATCTTCCGCATGCGGGAGTTCGAGCAGATGGAAATGCAGTTCTTCATCAAGCCCGGTACCGAGCTGGATTGGTTCAAAAAGTGGAAGGAGACCCGCATGAAATGGCATGTGAACCTGGGCATGGGGGCCGAAAACTACCGTTTCCACGACCATGAGAAGCTGGCCCACTACGCCAACGCCGCCACCGATATCGAGTTCAACTTCCCCTTCGGCTTCAAGGAACTGGAAGGCATCCACAGCCGCACCAACTTCGACCTTGGCAACCACCAGAAGTTCTCCGGCAAGAAGATTGAGTACTTTGACCCCGAGGAGAACACCTCCTACACTCCGTATGTGATTGAAACCTCCATCGGCGTAGACCGCATGTGCCTGGCCGTGCTGGCCCACTCTTATACGGTGGAGAAGCTGGAAAACGGCGAAGAGCGCGTGGTCATGAAGATTCCCGCTCCCCTGGCCCCCATCAAGGTGGCCGTGATGCCGCTGGTGAAAAAGGACGGCCTGCCGGAAATGGCCCAGAAGGTGGTGGACCTTCTCAAGTACGACTTCTCCTACCAGTACGATGAGAAAGACTCCATCGGCAAACGCTATCGCCGCCAGGATGCCATCGGAACGCCGTTCTGCGTTACCATCGACCACGATACGCTCACGGATGGCTGCGTTACCGTTCGTGACCGCGACACCATGACGCAGGAGCGCGTGAAAATCTCTGAGCTCCGCGCCCTCATCGACAGCAAGGTCTCCCTGACCAACCTCCTCAGGAACCTTTAAATAAATTAGCCCGACCAAAATGGCCGGGCTAATTTTTAACTCAAATCGTGCGCTTATCGCAGCTGGAAGATTACCGGGAAGGTGTAGGTTACCTTTACGGCGCGGTCACGCTGCTTGCCGGGCTTCCACTTGGGAGAGCTGGACACAACGCGGACAGCTTCCTTGTCCAGGGATTCATCCACGCCACGGAGCACCTTCACGTTGGTTACGCGGCCATCGGCCTCTACGGTGAACTGCAGGGTTACACGGCCCTGAACGCCGTTCTCCTTGGCAATTTCCGGATAAACCAGACGGGAGTTCACCCACTTGGAGAATTCGTTGGCATCACCGCCGTTGAAGGACGGCTTCTGTTCTACCAGCTGGAAAGGAATGGCTTCCTCTTCCACTTCTTCTTCCTCAACGGCAGCCTCTTTGTAGTCCATGATGTCTACGCCAAGGTTGGCATCGTCTTCGGTGTTGATGAAAAGGTCGTCGTCCAGTTTGATGTCATCGTCCACGATGTCAATCTGGTCGGACAGGACGGGGATGTTGGGTGCCTCGGGCGGGGGCGGCGGAAGATTGTCCTGGATGGCAATCATCTCTTCTTCCACTACTACCTGAGTGGTGTCTTCGAGGGCAGCCACCTTTGCGTCACGGGAGCTCCAGTTGAAGGCTCCGTAGACGATGGCCAGGGCAAGCACAAGACCAATCTCCGTGAAGAGAAGTTTCTTGTTCTCAAGACTGGCTTTTTCAGATTTCTTGATTTCCATAATATCGGTGATTTGTGGTTAAACTTTTCCGATACAAAGGTAAAAAGGCTTTTTCAAGGGGCAAAACTTTCTTCAAAAAAGAATCTCGCAAGGCGTATTTTATAAACAACTGATTTACAGCGCGTTGCAAAATCGCTCAAATGTAAAAATCTCGCAAAGAGGGTTGACCCTGTCGAAAACCATCAAAATTTGGCGTTTCTCACTTACTTTTCCAGGAAGGCCAGGAAGAAGGCCCTGTCTTCCAATCCGGAGGCTTTGATCCTTTCTTTAAGCCGATAAATCCGGTTGTACACATAGGGCTTGTCCTTCTCCAGGAGGGTGGAGATGGTGGTGGAAGAGAAGCCGGACGCGGCGAAAAGATACAGCAGGTAGTCTTCCTCTTTCCACCTGGGGAACGCGGTGCGCAGGCGGCGCATGACGCCATCGGCCTGCTTGTCCAGGGACTGCTCCAGCGACTTTTGCATGGCGGCGTCGCTGCGCAGGCCCTCCACCAGGGAGCGCACTTCTTTCAGGATTTTGGGTTGCAGGTTTTCCGTGCCCTCGTAGATGTAGTACTGCTCGCAGAGGCGGTCCAGCGCGTCAATGGGCAATTTGCCTTTTTGCTGCAGGGCTCCCAGGCGGGCCTCCAGGTCCTCGGCCACGGAGAGGATGCGCTCGTTCTCTTCCCTTTCCTCCAGGAGCTGCTTTTCCAGCTGGGCCTTCCGTGCCCAGAAATACAGCACCAGCGTGGCCAGGATGGCCGTAACCAGCAGCGCCAGCGGGCCGAAGTCCGTGGGCACAGAGAATATGAGAAGAGCCCGTTCCACGATACAAATATAATGTTTTTCTGTTTAGCTCCCTATTTCTTGGGATGTTTTGGGATGGGAAAAAATGCGTACCTTTGCCATCCAAATCTAGCAAAAATGCAGCAGGCTGTTATTGGATGTGAGCATTTGACTCACTATTATGGAAAACGGAAAATCTACGAGGATTTGAACTTCCAGGTGGCTCCCGGCCGAATTGTGGGGCTTCTTGGCAAGAACGGGACCGGAAAAACCACCACCATCAACATTCTTATGGGCTACCTGAAGCCGCAGAGCGGCCGGTGCACGCTCTTCGGCGAAGATGCGCAGCTGGTCTCTCCCCTGACGCGCCGCCGGATAGCTCTGCTACTGGAGGGCCATGTCCAGTATTCCTATATGAATATCGGCCAGATAGAGAAATTCTATTCGGCTTTTTATCCCAAATGGAACCGCGAGGCTTACTATGGCCTTATGGAAAAACTGCAAGTGGCCCCGGGGCAGAAGATATCCAGGATGTCCAACGGGCAGCGCTCCCAGGTGGCTTTGGGGCTCATTCTGGCGCAGAATGCCGACCTTCTGGTACTGGACGACTTCTCGCTTGGGCTGGATCCCGGCTACCGCAGGCTTTTCTGCGAGTATCTGCGGGATTATGCCAAGGCCGAGGGTAAAACGGTCTTCCTCACGTCGCACATTATCCAGGATTTGGAAAAGCTTGTGGATGAGGTAATTATCATGGACTACGGCAGCATCCTGGTCCAGGAGGAGGCCGCCTCGCTGATGGCGCGTTATCCGGGTCTTACCCTGGAGGATATTTTCATTGAACTTACCGGAAAGTACTGATATGACTCGAATGATTCTGTACAAAGAATGGCTGAAGACCCGCTGGACGCTTGCCGGGATAGCGGCCGTAGTGGCAGCCCTTACCTTTTACTGTTTCCTGAATCTTGGAAAGGTGGTGGAAATCCGCGGGGCCGCGCTCCTTTGGGAGACTCTGGTGGCCAAGGATACCGTCCTTACGGAGATTCTGCGCTATATGCCGGCGTTTGCCGGCGCGTTGTTGGCCTTGGCGCAATTTGTTCCCGAAATTCAGCATAAACGCCTGAAACTCACCCTGCATCTCCCCTACCCGCAGGGCCGTATGCTGCTGGTGATGGTGGCCTTCTCCCTGCTGTCCCTCACCGTCCTTTTCGCCTTGCAGGCCGGCGTCTGCGCCCTTTGCCTAACCCGCTGGATTCCGGCCGAACTCCTGGCCCGCATCCTGCGCACCATGGCGGTATGGTACCTCTCCGGCTGGGCCGGCTACCTTTTTGTATCGGCCCTTTGCCTGGAGCCCACCTGGCGGATGCGGGTGCTTGAACTGCTGGTGGCCGCCGGCTTCCTCCGCCTTCTTTTCCTCACCCCTGTCCCGGAAGCCTACAACGGCTTTTTCTGGGTGCTGCTACTCTATGTCATGGCCTCCGGGAGCCTCCTTTTCCTTGGTGTGGCCCGTTTTAAAGAAGGATATCAGGATTAGCAAGTATGAAAACAATCGGCAAAATTTTCTTATCCCTGTCGCTCGCCCTCCTTTTCTGCTGGGTGGCCCCTTGGCTGTACAGGCTCATCACCCTTAAAGCTTACGCTACGCCGTTTACGCTCTACAGCTGCACCCTGCACGACTTTACCTCGCTGGACCGCAGCGACGAGCGCGAGTTCCGCTTCATCGACCGCAGCGGCGGCGTTCACGGGGACGAGGCCCAGCCCATGTTCTACGCTTCCATCCTGGCCTCCCGCGGCGCCCTTCCCGACAGCATAGAGGGTCGGAAAATCTCCTTGGAAGAAATTGATTATCATTCGGTTATCGCTTCATCAGACCCCAAGGACGTCAACCGCACCGTGCCTCCCGTGTACCTCCTGATGGAAAGTGTTCCCGAGCGCCTTGAGCTCAAGGATCCGGAAGACGCCATGGTAAGCCGCAAAAGCGGAATAGACATCTACGACATGGCCACCAATACCTTGCGGGCCGATAAGACCGCCGCCCTCAATGCCGCCCTCAAGGCCCGGGGCTTCGTTTTCCCTGCCCGCCTCTTTGCCGGCAAGCCCTCCCACCGCAAAGAATACGACGAAGGGTATCTGGTCACCGACGCCGAAGGCAAGCTCTTCCAGCTCAAGCAGGTGAACGACAGCGTAACGGTGCGCCATTTCCCGGCGGCCGACGGCATCGGCATTGATTTTCTGATGATTACGGAGTTTGAGAACCATGCCACGCTGGGCTACCTTACCGGAGCGGACGGCTGCCTTCAGTTCCTCTGCCCGGACGGCCGCATCATCAATACCACCGTGCCGTTCAACCCCCGCAAGGAAGACCTCCTCATCGTGGGGGACATGTTCTATTATACGGTAAAGGTCTCTGACGACAAGGGAGAACGTTTCTGGGCCCTCAGAAGCAGCGATTTTGCTCCCGTTGACAGCATGTCCCGCGCTTATCCCCATCAGAGGAACCTTCCGGGCATCAGTTTCACTTCTTCCACCGATTCCCGGGTGAAGCTCCGTCTCCAACAATAACTAAAAATAGGGATTGCCCAAACTTTTTGGCCGGGGTATCTTTGCAGTCCAAAAATGTTAACTGCGACTGTGAAATACCTCGGCTTGTTTTTTGCCCTCCTGCCCTCCGCCCTTACAGCCATGGCCCAGGGGGGCGCTTCGCAGCCCGACACCACAGGCTCCTGGCAATATCCGGACAGCCTTTCTTCCTTCACCATCAAGGAAGTCATCATCACGGCGCAGGAAAACCGCGGGCTCACGTCTTCGTCCAAAATCGGGGCCGATGCCATTTCCCACATCCAGCCTTCCAGCATTGCCGACATTTTGGAACTGCTCCCCGGAGGACACTCGGTGAATCCGGCCCTGGGAAGTCCGCAGATTGTGAACCTCAGGGCTGCCGGCTCGCTCTCTTCCAATTACATCACATCGGCCCTGGGCACGCAGTTTTCCATTGACGGAAAGCCGGTGAACAACAATGCCAACCTGCAGTACACGCCCGCATGGAGCAATTTGGGGTCCAATTATGTGAACCTGGGCACCGATATGCGCACCATCACCACAGAAGAAATTGAGTCTGTGGATGTTGTAAGGGGAATAGCCTCCGTAGAGCACGGAGACCTCACCAGCGGCCTCATTCAAATCAAACGCATCAAAGGAGGCAATCAGCTGCGGGCCCGCTTCAAAAGCGACATGACTTCCAAGCTGGTGTATGCCGGCAAAGGCTGGGAATGGGGAGGAAAAGACAAACGCACGGTCAATGTGGGACTCAATTATCTGGACTCCCGCTCCGACCCCAGAAACCTCCGGCAGAATTACAAGCGGGTCACGGGCAGCCTCAGGGCCAGCCGGGCCTGGATGCAGGGAACCCGTTATACCTTCAGCCTTTCCGGAAGCCTGGATTATACCGGGTCTTTTGACAATGAGAAGTCGGACCGGGACCTGGACCAGTTTGACGGGATTCCGGCCGAAACCTATGCCAGCCGTTACAATCACATCGATTTGGGCGGAGACTTTGTCATGCGCACCAAAAGGGAAGAAGATTTCTTCCGCAGCCTGTCGGTGTCGGCCTCGCTCAGTTATGGCCACGACGTCATCAGCCGATGGAAAAACGTGATTCTAACCTCGGAGGAGCCCATTTCCCTTTCCCGGGAACCAGGGGAGTTTGATGCCGTGATGCTCCCCACCCGTTATGAGGCAACGCTCTCGGTAGACGGAAAGCCCTTCTATGCTTTTATCCGGGCCACTTCGCGTTTTCACTGGAAGGGGCAAACCCTCCTGGCGGGCGCGGAATGGAACCTGGACAAAAACTTCGGCGAGGGCTCGGTTTTTGACCCGCTGCGGCCTTTTACCGTAGGGACGTCTTCCCGGCCCAGGGCCTACAAGGATATCCCCGCCAACGCCCTTCTGTCCTTTTTTGCGGAAGAAAGCGGAAAAGCTAGGGCGGGAGCCTTCGGCCTGGAGTGGGCGGCCGGCGTGCGGGTATCGGCCATGCCGGGCCTTTCGCGGGCCTATGCCTTGCGAGGGAAAGTGGCGGTGGACCCCCGGGCCAATGTCCGTCTTAACTTCCCCCAGGCCTTTATCGGCGGCTATAAGCTGGAAACAGGGGTGTATGCCGGCGCCGGATTCCATACCAAATTCCCCACCATGGACATGCTTTATCCCGAGGTGGAATACCGGGACCGCATCCAGCTCAATTACTGGCCGGTAGAGAAGGAACTCCGGCGCATCAATTACCTGGTATACACCATAGACACCACGCCCTATGAACTCAGTTTCGCCCGAAACTTCAAATGGGAGGTGGGGGCCGATGCCTCCTGGTACGGCTGGAGCGCCTCAGTGAACTATTTCACCGAAGACATGACTTCCGGATTCCGGGGCGGCTCGGACTATATGCGCGTGATATTCAAAGACTATAAGGAAGAAGAGATAGACAAAAGCGCCCTGGGAGGGCAGGCGCCCCGGCTGGAAGAGCTTTCCTATGTGCTGGATACGGCGCTGGTGTCCTTCGGCCTTTCTACCAACGGCAGCCGCACCCTCAAGCGAGGGGTGGAATATACGCTTTCATCGGCCCGGATTCCCGTGGTGAATACGCGGGTTGTGGTGAGCGGCGCATGGTTTCTCACCCGCTACATGAACAGCCAGCCGGAATGGGAGCGCCCTTCCGTAGTAATCAACGGGAAAAACTATCCCTACATCGGCCTGTACGACAAAAACGACAGCCGCCTGTACGAGTCGTTCAACACCAATTTCCTCTTCGACACCCAGGTCCCCAGGCTGGGGCTCATCTTCACCACCTCCTTCCAGTGCACCTGGTTCACCGGACAGCAGTATGAGGCCGATGACTCCCGCCCCGTGGCCTATCTTGACAAAGACCTTCAGCTGCACCCCTATACCGAGGCCTCCGATGCCGACGGAGTCCTTCACCGCATGGTGCGCCAGTTCTCCTCCACGCTGCTTGAGTATCAGAAAGTTCCGTTCTATATGAATGTGAACCTCAAGATATCCAAAACCCTGTTCAAGGAAAAAGCCGTGGCCGCCCTTTTTGTGAACCGCCTGTTTACCCTGGCGCCCGATTATGAAATCAACGGCGTGGTGAAAAGGCGCTCGTCAACACCCTATTTCGGCATGGAGATTACCTTTAAATTATGAGGAAACAGTACATCCTATACTACCTGGTGGCAGCCCTTTCGGTCCTTTCCTGCGGGACCAAAGTGGAGCCTGAGCTGTTTTGTGAACTCACCCTCTCGCTTGCAACAGAGGACGGGGCCCGGGTGGCGTCCATGACGGTAAGTTCCTCCCTGGAGGGCAACCAGTGCCGGAACCTCAATACCGGGATGAATTATACCTACCCTGTTTTTGAGGACAACGAAGCCCTCCTGCGGGTCCAGAAAGGGGTTTATCTCCTGAGTTTTGACGCTGTGGCCACCCTTGAAGACGGGAGCACCCGTTCCGTGCGGCATTACGGGCATGCCGATCCCCAAAATGCCGTGAACCTGCTCTCCGGCAGGGAGACCCTCACCCTTGAACTTGTTTATCTGGACTGATATGCCGCTGCTACTCGCCCTTTTCCTGCTGGTTTCTGCCCCCGACAGCCTCGGGGTGCTGGAGCGCAGTGCCCAACGGGAGCGTTCCCTTGCTCCCAGGCCCGAAAAAACGGCATCATCGGCCCTGCTCTCCCCCTTTGCCGCGTACTCTTCCGTGGAAGCCGGCGTGGACGGAACTTCACAGAAGGCGCCTTTGTTCCCGGAGGAAGGGGACCATCGCCTGGAGGGAACGCTCCGCATCTCCCTTTTGTCCAGGAAAGACTCCACCTCGGCCGTTGGCGGTAAAGTCTTGTACAGCAACGGCATCAAGCGCAATGTCCTGTGGAACAGCACCTCCGATTACTTCCTGGTTTATCCATACGCCGTGGCCGATTCCGTCGGGGGAGACTGCCGCAGGGAACAATACTTTTTTTCCGGATCCTATGCGTTCCGGAAGGGGGCCTGGCACTATGGCTTTGCCGGCAGTTACAGGGCCCTGCACGAATGGCGTGAGGCCGATCCCCGCCCCAGGAATATTGTCTCGGACCTTACCCTGGGACTCAGCACGGGATTCCGGCTTTCTTCGGGCGCCGTGCTGGATGCCGGAGTGAAATACCTCCGCTACAGCCAGAGTTCCCAGATATCGTTTTACAATACCCGGGGCGCCAACAGCTCCGTCTTCCACCTTACCGGTCTTGGAAGCCACTATGCGCGTTTTGCAGGGAGCAACTCCATGGCTACGACAACCCGCTACGGGGGCAGCGGCATCGGCGCCTCGCTGTCGTTCCTGGGGGCAAAGGGGTGGTTTGGCTTCTTCTCCTATGAGATGACGGACATTGTCCACTATCTTCCCAGTCAGAACGAAACGCCTTACCAGGAAGTGGTTGTGCGCGAGGCCCGTTTGTCGGGCGGGTATGCCACCCAAAAATGGAAGGTACAGGCGCATGTCAACGGCGGTTTCCGCAGCGGCCTGGAGTATGTCCTGGACAACGGAAACCGGGGACTGGTGCAAACGCTCATGCGTTTTGCCATGTTCTCCCGCCTGAGCTTCGATGCCGGCGCCCAGGGAACATATATCGCCGGTCCTTTTCTTTTCACGGGCGGGCTTGCCGCGGAAGGGTTCCATGCGCAGCACAATTATCCCGGCCGCGTCCTGTCTTCGGCCGGGCTGGATTCTTCCCTGGGCGCCTCGTGGCTTCAGGGCTTCGGCTCGTGGCTCCTGGGCGTATCGGCCCGGGCCGAAGGCTATGTCCCCTTTGGGGCGCAACTGATTATCCCGGAGCAGTTTACCATGCCGGCTCTTACGGAATATTACACCCTCCGGAAAGAGCGTCTGGAGCGCTTTCGCCTTGGGGCCGGGCTTTCCGTCAAGGCCCAGCGCCGGCTGCTGCGCTCCCTGTCGGTCTATGCCGGGGCCGATTGCCTGGTCACCAATATTCAAGACAACACATACAAATTATTTATAGGTTTAAATTTTTAAAGCGATGAAAAAAACACTTTTCTTTACGGCCATGGCTGCTGCTTTGCTGGCGGCCTGCACCAAGCCCGAATTTATTACCCCGGAAGGAACCCAGCTGGAAGACGGCACCCAGGTGTACTATGCCAAGGGGCTGGTGATTGAGGAAATCTATTTTACCGGGAGCCCCGTTGCGGGGAAGGACAGCGGCGATGACGACCAGTACATCAAGCTCACCAACACCTCTTCCGAGGTGGTCTATGCCGACAGGGTGATGTTCGTATCCAATTACATTGACGGATTTATCACAGAAACCGGTGCGTATTATACTTATCCTGAATTGCCGGACGGCCTGGTGGTCACCGATATGTACATGATTCCCGGTAACGGCACCGACCACCCCATCAAACCCGGCGAGAGCATTGTCCTTGCCATCGACGCAAAAAAATATACGGATGAAAACCCCAACGCCGTAGATCTTTCCAAGGCCGATTTTGAATTCTATGACGGAGAGAACGAGTTTTTCCCGGATACGGACAATCCCGACGTGGCCAACCTTGACGTTTGGTTTAAGAGTTCCTTCACCGTAACGATTTTCCATCACCGCGGCCTGGAGAGCTTTGCCATTGTGCGCGTGCCTGCGGGCGAAACGCCGGAGAGCATTATGACAGAAAGGCACTGGAGCGGCACCAAGCACATGATTTTTAAAGAATGGGACTTCGACGATGATATTGCCGAGGATGATGCTTTTGTCATTCCCGCCTCCTGGGTGCTGGATGCGGTCAACTGCACCACCCCCGCATCCTACTACCAGAATCCCTGGGGGCCCAAGTTCGATGCCGGCTGGACAGGCGTGGGCGACGACGATGTGAACAAGTACGGAAAAGCGGTCTCCCGCAAGGTGGTGGACAAGCGCCTGATAGACTCCAACAACTCCACCAACGACTTCAAGGTGGCTTCCCCGTCCCTCAAGTAAGAAATAATTGCTACCTTTGCAGAAGTTAATCGCTTCTGATATGGCAGAAACTTTCTCTGATATTGGCAGAATCGAGGCGATAGACCAGCTCTATCGCCTTTCTGCATACTCGCCCGTTAGCGGCCTGGCCTATGCTTCCCCCAAGCGCGGGCGCATCACTACGGCGGCCCGGATGTACCTGGAGGGTATCGACTTTAACCTGGTCTATTTTCCGCTCAAGCACCTTGGCTATAAATGCGTCGTGGGCGTAGTGGGGGAGCTTTATGCCGCCCTTGCCCGTCCCAAGCTGCTGAATGTGGTGCTGGGCATATCGGCCAAACTGGACTTCCGGCAAGTGAAGGAGCTCTGGATGGGCATCACCGTTGCCGCCAAGGAGCACGGGGTTGAGGCCGTGAACCTGGACTTGCAGCCTTCCAACAACGGGCTGTTTATTAGTGTGGTTTCAACGGGAGAAACGTCGTTAATCACTGAAAAACGTCGTTTAGCAGCCAAATCCAAAGATTTGATTTGTGTTTCCGGCAGCCTTGGCGCCGCCTATCTGGGCCTCCAGGTGCTGGAGCGGGGCGCCCGGGAATTCCAGGAAAAAGGGACGCAGCCGGAAATGGGCCAGTACAAAATGCTGGTGGGCTCCTACCTCCGTCCGGAGCTGGAGTCGTCCGTGGTGTCCCGCCTGGAAGACGTGGAAATTTATCCCTCCTACGGGTATTTTGTCACCCGCGGCCTTTCCGACGCCCTCAAGCGCCTGGGGCGGGACAGCGGCCTGGGCGTAAAGGTCTATGCCGATAAAATCCCCTTCGAGGGGAACAGTTTTGCCCTGGGGAAGGAACTGAACATGGATCCCATCTCGGCCGCCATGAACGGCGGGGACGACAACCGCCTCCTCTTTGTGGTGCCCATCCTGCATCTGGAAAAATTCCGTCGGGAGTTCCAGACGTTCGACGTTATCGGCCATCTGGCGCAGCCCGAGGCCGGCGAGGTCCTGGTGACCCCGGAAGGGGTAGAATTCCCTGTAAAAGCCCAGGGATGGCCCGAAAACAGCTCTGAATAAAATATTTTTATTATCTTTACGGGTTGAAACAACTTAATAAAACCATATTTATCATGAAAAAAGTCATTTCCATTCTTGCTTTGGCAGCGGCCTTTACCGTGTCTGCCAATGCGCAGAGCATGCTGGGCGAAGTTCTTTCCGGCCTTGGCGGCACCAGCACCGGCAGCACCAGTGGCAGCAGCGTAGCTTCAACCATCGGCAACATCGTTTCCGGACTGGCCGGTACCGTTTATTCAGCTCCCGTGAGCCTGAATGGCACTTATACGTACAATGGCGTAGCCGTATCCGCTACCAGCTCTGAAGGGGGTATCCTGGCCAACCTGGCCGGCACCGCCGTCACTTCCGGTATCGAGTCCAAGGCCGACGAATACCTGGCCAAGGTGGGCATCAAACCCGGTGCCATGACCTGGACCTTCAATTCGGCCGACAACACCTTCACCCTCAATGTTCTGGGCCTTTCCCTGCCCGGCACCTACAAGGTGGGCGACGGTGAAAAGACCGTGAACCTCACCTTCGGCAAAACCATGAAGTATCTGTCCATGACCGGTACCCTGGAGTCCACTCCCACCGGCGCCAAGATGCTCTTCACCGTAGACAAGGCCATGACCTTCATCAAGAAGATTGTCTCCATGGCAGGCCAGGCCTCCAGCCAGGTTGCCGGCATCGCCAAGCTGGCCGATGGCTACGACAACTACCGTATCGGCTTTAAGCTCAGCAAATAGCCCGGAGCTTATCTGGCTGATAATCAGTTTTTTACACACAAACAGTAAGCAATAATTGCTTACTGTTTTTACGTAAATGACTGTGTATTAACTGATTAGGCTCCACAAAATTTCAGCGCCGGCCCCCGAAAAATACCTTGCAAGGGCCGCGGTTTTTTGTTACCTTTGTTCCTATGAGTTTTGTGCACCTTCACGTCCACACCCAGTACTCCATTCTGGATGGACAATCCTCCATAGAGAACCTTTTCAACCGGGCCGATGAGCTGGGCATGCCGGCCCTTGCCATCACGGACCACGGCAACATGTACGGCGTAAAAGAATTCTTCAAATACGCCAAGAAACATCCCAATGTGAAGCCCATCATCGGCTGCGAAATCTACGTGTCCAAGGGGGACCATCGCGTGAAGGAGAAGGGCTATTATCACCTCATTCTGCTGGCCAAAAACTACCAGGGCTACCTGAATCTGGTGAAAATTGTCTCGGAAGGGCATGTCAGCGGCATGTATTACCGGCCCAGGGTGAGTCACGAAGTCATTGAGAAATACCACGAAGGGCTCATCTGCTCCAGCGCCTGCCTGGCCGGGGAAGTGCCCCGCGCCATCATGGCCCACGACGATGCCGCCGTGGAAAAGGCCATCCTCTGGCATAAGCGCGTGTTCGGCGAGGACTATTACCTGGAGGTAATGAAGCACAAAACGGAGGTTCCCGGCCTGGACAACGAGCTGTACCACCAGCAGTGCTATTACACCGAAGAAATCTTCAAACTGGCCCGGAAACACGGCATCAAGGTCATTGCCACCAACGACGCCCACTTTGTGCGCAAGGAGGACGGTCCGGTGCACGACCGCCTTATCTGCCTCACTACCAACGCCTACATCGACGACCCTGACCGCCTGCGCTATACCCAGCAGGAGTACATCAAGACGGAGGAGGAGATGCTCTCCCTGTTCCCGGACCATCCGGAAGCCCTTTCCAACACGCTGGAAGTGGCCGATAAGATTGAGAGCTATTCTATTGACTGTGACCCGGTTCTCCCGGTGTATGAGATAGACCCCGCCTTCATGGCCAACATCGGAGAGTATCTGGAGCAGTACAAGAGCATCATCGACGAAGGCCGATGCGACAGGCACGGCACCTACCGCGGGGACGGTTTCTGCCATTCGGTGGCGTACCTCTGTCACCTTACCTACCAGGGCGCCCACCAGCGTTACGGGGAAACCCTCACCGGGGAGCAGCAGGAGCGCATAGACTTCGAGCTCAAGACCATCTGCCGCATGGGTTTCCCGGACTATTTCCTCATCGTGCAGGACTACATTGCCGCCTCCCGCGCCATGGGGTCCATGGTGGGTCCGGGCCGAGGGAGCGCCGCCGGATCAGTGGTGGCTTACTGCCTTAAAATCACTAACTTAGACCCTATCAAGTACCAGCTCCTGTTTGAGCGTTTCCTCAATCCGGACCGCATCTCCATGCCGGATATAGACGTAGACTTCGAAGACCTCACCAAGGCCCACGAATACGTAGAGAAGAAGTACGGGGCCGACCATGTCTCCCGCGTCATTACCTTCGGCACCATGGCCGCCAAGAGCGCCATCAAGGATGTGGCCCGCATCAGCCATGTGTCCATCGACGAGAGCAACCGCCTCACCAAGATGGTCCCGGACCGCCTGAGCGAAAAGAAGGAGCGGGAATACCCCTTCAACCCCAAGCTGGACGAGCTGAAACCCGGATTCAAGGTGGTGGAGCACGACGGAAAAACCTTCCAGAAGGGCCTGGAGGATGTGGACGTAAAAATTACCCTCAAAAATTGCTACAGGCTTGTCCCTGAGTTCATTAAGGAGCTCAACGAGGGCCCGGAACTCAACCGGGAAGTCCTCCGTTATGCCCAGGCGCTGGAGGGAACGGTGCGCCAGGTGGGCATGCATGCCTGCGCCACCATCATCGGCCGCGGGGACCTTACCAATTACCTGCCCATTACGCTTTCCAAGGATAAGGAAACCGGGCAGGATGTGCACACTTCGCAGTACGACGGCCACTACATTGAAGAGGTGGGCATGCTCAAGATGGACTTCCTGGGGCTCATTACCCTTTCCATCATCCACAACTGCCTGAACCTCATCAAGGAGCACCACGGCGAAGATATTGACATTGAGGCCATTCCCATTGACGACAAAGCCACCTTCGACCTCTACGGCCGCGGAGACACCACTTCCGTCTTCCAGTTTGAATCGGACGGCATGCGCACCTGGCTGCAAAAGCTGCGTCCTTCCCGGTTTGAAGACCTCATCGCCATGAACGCCCTCTACAGGCCCGGGCCCATGGATTATATCCCGGACTTCGTGGCCCGCAAACTGGGCGAACAGGCCATCGAGTACGACCTCCCGGAAATGGAGGAATATCTGAACGACACCTACGGCGTAACAGTGTACCAGGAGCAGGTGATGCTGCTGTCCCAAAAGCTGGCCGGCTTTACCAAAGGTGAGGCCGATAAGCTCCGTAAGGCCATGGGCAAGAAGCAGATAGACATCCTGAACTCCCTCAAGGACAAGTTCATGACGGGCGGTGCGGCCAACGGTCATCCGGAAAAAGTGCTGGACAAAATCTGGAAAGACTGGGAGAAATTTGCCCAGTACGCCTTCAACAAGAGCCACGCCACCTGCTATGCCTGGGTAAGTTACCAGACCGGCTGGCTCAAGTGCCACTACCCCTCCGAATTTTTTGCCTCCTGCCTTGACTGCGCCAAAAGCATGGAAGAGACCATCAAAATCATGGACGACTGCAAGGGCCATGGTATCAAGGTGTTAAGTCCGGATGTAAACGAGAGTACGGGCCACTATACCGTGAACAAAAACGGGGATGTCCGCTTTGCCCTTAGCGGCATCAAAGGCTTTGGGGCCAACGTGGTGGACGCCATTATCCGGGAACGCGAAGAAAACGGCCTTTTCTCCGACATCTACGACTTTGTGGAGCGCATGGCCGGCAGCGTGAACCGCAAGAGCTTTGAGAGCCTCCTGAGCGCCGGTGCGCTGGATTCCCTGGGCCACAAACGCTCCATGTTTTTCCAGCCGGGCAAGGGCGGAGACCTCTTCATCGACCAGCTAACCCGCTACGGAGAGCTGTATAAGGCCGATTCGGTGAACAGCGCCATCTCCCTTTTCGGAGAGATGGAAGAGATGAAGCCGGAGCGTCCTGCCCTTCCCGCCAGCGAGGGAGAGATGGACATCATGGAAATGCTCCAAAAGGAGAAAGAACTGGTGGGCATGTACCTGAGCTCGCATCCGCTGGACCGCTATTCCTTTGAAATCCACCAGTTTACCACCTGCAAATTGGCCGACCTCAGCAACCTTGTCTCCGAGTGTGAGGGCAAGAAGCAATCGGCCAAAGTGGCGGTGGCGGGCATCGTGACCGACTTCAAGCAGCTCACCACCAAAACCGGCAAGCCCTACTCCCGCACCACGCTGGAAGACTACAGCGGCTCCTATGAGCTCACCCTCTTCGGGAAGGACCACGAGACCTTCATGCAGTACATGCAGCTGCACGCAACGCTTTTCATCGAGGGCGTGGTGGAAGAGAAATTCTTCCTCAAGCCGGAAGAGCGGGCGCAGGGAAAATCGGCCCCCTATGCCTTTAAAGTGCGCAAAATCACCCTGCTGGGGAACATCGCCGAAGAGCTTCTGACGGGCTTTAACATGGACATCACCACGCCCATGCTCACCCAGCAGTTCCGCCAGGGGCTGGTGCGCGTAGTGAAAAAGCACAAGGGCAAAATTCCCCTTACCATCTACCTCTTCGACCCCGTCACCAAGTACCGCATCCAGTTCGTCTCCAAGAAGTTCCAAGTAGCCGTAACGGCCGATTTCCTCCTGGACCTCCAATCCATCGGCATTTCCCGCTACGAGGTGCTACGAAAGTAATCATCCATGAAAGCGCGTCGCCTTATCCTCCTCGGCCTTATGCTGGCGCTTCTCTCCTGCCACCCCTCGGCAAGGAGAAGCATGACGCGGGCCGATGCCCTCCTACCGGAAAGGCCGGACAGCGCCCTGGCTGTGCTGCAAAAGTTGTCCAAGAGGCGTCTTACAGCAAAGGAAAGGGCCCGGTATGCGCTGCTCACCACCATAGCGCAGGATAAATGCTATAGCAACACTCAGGATGATTCTTTGGCCAGTTTCGCTTATCGTTACTATTCGCTCCACGGGGATAAGCGTAATTTGATGAAGGCTTCTTACTATTTGGGATGCATTTATCAGAACTCAGGAGAGATTATAGAGGCTGTCATTCTCCTAAAAGAAGCAGAAGAGCTCGCGAAACAACAGCAAGAATATCGGTTCCTGGGGTTTATCGAGCTGCATCTGGCCGATATCTGTGCCACAAACTACGACCATCGCTCGGCGCTGCAATATGCCGAATCGGCCTATTCTTTATTCATGAATTCCGGCGAAGAACTTGCGGCTGCTTATGTAAAAACCACTTCCGCCAGACAATTATATGCCCTGCATGAGTTTTCCAAGGCAGAAGCTATTGTAGATTCCCTTCTTGCAATTCCATCCATTGACCCGGGAGTCCAATACTATTCCCTGCTACTCAAGGCAGAAATCAATTATGTCCGTAAAGACTATGGTAAGGCGGGCAACTATTATTCGCAGGTGCTGGATATGTATCCGGACAGTCCAAGTATTTTGGGCTATTTAGCAATCACGGAAGAAATGACCCATCATCCGGTAATGGCCGATAGTCTACTTGAGAAGGCCCGCCAGTTGGCGCAGAGCCGTATTGACAGCACATATGTTTATGTTGGAGAGCAGCAGATTCAATATCATCGTGGGAATTATCAGCAGGCATACGATGCCTTAGTTAAAACGTCGGCGGCACAAGACCGCGTCGTCAGCGAGATGTTGGCACGGTCGGTCAGTAATGCACAGTTATCGTATTATGAAGAAGGATATCTTCGGGAAAAAGCGGAAAAAAGAAATTTGACACTGTCTTTTTCCCTGCTGGTCATTATCCTTATCTTCATTATTGCGCTGATATCCATTGCCTTGTACGAAAGAAGGAAACAGATTGTGCAGGAGATGGATAAAGTGAAAGGTCTGTCGGCCGATTTACAGAAAGTCTCTGACAGGCAGCATGGAACGGGGCTTTTGATGTCTTCCTTAGTCAGAGACAAGATATCCACCATACAAAGTCTTACAGATGCATTTTTCTCATGGTCTGATGAAGCAATCGTCCTGCGGGAACAGCGCCACGGATCGTTTTCAAAAGAGGCACTCATTTCCCAATTCAGGAGGGAATTACGTGCCCTCCGGGATGATAAGAGTCTGTTCACTTCGCTGGAAGAAGCGCTAAACCTATCACACAATAATGTGCTGCTCCGCCTAAGACAGTTATTCTCCGGCAATGATGACAGGTCGCTAAAAGAGCTGGACTATCAATTACTCACGCTGATGTTTTCCGGATTCTCTCATAAAAGTATCAGTTTTATTGCCGACATGTCCGAAGAAAGTATACGAACACGCAAGTTCCGCTACAAGAAAATGTTTCTTGCCATGGGAGAGGCGGGTGCAGAGTTTGTTGAGCTCCTTTCATAAGCCATGTAACGTCAGTGTAACGGATTTTTTTTGTGATGCTTCTCATTCTCAGTGAGTTATAAATGAATTTGTAACGTTCTGTTAAAGCACTTTTTAGGGCGTATCTCCTATTTTTGTGATAACTAAACCACAAAAAACATGAAATACGCTCTATCCTTATTTTCCCTTCTGTTTGTGCTATCCGGCTTTGCGGGAGCGCGTCCTATCACTCTTGAAGACGGGGAGGATCTTCCCCGTCCCATCCGCGGTGGTAATTCCCAAGGCAATCCCACAATCAAACCACCAACTCCTCGTGTAGAGGTTGATCCTGAAACGAGGACTATAACGGTTTCGGCTCCATCGGCCCAGGTTACCCTGGTGAATCTCTTCACCGGCGAAACGCGTCATGCCGATGTCCAGGGCTTCTATGTTGTCTCTGATCTTCCGTCAGATGGCGTTTCCCTCATTACTGTAAGCGGTGAGTCTTTCCCAGAAACGTTCGTCGCTATTCTATAAAGTTTAAGCGTTCTTATCTAGTAATCCCTTTACATTTATGTGTTATGAATAAAACAAATTATTTACGCGCGGCGGGCTACTTTTTAGCCGTCGTCGTCTTATCTTTAGTTACGATGGGCGGCTGCCCACGAGAAGGAGATCCGCCTCCGACTGCGGCGAAACCGTGTATAGAGGTTGTAGACTCTTTCATCCCTGTGAAATTCTGGGATGTTCGTTTGAAGTATCAACTTAAAGATATGAAAAAAGTTGCATACAAGGCAGTTCGTGATATAACAGCGGATTTAATAGAGCTGGAATACTATCACCCTCCTTTTAATATGTTAAGCGATGAAGGAGAATTTACCAGTTTCCTGAGTATATTAAACTATGCAAATCAAGTGAGCGATGTGAGTCGCCGACCCTCTGTCACATTTAAGTTTACCGGACTCTCCTGTACTGGTCCTATTGAGCATAAATATGACGAGCCAAATGAGCAGCTAATGTTGCTCAATCAAATCCCAAAGGTTCCGATTTTCCCAAATAGTGCCCTTGACCAAGTTGTTATGACGGTTAAGACCGTAAAGACTATGGCAAATGACATACAACTGCAATGGACTCAACCTATTCCGGCGGACCACGTAAGAGAACTCAAGATTCATATTGACCCTAATTTTGATTATACAAGTTCTTTTGATCATTTCCGGTCGGGTAAAACAAAAAATGGCTTTTTCGCAGTTCGAGTCAAAGAAGAACGCTATGAATTGGTTATGAATACTCTTGAAAAAGATTATGACGTAGAGGCCGTCAAGAATTCCATTACTTCTGCAAAAGAAAAATACGCCAGAGAAACGTCACAAAAGGACAATTCTGGTCTTATGCTTAACTCAATTTTAGAACAGAAGGTCTATAGCGGAGGAATTCTTTCTGAGAAAAACTGGGATGTTCCTATGGAAATCCCCATGGAAAAAAGATAAGACATATGAAAAAATACCTATTATTACTTAGTCTTGGAGGCATGATTGCCTGCTCGGCGGCAAAAGAAAGCCGACATCAAACAGCAGAGATAAATATACTGATTCCCGAAACTCCTCAATCAGTAGAGAATATCCTTTCCTGGGATTTTGGTAACTATTTGCGTTATTATGATAACTTTGATTATAGCGTAGGTATTACTTCGTCTAAAGATAACCCTCGCTGTAAAGAATTCATATACGCCTTCGAAGGCCCAAATACAAAAGCTATCACAAAAAGCGACACTGAGCGGCCGCAAATAGAAGTGCTTTTCAATGGGCAAGATTATTTATCGCCGGATGTAAAGTCAAATACTTCGTCAGATATTCACGGATTATTTGGAAGACGCCTAAAAATATCTTTGACCAACAAGGCCAGCAGAAATACAAAGCAAGTAAAAACCATTACTACAGAGTTGGCAGCTCCGGAGATATTGGAGGTAACTAATCCTTTATATGATGCAGAAGATGATTTAATCCCGTTGTGCGACTATGAAAATTTTGTAGTTGAATGGAATCAAGATTCGAACAACACAAACGGAGTTATTGTTCTTGTCCTTTGGGCTGGCTCAATGATGTTTGGAGACTCTTATGATAATGTCCTTATTAGAAACGTTGATTGCGTTCCGGATACGGGATTTGCTGTACTGAAGGAAGATTTGTTTGATGGTATTCCTGACACAGCGCTATGTTTTCTTCTGATGCTACGGGGGGACATTGAAAATGTTCAGATTGATGACTGTGTTTATCAACTTTCTGCGAGAACGCAAGTCGTTTTACCTTTTGTGTTGGTAAGAGAAATGGTATAATTTTTGTGTCAAAGTTTACCATATGAATCCCAAAAGAATATTATTCAGCATGGCGGCGGGGCTTTTTGTGTTCCTTTCCGCTCCATCGTGCCAACGCGACCAAAACTGTTGCGGCAAAGATTCAACGCTTGTGACATCGCTGGAGGTTGCCAATTATTATCAGGACCGCAGGCTAACAAGCAGCCACATAGAAATATCCTATACCAATGACGGCCATCTTCTCAAATTCCAGGAAGATTTTACCCGCTATAATGAGACTCTTCATGAAAGCCATCGCACTTTTCTCTCGGTCTTTGATTATTCAGGCCGGCAGTGCGTTAAAACCAGAGTAGAGGAGGATGGGCAATATGCTCAGACATATCTGTTTAACGCAGATGGAACGCTCTCCGAAATCATTTCAGAAAAAGGGGAAAGTACCATGTTCTCCTATGCCAACGGTCAACTTGTCTCTATGGACAATATCCGCTATGTCTGGAATCAAGGGAACATTGTCTCTATCCAGCGGGCCGACGAAACCTTCCCGGTTGAGTATTATGATGTCCCTAATCCGTTTCTTGGAGGCGTGGATTGGGTAATCGATATAGGAACACTCCTTCCTGGAGACCCTTTCGGATACGGATTCGCCGGGAAACAAAATGCAAACCTAATCAAATCGGTGAAAGTCGGAGAGAACGAATATCAGTGGAGCTATGAGTTTGATGGTAAAGGAAGAATAAAGCATTACAAACAATCCTTTTACGAAAAAGACGATTCCGCTCCATTAATCCAGGAGGTAACTCTCCGCTATTGTGACTGATGATATGCACTCCGGTGATGGTATGGTAATTGTCCCGGAAACACTATTTCCCCATCAATCAGGCGTTTACACAAAAACAGTAAGCAATTATTGCTTACTGTTTTTACATAAGTGATTGATGGTTAATAAGATATCCGCCGCGGCGTGGCCAGGCAAAACCCGCCTCAAGCCAGGAGGTTGGTAAGGCCGATAAAATCTTCCACCGAGAGCTTTTCGGGGCGGAGGGAGAAGACTTCCTGCGAGAGGAAGGCCGACAGCGTCTCCTCGGACCAGCCTTCCCGCTCGGCCTTGGCGCGCGCGAGGGGCTTGAGGGGGTTGCGCATCATCTTCCGGCGCTGTCCGAAGGCCGTTTTCACAACGGTGCGGAAAAGGGCTTCGTCGCAGCCCAGCGCGGTGCGGCTGTTGCGCCTGAGGCGAATCACGGCGCTTTCCACCTTGGGCGGGGGAGCGAAGCAGCCGGAGCCCACGGTGAAGAGGTATTCAATGTCGTACCAGGCCTGCAGCAGCACGCTCAGGATGCCGTACGTCTTGCTGCCGGGCTTTTCGGCAATGCGCTCGGCCACCTCTTTCTGCACCATGCCCACCACCTCCGGAATACGGTCTTTGTAGTCCAGAACCTTGAAAAAAATCTGCGAGGAAATGTTGTAGGGGAAGTTCCCGATGATGGCAAAGGCCGATGGAAACAGCTTCTCCAGCCTCAGCGACAGGAAATCGGCCTCCATCAGGCGGCCCTGCATTCCGGCGAAGTGCTGCAGCAGGTACACCACGCTTTCTGAGTCAATTTCCACGCAGCGAAGGTCAATGTCTTCCCGCTCCAGCAGGTACTGCGTAAGCACTCCCATGCCGGGACCGACTTCCAGCACCGGCAGCCCCCCCTCCAGCGCCTCCACGATGGCGCGGGCCACCTTCTGATCCGTCAGGAAATGCTGCCCCAGGGCCTTTTTCGCGCGAACTTCCATCGGCTTACTGCTTACGGGGTTTGGCAATTATCCAAAGCCCGATAATGGTGAAAACGGCGTTCATCAGCAGAAGCTCGTAGCTGAAGTGGTAGCCATTAAACCAGGCCACGGAATTCAGGTCCAGCACCAGGCACAGCACTGGCGCCAGGAGGGCCACAACGGGCACCCACTTGTCCCTTACTTCCCGCTTCCAGATGAGGCCGAAGGCAAACAGGCCCAGAATGGGCCCGTAGGTATAGCTGGCCAGGCGGTACACCGCGTCAATGACGCTGGTAGAGTTGAGGGCATTGAAAACCAGGATGGTAACGGCCATGAGAACGGCCATGCCCGTGTGCACCCAGGTGCGCCGGCTGTCCTTTCCGCCCAGGATGTCAATGGTGAAGGAGGTGGTAAGGGCCGTAAGGGCGCTGCCGCCGGCAGGGAAACCGGCCATCACCAGGCCGATAATGAAGAGCGCCGCCACCAGCCCGGACGCCGGAAGCATGCCGGACCAGGCCACCGCCGGGAACAGGGCGTCACCGGTTTCGCTGATGCCGTGCAGGGCGGCAAACTGATACAGGTACACGCCCAGGAAAAGGAAGAGAGCAATGACCACTATCTGCAGCAAACTGCTCACAATGAGGTTCTTCTGGGAGTCGCGCACGTTTTTGCAGGCCAGCGTCCGCTGCATCAGGTCCTGGTCCAGGCCGGTGGACGCCACCACCGTAAACAGGCCGCCCAGCAGCTGTTTCCAGAAGAATTCCGGATGGTTCACATCGTCAAAATAGAACACGCGCATCATGGACGTGTCCGGTTTTCCTACTTCCCGGCCGATGAGCACCAGGCACAGAATCACGGCAACAAGCATGGCCAGGGTCTTCACAATGTCCAGGCCGATGACCGCCTTCACGCCGCCCCGCACCGTGTACAGCCATTCCAGCAGCACCACCACCGCCACGGTTACCCAGAAGGGAATGCCCAGGGGGGCCGCCAGCAGCAGCTGCAGCGTGGCAATCATGAGGAACAGGCGCACGGAAGCGCCCAGCATCTTGGAAACGAAGAAGAACCAGGCCCCCGTCTTGTGGGACGCCACGCCAAAACGCTTCTCCAGATACTCGTACACAGAAACCACGTTGAGGCGAAAATACAGGGGCGTGAGCACGAAGGCAATGACCAGATAGCCCAGGAAGAAGCCCAGGGCCATTTGCAGGTAGCCGAAGCCCACGCTGCCCACCATGCCGGGCACGGAGACGAAAGTAACGCCACTGAGGCAGGAGCCTATCATGGCAATGGCAACTTTCCACCACGCGGTGGACCGGGTTGCGTAAAAGTCTTTTTGCTTAGCCATTTTTCAAGTTTTCTTTGTATGCGCGCCCAACCGGCAGCGGGTCTTTGATGCCCAGCAGCTGCACCCGGGTGCTGTTTCTCTGCTCTATGCGCCACAGCGGCACAATGTACGAGCGGTGAATGCGCACAAACTTCCCTTCCGGCAGCTGCGCCAGCACCTCCTTGAGCGGTAGTTGCGTCACAATGTCTTCCCGGTGGTCCAGATGGAAGCAGGCGTAATTGTTGCGCCCCTCAATGTACTGGATGGCCGACAGGGGGATGGGGACGGTTTTGTAGTCGCTCTTCACATTGATTTCGCCGCCGCTGATGCCTTCAATGCGGCGGGTCTCCAGGGCTTCCCGGGCGTCGTCCATGGCTTCTTCCAACTCTTTAACTTCCTGTAGTTGAGCCGATTGCTTGGAAAGCGCCCCAACGGGAAGGGCGTAACTGACCACCGCCAGCAGCAAAATCCACATGGCGCGGACATGCGGCAGCATATCCCCAATCTCCTTGGTGTTTTCCGGGAACTGTACCGGGGTGAGCGACATCAGGAAAGTAACCGCGCCCACCAGGAACAGCGAAAGCGCAACCGTGACTTTTCCTTTCCAACCCATCAGCAGGAGCGGCCCCAGCGCCATGCGGCACAGCAGCCACACGCCGTACAGCCACAGCGCATAGCCCAGCACGTAGGAGGCGTGCCACTGAAGCCATTCCCCTGTAGGGAAAAGGAACATCATCCCCGGCATCACCAGGATGCAGAAGATGATGTCCAGTAAAGTCTCGGTTTTCACACTTTTTTAGTATTCGTAGCCGGCGAATTCAATGTCACGGGCGGCACGTTCTTCCAGCGCTTTGTTGCGGAAGGCGTTCTTCAGGCATTTGCTCACTTTCTCGGCGTCGCCCTGACGGGCGGCGATGATGCCCCTGAGGTACCACACCTTGGGATCGCCGCAGTGCACGGATTTTTCGGCCTTGTCCAGCTGGTCGGTGAGGAGGTAGGCCAGCACGGTGTTGTGGCAGCAGCCATCCACGTCGGCAAGCACCTGGGCGGCTTCTTCGTACTGTCCGCTCAGGATGAGGGCAGTACCCAGATTGGCTTTGGCATCGGCCGTGCCGGCTTTGCGGAAGCAGGCTTCGGCGGTCTTAAGGTCGTCATTCCTGAGGGCCAGGACGCCCTTTGCATTGATTACGTCGGGGTCTGCGGCATTCAGCTCGGAAAGGCCGGCTTCGGCCTTCTGGTTGCGGCCTTCATTCAGGTACAGGGCCACCAGGTTGAACTGGGCGCGCTCGCTGCCGAACTTCTCGATGGCCTTGCGGTACACGCTCTCTTTCTGGCCGGCGTCCTTCACCACGGAGGCGGCTCTCAGGAGGGCTTCCTCGTCCAGGACATCGGCATTCTTGTCCAGCAGTTCAATGAGCTCCTCGTTGGTGTAGTTCTTGAATTCCACGTTGGCAATGAGGCGGGCACGGCGCAGCTCCGGCAGCACTTCGCCCTTGAGGGCGGTGTACACCTGGCTCATGTTGCGAATCTCGTTCTCCCGCACTGCCGGGTCTGAGTACATGGAAAGGACCCTCAGAATCAGGTCTTTGTCTTCCAGGTCGCTTTCGGCCACCAGCTTGGAGAAGCCTTCCCAGTCTTCACCCACGCTGCGTACGGTGGGGTCGGTGGCTTCGTGGCCCTTGGTCACCTGGCTCCAGGCCTTGGAGGCCGTCTTGGAACGGTTGCCGGACAGCTGGTTGTTCTTGTCCACGGCGCCTTCCGGGGAAGCGTAGGCCACAATCTCCGTGCTGGTCACTTTGGAGCGCTCGTCGGCGGCCACGGCATCCAGAGCAGCCAGGAAGTCCTTCACAGACTGGCTCTTGAGCTCCGAATTGCGCACATCCGCGCTGTTCACCAGGTACTTGATCTGGCCTTCGGTGGTGGTGGTAATCACCTCCTGGTAATTGTCGGCCTTGTAACTGACGTTGCCGCTGCGCTTGACCAGCATATAGGTGGTATTGGCGCCATCGGCCACTTTCTTGGTGGGCAGGTTCACGCTCTTGGAGCCGGAGAGCACTTTGCCGCGCAGCTCCAGGTAGCTCTTCTCCATGCCTTCCACATAGTCAAAGTGCAGGCGTTCGGTGACCTTCTGTCCGTCTTTGGACACCACTTTGTAGTTGTTCTTCACTTTCTCACCCTGGTATTTCAGGGGTTTCAGGGCAGCTTCACCGCCTTCGTACACAATCACGGGGGTTACTTCCAGCACCACATTGGGGTTGAAGTAATCTTTGGGATAAGTGACGGTCACGGTGGCGTCAATGGTGCCGTTCACCACCTCCAGAACCTGGGGCGTGCACTCGACTTTCACATTCTCGGCCAGCTTGGCCATCTTTTCAGGGGAAGCGCAGCCAAGGGCAAGGGCGGCTGCAGCGAGGTAAATTAAAGCTTTTTTCATATAGAAACGTAAAAATTATCGCATACAGGACAAAAATAACAAATTTGCCGGATTTCTGCAAGAGAAGTCCGGCAAAGTAAGGAAGGGTTATAAGGCTGATTAGTTCGCAGCCTCAGGGTTCTCCTGGGAGACAGGGAAGGCGGGAGCCTCATCGGCCGCCTGCTCGGTCTGGTTCACAATCTCGGTGGAGATGGCGTCGTTGGAGCCGCGCTGGGTACCGCCACGGGCCACAAACACAGTGATGATGGAAAGCACCAGGATAAAGGCCACAAGGTACCAGGTGGCTTTTTCCAGGATGGTGGCTGTCTGGCGCACGCCCAGGGTCTGGTTGGCAGAAGTGAAGTTGGTTGCCAGGCCGCCGTCCTTGCCGTTCTGCAGGAGGACAACCGCAATCAGGAGAATGGCCGCAATAATAATGAGAACGACCAAGATGGTAAATGCTGCGTTCATATATCGTTAACTTTTATTCCAAATTCTCAATAAGGGATGCAAAGTAAGCACTTTTTTCCGGAATATCCAAAACCAGCCGTGAATAAATGCGTTTTGCTTCCTCTATGCGGCCCTGTTCCGCGAAGATGCGGGCCAGGGTTTCGGTGGCAAAGCGGTCGGCTATCTCGGAGACTTCCTCGGGCTCACTGCTCTCCTGCCGGGGCTTCATGGCCAGCCTTGAAAACACGCTGTCGCCGCTCTCTTTCACCCGGTCATACTGCGCCTGGGAGAAGTAGTCGCCGCCCACAACGCGGACGGAAGGCCCTTCTCCTCCTTCCGTTTCTTCCCGGACCGAAGGCTGGATGTACGCCGCCAGCAGCCGCTGCACGTCTTTGTCCGAGCAGTCGGCAGAGGTTCTAACAAAGGGCGCCAGTTTCCCGCGGTCCGGCACATAGAGGGCCTGGGCGGCATATTCGTCCTCCTCCCAGCTGCCCAGGCGGGCCATGCGGCGGCTCAGCTCCACCCTGGCCGCCCCGTACCAGGGGTACAGGTTCACAACGCCGCTGAGCTCGTCCAGCGTAAGGGTGTGGATATCAATGAAAGAAGAGGCTACCATTGGGCTACCGTTGCGTTGAAGATGTCTTCTACCAGTTTGTCGATAATGGTCTCGCAGAGGGTGGCCTCCACGGCGTCCAGGCTTTGGGTGGCGTCAAAGTCTTCGTAGGCGCTGAAGCTCTTGGAGACATCGTCCTCCGGGTACTTCCGGTTGCTGAATTCGGCCTTTACGGTAACGGTGAGGCGGTTTTGGGCCGCCACTTCATCGGCCGTCACGGCGGTGGCCTTCACGTCGTAGCCGGTAACTTCGCACACCAGTTCCAGGTCTCCGTCCACGTCCACCTGCTCCAGCGAAGTGAGTTTGCGGAATTTGTCCTGGAGGGCCTCAGTGAGGTCGTTGGACAGCGACGGGTTCACGCGCATGGCCTTGTATTCCACGTACGGGATGGTGATGGTTTTCACATCCGGCTGGATGGAAGTGCCCGTAAAGGAGTACTTCACAACGCTGCAGGCCGATACAAGGGCCGCTAAGGCTATGAGGGTGAGGCGTTTCATTTCTTGCGATATTCTGCCGGCAGCTTGCGGTAGAGGGTGCGCTCGCTCATGCCCAGCTCTTCGGCGGCCTTCTTGCGGTTGCCGTGGTATTTCTCCAGCGCCTGCCGGATAAGCTCTTCTTCCCGGGCGTGGACGCTCAGGCTGCGCTCTTCGGCGGCGGGGAAGTCTTCCTGCGCCTGCCATTCGGCCTCTTCTTCCACGGGCTGCGGCTCGGGGGCGGGCAGTTCGCGGCGGTCTATGCGGGCTTTCAGGGCATCTACCTCCTGTTTCAGGTCAAAAATGGCCTTGAAGATGGCCTGGCGCTCATCGGCATTGAAAGCGGTGCCCTGCGGCTGCGGCCCTTCGTACACCATGGGGATGGGGTCGCCTTCCTCAAGGGGCATCAGGGGCTGCAGGTCCTGGGCCGACAGTTCGATGCGCTGCAGGGTAGGGGTCACTTTCACCGACAGCTGGGCCGTCAGGCTCTGGGTGAAGCCCTGCAGCTGGCGGATGTTGCCGGGCCAGCGGTACTGCTCCAGCAGGCGGATGGCCTCCGGTTTCAGGGAAATCTTGCACATGCCGTTCACCTCGGAAAAGTCGGAGGTGAACTTGCGGAACAGCAGATAGATATCGCCCTTGCGCTCCCGCAGCGGGGGAATGCGGATCTGGGCGGCCGACAGGCGGAAATAAAGGTCCTCGCGGAACTTCCCGCGCTTCACGGCCTCGTACAGATGCACGTTGGTAGCCGCTACAATGCGCACGCTGGTGTGTTCCACCTTGTTGGAGCCCACCTTGCGGAATTCTCCGCTTTGCAGCACGCGCAGCAGCAGGGCCTGGCTTTCCAGCGGCAGCTCCGCAATCTCGTCCAGGAAGAGGGTGCCGCCATCGGCCTCCTCAAAATAGCCCTTGCGGTTGTCTACGGCGCCGGTGAACGAGCCCTTCACATGGCCGAAGAGTTCCGAGTTCACCAGTTCCTTGGGCAGCGCACCGCAATTCACCACAAAAAAGGCGGCGTTCCTGCGCGGGCTGAACTGGTGGATGATGCGCGCGAAACTCTCCTTGCCCACGCCGCTTTCGCCCTGAATGAGGACGCTCAGCCCCGTGGGAGCAAATTTCACGGCCGTTTCCAGCGCGTCGTTCAGCGCCGCGTCGTTGCCGATGATATCGTATTTGTTCTTTAATGCTTGCAGGTCCATACGTGATGCAAAGATACTAATATTTTCGCATTTCCCCCTCTTTTTCGAACGATAGTCCAAATCATTGATAGTCAATCGTTTCCATAAAAACGGTACCGAAAAAATCGGTATCGCTTTTGCGTAAGTGGCTGTGAGTAAGGCCGATAGCCCCCGCCGCAAAAGTCTGCCATTTTGTCAGTTCGGGCCGATGGGAACGGAGATTGAAGAATCTGCCATCGTAAAAGGAGGAAACAAACTATGGCAGAAAATACAAACTTACAGAAATTTGCAATCAACCTCAACGAACGGGCGGCGCAGGGCAAACTGGACCCTGTGATTGGCCGGGACGATGAGATTCGGCGCGTGCTTCAGATCCTGAGCCGGCGCACCAAGAACAACCCCATCCTGGTGGGCGAGCCCGGCGTGGGCAAGACCGCCATCTCCGAGGGTATCGCCCAGAAAATTGTGAACGGGCAAGTGCCTGAGAATCTGAAAAGTAAAACCGTTTATTCCCTGGATATGGGCGCCCTTATCGCGGGCGCAAAGTATCAGGGTGAATTTGAAGAGCGCCTCAAGGGCGTGGTGAAGGAAGTGGTGGACAGCGCCGGTGAGATCATCCTTTTCATCGACGAAATCCACACCCTGGTGGGCGCAGGCCGCACTTCCGGCGCCATGGACGCGTCCAACATCCTCAAGCCCGCCCTGGCCCGCGGCGAGCTCCGTACCATCGGCTCAACCACCCTGGACGAGTACCAGAAGTACTTTGAGGCCGATAAAGCCCTGGAGCGCCGTTTCCAGATGGTGATGGTGGACGAGCCTTCACCGGCCGAGAGCATCGCCATCCTCCGAGGCCTCAAAGAGCGCTACGAGAACCACCACAAGGTGCGCATCGAGGACGACGCCCTCATTGCCGCCGTGAACCTGAGCCACCGCTACATCACCAGCCGCTTCCTGCCGGACAAGGCCATCGACCTGGTGGACGAAGCCGCTTCCAAACTGCGTCTGGAGATGAATTCCGTGCCGGAGCCCATTGACGACCTTAACAGCGCCATCCGCCAGAAAGAGATTGAGCGTGAGGCCATTAAGCGCGAAGGCGTGTCTGTGAAACTGGAAAAACTGGAGGCCGAACTGAAAGAGCTCCAAGCCCGGCGCGACGTCCTGATGAAACGCTGGAACGAGGAAAAAGACATCCTGGGAGGTCTGCAAAGCGCCCGCCAGGAGATAGAAGACCTCAAGATCCAGGCGTCATCGGCCGAGCGCGCCGGCGATTACGGACGCGTGGCCGAAATCCGCTACGGCAAGATGGTGGCCACCCAGAAGAAGATTGACACGCTCACCGTCAAGGCCGAAGCTATCAAGGAACCGCTTGTAACAGAGGCGGTTACCCCGGAAGACATTGCCGAGGTGGTGGCCAAGTGGACCGGCATTCCCGTCAAGCGGATGCTGGAAAGCGAAAAGGACAAGCTCCTCAGGATGGAGGCCGAGCTGCACAAGCGGGTGGTGGGCCAGGACGAGGCCATCAGGGCCGTGGCCGATGCCGTGCGCCGCAACCGGGCGGGCCTTTCCAACGAGAAGCGCCCCATCGGCTCCTTCCTCTTCATGGGGACAACGGGCGTAGGAAAGACCGAACTGGCCAAAGCGCTGGCCGAGTTCCTCTTCAACGACGAGAACATGCTCACCCGCATTGACATGAGCGAGTACCAGGAGCGGCACACCGTTTCCCGGCTGGTGGGTGCGCCTCCGGGATACGTGGGCTACGACGAAGGCGGCCAGCTCACCGAGGCCGTGCGGCGCAAACCCTACTCCGTGGTGCTGCTGGACGAGATTGAAAAAGCCCATCCGGACGTGTTCAATGTGCTCCTGCAAGTGCTTGACGACGGTCGCCTTACCGACAACAAGGGCCGGACGGTGGACTTCAAGAACACCCTCCTCATCATGACCTCCAACGCCGGGGCCGAGGTTATCCAAAGCTACATGGAGCGCCTGCCGGAAGTGAGCGGCGTGGACATATCGGCCATCGCCCGGCGGCGCAGCCTTCTGGACGAATGTCAGGGCAAGGTGCTGGACATCCTCAAAGCCACCGTGCGCCCGGAGTTCCTGAACCGTATTGACGAGATGATCATGTTCGACCCCCTCACCAAGGCCGATATCCGCGAAATCCTGCACCTGCAGGAGGCCGATTTGCAGCGCAAACTCTCCGAAAACGGCATTACGCTCCAGTTCACCCCGGCCTTCGAAGACCACATGGTGGAGCACGGTTACGACCCTGCCTACGGCGCCCGTCCCGTGAAGCGCCTGATGCAGCGAGAACTGGTGAACCTCCTGGCCAAAGCCCTCCTGGACGGCAGCGTGCACAAGGGTGCGGCCGTCACCGTGGACGTCTCCGGCGGCGAAGTGGTGGTGCGGCAATAACCCCGCGCCCCTCCGGGGCCCGCTCCCCCTCCCGCCCAAACGCGGTGTTGCCTAAGTGCCTGTACCAGAGTTGTTTACGCAAAAACAGTAAGCAATAATTGCTTACTGTTTTTGCGTAAACGGTTGAGAATCAGCGAGATAAGCCGCGCGGGAAATTGGGCCGATGGGAGCCGGTGCAGGCCGATTAGGGCAGCAGGGCGGCGTAGTGGGCTCGGACATCGGCCCAGCGGTAGAAGGAGCCGGGGGCGGCCATCGGCAGGGGCAGCGTGGCCTCGCGGCCGTTCAGGAGCACCTGCACCAGGATATCGGCATTTCGGCGGGAGCGGAAAAACACCAGCTGCAGGTTGCAGGCCATGGGGATGTTGTAGGTACGCCACGCATCGGCCACTACCGCAGGGTCGGCGCTGCGAACTCCCATCCCGTTAATGTCCAGCAGCGACAGTATCGGCATCAGGGAACTGTCGTGGGCAAAGCGCAGGTTCAGCTGTACCGGGCCGCCGGAGCAGGCCACATCGGCCTTTTCTACAATGTCCTGCCAGAGGGCCTTCATGGATTCCGGCCGGATGTTGGGCACTTCCGGCGACATCCCCAGCCTCATGTACAGGCTGTAATTGTCTACAAACCAAAGCCGATAGCGTTCCTCCGGGGTGAAAACCTGCGTAAGCTCCTCCGGCACCTGTGCAGCCAGGTTGTCCAGGGTGGAAACCACCGTATGGAGGTCGGCGCAGAACTTATAAGGATTCTCCACCAGGGCCGGTGCATCCGTGAACCACTTGGCCAGCAGCTGGGCCGGGCGTGCCGTTTCTTCTATCAGCGCATGGTATTTGGCCACCACTTCCTCCGGCCAAACGGTGGGAACGTCGATGATGGGCGGCAGCAGATAGGCCTGGTAAGGGTAACCGTAATCGGCTGTAAATGTGAAGCTTCTGTCCTGGGTGTCCAGCTGGTCCAGGCAGCTGTACATGCTAACAATGACGCGGTGCACCCCGGTGGAAATGGCCTCGGCGCGGGTGTTGCCCTTGAAAACGGCGGGGTAGTTCCGGATCATCTGGGAGGCAATGTAGCGGTGCTGCTCCTGCCCTTTGAGGGTAAGGTTTCCCTCCCGCTTCTCTACGAGCGGATAAAGGCGGGCGTACGCGGTATAGAGGGTCTGCCCTTGGGCGGTCAGAAGCCCCTTCTCATGGGCCGATGACAGGACGTTCCAAAGGTCCGTGTACACCGTGGAGCCCAGGGCGAAGCGGGCGCCGTGCCGTCCCAAATGGCTGATATAGAAAGGCTTGTAGCCTTTTGGTGCCTTGGTGGGGGCCGGCTGGTCCATGGGGTACATGTAATGCACGCCGCCGGCTTTTTCTACGTCGGCCATGATTTCGTCGTGGGAAGAGCGCTGCGCGGCGGCAGGCAGGACAAGGGCCAGAAGGGCCAGAAGGAGGGTGGTTAACTGTTTCATGCTTCAAAGATACTCATTTCTGTCAAAAATGGCCAATAATGAACGATTTCACGAACGCGCTTTACTGAAATCGGTCAAAAACGACTAAAAATGACCGATTTCGCGAGCGGGGATAATCAGAACTGGAAGTAGATGAAACTTTGAAGGTCGGCGGTGATGAACTGGTAGCACAGGAAAACCGTAAGGACTACGAGAAGCGCCATCACCGGAAGCGGCAGACGGGCAAAAACCACCCTGTAGCGGCGTTTGAAGCGCTCCGGGAGCCAGTGCACGATCATGCCCAGCACAAAAAGCAGCAGCACGGCACGGTGCTCCCAGGCCATGCGGGGCACCAGCGACAGGTCCCAGGCGCTGCCAATCTGGTTCACCATGTTCTTGGCGGTGTTCCAGGCCTGTTCATTGGCCTGGGCCGGGTCCAGGTTGGAGCCGCTGCGGAAGAAAAGGCGCGTGAAGGTGATGAACACAAAGGTCTGGAAGATGTCCCAGGCATTGGAAAGCCAGCGCACAGATGCCCGGTCGGGGCCGGGCATGACGGCTTTCACGGCCGTTCCCACCCAGATAATGAGCAGCCACACGAAGAACAGGTTCCACACCGGCGCGGGCGTCCAGAGCGCAAAAGCGCCCACAAGCAAGGTGAAAAAGCTCACAATGAGCACTTTCTGCCCCAGGGTGCGTGCGGTCCACAACTTGTAGATAATCATGCCAATGCCGTTGAGCCCGCCCCAAATCATGAAATTCCAGCTGGCACCGTGCCACAGGCCGCCCAGCAGCATGGTGTTCATGGAGTTGATGTTGGTGGTGATGAGTTTGCGGTCCTGCGGCCGTTTCCAGGCCCAGAGGCCGATGAGCGCCGCCAGCGCAAACACCGCCACGGCCACCCACCAGCTGCCGCTGAGGAAGCTCCCAATCACCGCCACCGCTATAATGATGATATAGGTACCGGCCGATGCGTTCCGGTTGCCGCCCAGGGGGATGTACAGGTAGTCGCGCAGCCATCGGCTCAGGGACATGTGCCAGCGGCGCCAGAACTGCTGCGTGTTCAGGGCTTTGTACGGGGAGTCGAAGTTCTTGGGCAGCCAGAAGCCCATGAGCATGGCTACGCCCGTTGCGATGTCCGTGTAGCCGGAAAAGTCGGCGTATACCTGCAGCGAGTAGCAGAAAAGGGCGCTCAGGTTCTCGAAGCCGCTGTACAGCAGGGGATTCTCAAACACCCGGTCGCAGAAGTTCACGGCCAAGTAGTCGCTCAGAATCAGTTTCTTACAAAGTCCGTTCAGAATCCAGAACACCGCTATGCCAAACCAGCGCCGGCTCAGGCTGTAGGGCTTGTGCAGCTGGGAAATGAACTCCGAGGCGCGCACAATGGGCCCCGCCACCAGCTGCGGGAAAAAGCTCAGGTAAAAGCCAAAATCCAGGAAGTTCTCTACGGGCTGTATTTTGCGCCGCTTCACGTCCACAATGTAGCTCACCGCCTGGAACGTGAAGAAGGAAATGCCCACCGGCAGGATAATGGCGTCTACCCGGAACACCGAGGCCCCGCAGAGCAGGTTCAGCCACTGCCCCAGCACATCGTGCACTTCCAGGGACAGCCCTAAGAGCCTGTTCACAAAGTCCGTGATAAAGTACGCGTACTTGAAATACGCCAGGATGCCCAGGTCCACAAAGACGCTCACGCCCGTTAAAACACTGCGCGCCCTTTCCGGGCGCAAGCGGTTCAACCACTTGGCCGCCAGGAAGTTATACACTATCACAAAGACCAGCAGGGCCAGGAACACGCCGCTGGTTTTGTAGTAGAAAAACAGCGAGACGGCAAAGAGGTAGCCGTTGCGAAGGAGGGGCTTGGAGTGACACAGCGAGAACAGGGCAAACACCAGCGCAAAAAAGGCCCAGAAGTAAAACTGGGTGAACAGCAGCGGGTGCGCCGGGTCAAAGGAGAAGAGCTGTGTCATCGGCGCGTATAATAATCTTCCAGGATGGCGTCAAACAGGAGGTCGGCCACCAGCTTGTAGCCGCCCGGGGTAAAATGGATGTGGTCGCTCTGGGCCAGCCCTGCCGTAACCCACTGATCCATAGAACCGTAGCCGCCCATTACCGCGTACCAGTCCCAAAACACGCCGCTGCACTCCCGGGCCAGGTCCTTGCAGGCATCTTCCACCGCCTGCGTGTGCGGATTCACGCCTTTCCGGCGCAGGACGCTGTCGTTGATGCCCGTGAAAAGGAAGGCGCAGCGCGGGTTCGCCTTGCGAATCTCCTTCATCAGCGAGCGGTAATGGCGTTTGAAGCGGGAAGCGTCAAAATCGGCCGCCTGAATGTCATTGATGCCGATGGAAAAAATGACCAGGTCCGGCATCACGCGCTTGAGGTCTTCCTCCCAGCGGGTGCAATGGTTCCAGGAAAGGGTGGAGGCGCCGTTCACCCCGGCTTCGCTCAGGCTCAGTCCGCCGCCCGGCCGGTCCAGGTAAACCCCTCTTAGTGAGAACTTTCCGCTGCCTTCGAAGGCCAGGCACAGCCAGTCGGTGAAGTAGGGGAGGTCAAAGTGCACCAGATGCGTTCCCTTTACCCCGCGAAGGGTGTCTTTGCCCTGCACCAGCAGGGGGGTGAGCTCCCCGCTTCCCAGCAGGTCCACGCTTTTGAAACTGTAGCGCTGTTGCAACATTCCACTCTCCCGGGGCGTGAGGTCAATGACCATCCGGGCCGAGGTATCCTGCGCAACGGCCAGCATGCCGCTCAGGCCCAGCTCGGCATCGCCCGGCTTCAGGCAATTGGCGCTTTCCCACGCGCCGGCGTAGGAGCTGTTGTAGCTTACCGGCGTATTGGTCATGGCCACGGCGTAGGGGAAAACCAGCCCCCGGCCGCCGTCAATGCCATAACGAAGGCTTAGGAAATGCCGGCGCAGGCGGTCGCTCAGGGTGCCGCCCTGCACGTGTGAGCCGCCAATGTGCAGGATGTGCACGTCGGTGCCGCCCGTAAGGAGGAGGCTGTCCAGTTTCCTTAGGAAAAGGTCGTAATAGGGAGCGCTGCCGGCTGGCTTTTGCAGCACGTTGAGGTCGGTGCGGATAAAAGGCTCCCGCGGAATCCTGCGGCCCTGGAGGGGGAGCAGGCACAGCAGCAGGAGGAATATGCTCAGCGTCAGCCGTTTTCTCATTTGCTTCGGAGCGTATAATAGTCGTAGTAAGTAAGGAAGGAGCGGGAAAGGGCCTGTCCCACTTCCCGGGCGCCGGCTGGGGTAAAGTGAATGTAGTCCGGTCCGGCGTAAGGCGGGTTGTGTTTGACCCACTGGCCCATGGAATTCTCGCCGCCCATCATGCGGAAAAGGTCCCAATAGGCGGCCCCGTTACGCAGTGCGGTAGCTTTCAGGGAATCCACCACCTCCGGCAGCCGGGGCCAGGTAACCACGCGCCCGTTCACGCTTTTTCCCATATCGGACGGGCCGATGAAAAGGATGCGCGCCTGGGGAGCTACTTCCTGGAAATACTGAATCTCGCGGGCAATCTGCTCCTGGTACTGCTCAATGACTTTGGTGCTCCGGGCAACGGGCATATAATTGCCGCCGAATTGCAGGATGATGAGCCGGGTATTGTCCAGCGCAAAACTCTCCTGCATAAGGGGCTTGGAAATCCTGTGGAAAATGGTGCCGGAGCAGCCCCTGAGCGGGATATTGTCAACGGTTACGCCGGAAGGGCCGTCGGCCGAGATGCCGTAGAGCTCTGCGCTGCCGGTGAAACTGAGGCTCACGCGCCGGATGGGCCGGGAGAACTTCCAGGTTACCAGCGTGGTGCCGCTTTCCCCGCGCTCGGTGCTCACCTCGGCCTTCAGGGTATCGGCCTTCATTTTCAGGGAGAAATCCCGGGAGGCCCTGCCGTACAGGACGCTGATGCTGGAAAACTCCTTGGCGCCCTCCCGCGCGTTTTTATTGGCGGTGGGGCGCAGGGTCACCGTGCCGCCGCCGCTGAGCTGCACCACCTGCGCCAGGGGCCCGTAGCGGTTGTGGCCGGCCCGCGCGGTGGTGGAGTCGCCGTACATGGTGTACTGCACAAAGCCGCCGCTGGAGGTTCTGGAAATGGAGGCCGACGGGACGTTGCCCAGGGCCGGGAACATGCCGGTACCGCTGCCGCCGAAGCGCTGCTGCAGGGCGTCCCTGAGGTCCTGCGAGATGCGGTCCATCTCTATCTGGGAGTCTCCGTAGTGCGCTACACGCACGGTCCGGCCGCTGGCCGCCGCCTTTTCCATGTGCTGGAAAACGGCATCAAAGTAGTGGTCATCGTCATTAGGGAGGTAAATCCGGTCCGGATTCTCGGTGAAGAACTTCCGGTAATAGTTCAGCGTGTCCCTTTCTACGGCGAAGCGCCGGTTCACGGCCTCCAGCACGGAATCTACATCCACCTTCACCTCTGCGGCATCCCTGAGGTCGGCCTCTCGGGAGGCAAACCTCAGCTGCACCGGCCCTGCCGCCACGCCGTCGGAGGGCATCACCAGCCACAGCCCCACCAGCACCAGGATGATGCTCCAGATGAAAAGGAGTACCTGACGGGCTTTCATATTACTCAATCACGCGGATTACTTCCCCGTGCTCCTGGGCCACGGTTTCTTTCCAGAGGTCGGTGTAGCCGGGCCAGCCGATGCTTTCCGGCTGGCGGGGGTCATCGGCGGAAACCTTGAAGCTGCCGTCGTCGTTCTGCGGCTTCACGTTGCCGTCCATGAACTTCACCAGCAGTTCCACTTCCAACTCCTGCCAGGCGGCAAACTGGGCCTGGGCGGTTTTTACGGTGTAGTCCGTCACGTACTTGATAATCTTGTCGAAGGGGTGTCCGGACACCATGACGTCGCCTTTGGAAGAGAGTTTCTTCTGCATCTTCACGGCCACCTGGTTGTACATGACCACGGCCATGCTGTCCACAGAGTGGGTGCGGCGCTCCATCTGGTCCCATTCAAAGAGGTCAATGCGCTCGCGCACGTACGGGGCCATCTGGTTGTACATCTTGTAGCAGGCGTTGGAGATGCGGTTGTTAATCCAGAAGGAAGAGGTGGGAGAGTAGTGGAGGATGTCGCCGTTGCCTTCCCGGAAGCACTCCGGCACCTTGGTGGTGCTGGTGTAGATGGGGGTGAGGTAGGAGGTGGCGGCATCGTCGGTGCCAAACCAAAGGATGCCTCCCACAACGTCAGGAACGTAATTCCGGGCCTGGCCCACCATCCAGAAACCGGTTTGCTGGGTGGCGATGGCGCGCTCGTTCACATAGGTTTTTCCTTCCACGGTGAACTCCATGGGGCGCCAGCGGTACGGGAGGGCGTTGCCGCCGGCTCCAATGTCCTGGGTCATGTCCATGGGGGTGCCTTCAAAGTGGTCGCGCATCACATCGGCCAGCTCCTTGACGCCGGCTTTCTTGCGCGGGAACACGTACAGCGGGAAGTCACCGCTGAGGTCGTGCCCCATTACGTAGTCCAGATAGCCGTAGGCATCCTTGGTGACGGGGTTGCCTTCTTCGTCGTAATAGGAGAACCAGCCGTCGGTGAGGATGTTGAAAGCGCTCCAGGCACGGGCGTCACAGCCACGGACGGTGCCGAAATCAATAGGGTTGTAGGCCTTCTTGAAGCTGAATTCGCTGTCCAGGCCGTCAAAATAACCCTTGCGGCGGGCGAAGGAAATCACATCCGGGGCGTAAAGGCAGTTGTCAGGGTCGTCCAGGGGGAATTTGCCGATGCGCGCCTGGTTGGCATGGGCGCAGATGGCGCCGTCAGGGATGCGGCGGGCCACCCACACAATTCCCTTGTTGGTGTTCACGCCGTTGCGCATGTTCATGCCCTTGCCGATGAGTTCCATGATCCAGGCCTCGTTCTTGTCGGCAATGGAGAAGGTCTCGCCCTCCGAGGCATAGCCGTAGGTGTTCGCCAGGTCCACAATGATGTCAATGGCCTCCCGGGCCGATTTGGCGCGCTGCAGGGTAACATAGATGAGGCTGCCGTAGTCAATGCCGCCTTTCTTGTCTTCCAGCTCCGGCCGGCCGCCCCAGGTGGTTTCGGTGATAATTACCTGAAACTCATTCATATTGCCCACCGTGCGATAGGTATGGGGCACCTGCTCTATTTCTCCCAGGGGCCGATGGGTGTCCCAGTCGTAGATTTGGAGCATGGTACCGGCCTTCCAGTCGGCCGCAGGCTTGTAGTAAAGTTCGCCAAAAAGGGTATGGGAATCGGCGGCGTAGGAAACCAGGACGGAACCGTCACGGGTGGCGCCGCGGGTGATAATCACATTGGTGCAGGCATCGGCCTTGGGGGCCAGCCCCAGGAGGGTGGCGATAAGGGCGCTTGCTACGAGGGTTTTTCTCATCGTATTTGGGCTTTTTGGATTAAATGCGTACTTTTGTATGCTGCTTGAAAGTTTAGCAACTTACAAAGATATGAATTTTTATCGTTTTTTAAACATTCTTGTGGCCGGGAGCCTCTCTGTTTTTACGCTCGCGGCCCAAAACAACCAGGGTCCCCAGACGCCGCAGGAGAAAGAGAAGGCGCTCATGGAGGGCATCGACAAAGAGGTGCAGCGCCTGTCCGAACTGCTGGACCTGGAATACTGGCAGGAGTTTTACGTAGACTCCACCCTTACCCACGACCTCAAAGCCCGCAACGAGGAACTGGAAAAGATGCAGCAGGCCAAGGTGGAGAACCGGGACCTGTACCAGGCGGTTTTTGACAAATGGATGCAGCAGATAGACGATAGCTACAAGCGTTTTTTCACGCCGCAGCAGTGGGAAAAATACTGGAAATCCAGCGGAAAACGGGCGCAGAAAGAGCGTGACAAGCGCAAGGAAAAGGCCCTCAAAGCCGCCGGAGAACTGAAAAAATAGTTAACTTTGCATCCTAATTGTCATTCTGAGCAAAGCGAAGAATCTCATACCTTAAAGTTATGAAAGAACAAATTGAGAAGATATTTGCCGAACTGAATGAGCTGAAGGCAGCCAGCCAGAAAGAAGTGGAAGAAGCCCGCATCCGTTTTCTGGGCAAGAAGGGCGAAATCACCGCCCTCATGGAGGAATTCCGCGGCGTGGCCCCGGAGCTCAAACGCGAATACGGCCAGAAGCTGAACGAACTCAAAAAGGCCGCCAACGCCCGCATCGAAGAACTCAAATTCAAGGTGGAAGATAGCGAGGTGGCCGATGCTCCCAAGGAAGACCTCACCATGCCCGGGGACGCTTTCCAGCTGGGCAGCCGTCATCCGGTATCCATTGTGCGCCAGCAGATTGTGGACATCTTCCGCAAGTTTGGCTACGACGTGGCCGAAGGTCCCGAAATTGAGGACGACTACCACGTGTTCGAGGCCCTGAACTTCCCGCCCAACCACCCGGCCCGCGAGATGCAGGACACCTTCTTTGTGTCAACCGGCCACCTGAATCCGCTGCTGCTTCGCACCCACACCTCTTCCGTGCAGGTGCGCACCATGGAAAGCCAGAGTCTTCCCATCCGCGTGGTGTGCCCCGGCCGCGTTTTCCGCAACGAGGCCATATCGGCCCGCGCCCACTGCATTTTCCATCAGGTGGAAGGCCTGTACATTGACAAGAACGTTACCTTCGCAGACCTTAAACAGGCCATCCTGCTCTTTGCCCGCGAGATGTTCGGTCCGGACACCGAGATTCGCATGCGTCCGTCCTACTTCCCCTTCACGGAACCTTCCGCCGAGGTGGACGTAAGCTGCAACATCTGCCACGGCAAGGGCTGCAACATCTGCAAAGGCACCGGCTGGCTGGAAATCATGGGCTGCGGCATGGTAGACCCTAACGTCCTCAAGGCCAGCGGCATAGACCCTACTGAGTACTCCGGCTTCGCCTTCGGTATGGGCGTAGAGCGCATTGCCATGCTCAAGTGGCAGGTGAACGACCTCCGCCACTACTTCGAGAACGACATGCGCTTCCTCTCCGAGTTTGCCACCGCCACGGAAGTGTAGCGCCTGTTCAATAATGAGACACTGCAAAAGGTCGGATTCCATGAGTCCGGCCTTTTGCATGTATTATGGGGTGCAGGCCGATGAGAGCCAGAAATGCTGCAAAAGGTGTGCGGCATCAAATCCGACCTTTTGCAAAATCGATGCGTCTTTCTCTGCCACATTTGTTTCGGGGCGTTCCGTGCCCACAAAGTAAATTTGCAACGCTATGCCGCAAAGCTGGCACGGACTATTAACCATTTACTATATGGGTGTTGTGACCTCATCGGCCGACGGCCTGCCGAGGGGCGGATAAGTACAGGTTACGATATTTTTTCGTACCTTTACGGGTCAAACCAGCGTTATGGCCTTAGAGATTGAACGGAAATTTCTGGTGAAAGAGGGCTTCCAGGAAGAGGCTTTCCGTAGCTATCGCATCACCCAGGGGTACATCAGCCGTGCTCCGGGACGGTCGGTGCGGGTGCGCATCCGCGACCATCAGGCCTTCCTCACCATCAAGGGTCCGTCCGTGAACAACGGCCTCACGCGGTTTGAGTGGGAGAAAGAGATATCGGCCGATGATGCCAAACAGCTCCTGGCGCTTTGTGAGCCGGGCCTTATTGACAAAACCCGTTACCTTGTCAAGAACACCGACGGGGTGCACACCTGGGAGGTGGACCGCTTCCACGGGGCCAATGAGGGCCTGGTGGTGGCGGAAATTGAGCTCGGAAGCGAGGAAGAGCCCTTTGACCGCCCGGCCTGGCTGGGGGAAGAAGTCACCGGTGACCGTCGCTACTACAATTCCTCCCTCACAAAGCTCCCGTTTACCCAGTGGAAAGATTAACTAACAAATAAAACGATGACCTACCTATTTTATTTTGTGCCCGTGGCAGCCGTGATTGCCCTGCTGTTCGCGTACCTTTTCTTCAAGCAGATGATGAAGGAGAGCGAAGGCACACCCACCATGAAAGAAATTGCCCAGTACGTGCGGGAGGGCGCTATGGCATACCTTAAGCAGCAGTACAAAGTGGTAATCATTGTATTTGCCGTGCTGGCCGTGTTGTTTGCCGTGCTGGCCTACGGTTTCCATGTGCAGAATCCCTGGGTGCCGTTTGCCTTCTTAACCGGCGGTTTCTTCAGCGGCCTGGCCGGTTTCGTGGGCATGAAAACGGCCACCTTCGCCAGTGCCCGTACGGCCAATGCCACCATGCGCAGCCTCAACTCCGGCCTTAAGATTGCTTTCCGCAGCGGCGCCGTGATGGGCCTCACCGTGGTGGGCCTGGGCCTGCTGGATATCTCCATCTGGTGGCTCATCCTCAATGCTTTCGTGGAGGAAGCCTCGCCCGCCCAGACCCTGGTGGTCATTACCACCACCATGCTCACCTTCGGCATGGGTGCCTCTACGCAGGCTCTCTTTGCCCGCGTGGGCGGCGGCATTTACACCAAAGCGGCCGATGTGGGCGCCGACATTGTGGGTAAGGTAGAGCAGGATATCCCGGAAGACGACCCGCGCAACCCCGCCACCATCGCCGACAACGTGGGCGACAACGTGGGTGACGTGGCCGGTATGGGCGCCGACCTTTACGAGAGCTACTGCGGCTCCATCCTTGCCACCATGGCCCTGGGGGCATCGGCCTTCTTCCAGGACGGAACGGCCGTGCAGATGCGGGCCATCTTTGCCCCCATGCTCATTGCGGCCATTGGCGTAGTGCTCTCTGTCATAGGCATTTACGCCGTTCGCACCAAGGAAGGGGCAACGCTTCAGGACCTGTTGGGTTCCCTCTCCGTGGGCACCAACCTCAGCGCCATCCTTATTGCCGTGCTCAGCTTCGGGGTTTTCTACCTGCTGGGTTTCCCCAACTGGTGGCAGATGTCCCTTAGCGTGATTAGCGGCCTTGTTGCCGGCGTTATCATCGGCAAAGTAACAGAGTATTACACTTCCCATTCTTACAAACCCACGCAGAAGCTGGCCGAAAGCGCCCAGACCGGTCCCGCAACCGTGATTATCAACGGTGTGGGCCTGGGCATGATTTCCACCGCCGTGCCGGTATTCACCATTGCCTGCGCCATCCTGCTGGCCTATGGCTTTGCCACGGGCTTCCACTATGGCGTGGATACACTCTCCATGGGCCTCTACGGCATTTCCATCGCCGCGGTGGGCATGCTTTCCACCCTGGGCATCACCCTGGCCACCGACGCTTACGGCCCCATCGCCGACAATGCCGGCGGCAACGCCCAGATGAGCGAACTGGACCCTTCCGTGCGTGAAAAGACGGACATCCTGGACAGCCTTGGCAACACCACCGCCGCCACCGGAAAGGGCTTCGCCATCGGCTCTGCCGCCCTTACCGCCCTGGCCCTTCTGGCCTCTTACATTGAGGAAATCAAGATTGGCCTGGGCCACATTGGCAAAACCGTGCTGGAAGTGGGGGACAAGACCGTTGAAACCGTGAACGCCTCCATTACGGATATCGTTAACTACTACGACATTACCCTCATGAACCCCATGGTGCTGGTGGGCGTTTTCATCGGCGCCATGATGGCCTTCCTCTTCTGCGGCCTCACCATGAACGCCGTGGGCCGTGCCGCCCAGAAGATGGTCATTGAGGTGCGCCGCCAGTTCCGCGAGATTGCGGGCATCCTGGAAGGCAAGCAGCGTCCGGACTACACCTCCTGCGTGCGCATTTCCACCAAGGCTGCCCAGCACGAGATGGTTTTCCCCAGCCTCCTTGCCATCATCGTTCCCATGCTGGTGGGCGTGATTCTGGGTCCTGCCGGTGTGATTGGCCTTCTCTCCGGCGGCCTCGGTGCCGGATTCGTGCTGGCCATTTTCCTGGCCAACTCCGGCGGTGCCTGGGACAATGCCAAGAAGTACGTGGAGGAAGGCCACTTTGGCGGCAAGAACTCCTCCAGCCACCATGCCACTGTGGTAGGTGACACCGTGGGCGACCCGTTCAAAGACACCTCCGGCCCGTCCCTGAACATCCTTATCAAGCTCATGAGCATGGTCTCCATCGTAATGGCCGGCCTAACCGTAATGCTCCATTAGTATGAAAAAAACACTGCTGCTTTTACTGCTGCTGCCGGTGCTGGCCGCGGCGCAGTCTGAACAGACCCTGCCCAGCCATGAGGCCCTCAAGGCCGATATTCAGGCCAACCTCTTCCGGGCTGCCCTGAACGAGGTGCACTACGAATACGCCCCCGGTCCCCGGACCCCGGCGCCGAGCGGGTACAAACCCTTCTCTATCAGCCACTACGGCCGGCATGGCGCCCGCAGCAACTGGGCCGGGAAGAAGTACGCCTCCGTGCAGAAAAAGTATGCCGCAGCGGCCCAGGCCGGTGTGCTCACCCCCGAAGGCCTGGCCGCCAAGGAGCAGATAGACGAGGCCATCCGCATCCATGACAACATGGATGGCCGCCTGTCCCCGCTGGGCGTGCAGGAGCACCGCGACATTGCCGGACGCATGTACCGCAGCTACAAGCGGGTGTTCACCAAGGGCAGCAAAAAAATTACCGCCCGCTCCAGCGTGGTGCCCCGCGTACTGGTGAGCATGGCCTCCTTTACCGGCGAACTCCTTTCCTGCCAGGGCGACCTTGTCATCAGCCTGGACACCGGCGAGGAGCTCATGAAAATCCTCTCCACCGACTCTCCGCGCCCGGTAACCGACAGCGTCAAGCGCATCCTGGCCCGCCACCGCCAGACGCATGTGCCGGATACATCGGCCTTTATGGCGCGCATCTTTACGGATGTGGCCAAGGGCCGGGCCCTCACCGGCAACCCCGTTACCCTCATGCAGGAAACCTTTGACATGGGCACCACCACGTCGGCTTTCGGCCTGGACGACCGCCTCTTCCGCCTTTTCTCCCTGGAGGAACTCTGCGCCTATGAGCAGTATGTGGCCCTGAGTTTCTACCTCCGGCAGTGCAACTCCGTGGAGTTCGGCGACGACCGCATGCCTTCGGTAGATCCCCTCATCACGGACATCATTGAAAAGGCCGATGCCGCCATCGCGGGCGCAGAAGTGGCCGCCGACCTTCGCTTCGGCCATGATTATCAGGTACTTGCCCTTGGGTCCCGCCTGGGCCTGGACGGCATTGCCCAGCGCTACACGGCTACGGAGTGCCTGGACTGGCCCGGCTGGCGCTATACGCCTTTTGCCGCCAACATCCAGCTCATTTTCTACCGCAACCGGAAAGGGGACGTGCTGGTAAAACCCCTGCTGAATGAGCGTGAAACCCGCATCCTGGGCCTGGACGGCTTCCCGTACTACCGCTGGGAAGACTACAAGGCCTGGCTCATTGCCCACTGGCCGGCGCCCACCGCCATGGAGACGGTGAACACCTTCTAACTTTTCTTTTGCATCTGCTTCCTGTAGGCCGAAGGAGTACATCCTTTCACGGCCTGGAAGCGGCGTGCCAGGTTTTTGGAATCGGGTTCGTCCATGCGGGCGGCAATGTCGGCAATGGAGTCTTTGCTGGAAAGGAGCAGCTGGGCAAAGCGGTTGATGCGCATCTGCACGATGAACCGGTAGATGGTGGTGCCGGTGGCCTTCAGGAAACGCTGCTCCAGGAGGCGCCGGCTCATGGGTACTTCCTTCAGGATGTCGCTCACCTGGATTTTGTGGTCGATGTGGGCATTGATATACTGCAAGGCGGCGTGCACGGCAAGGTCTTCGGTGGCAATCACGTTGGACGAGGTGCGGTCTATGATGGAAATGGGCTGCAGCACAATGTCTTCCCCCTTGTAGGAGCGGTCCCGGACCATGCGGGCAGCCATCTGGGCCGCCTCATAGCCTCCGCGCTCAATGTCTACGTCAATGGAAGAAAGGGCCGGGTCCGTCATGTTGCAGGCAATTTCGTCGTTGTCCACGCCGATGACGGCGGCATCGAAGGGAACGCGGATGCCGCAGCTGTTGCAGGCTTCCACCACAATGCCGGCCTGGTTGTCGTCGCAGGCCATGATGCCGATGGGTTTGGGCAGCGACAGCAGCCAGTCATTGAGCCACGCCTGGTTGTAGAACCAGAGGTTGCTTACGCGTTGTTTGTCGTAAACCGTGAGGCTGTCCGAGAATCCGGCCTCCGCCAGCCTTTCCCGGAAGCCCTCCAGTCGGCCGTCGCTCCAGCACATGCCGTTGTTCCCCACAAAAGCGAAGTTCCGGAAGCCCCGGTTCATGAACATTTCGGCGGCCATGGCCCCCATCTTGTGGTAGTTGGCCGTGATGTTGGGAATGTCTCTGAGCCGGGTGATATAGTCTTGCGCCATCACCACTATGCCCCGGCGGGTAAAGAGTTTCACATTGTCCTGGGGGTCGAACTGCCCTATTACCACGTCGGCGTGCCAGGCTTCGGCCATGTTCACCACCCTTCTGAGACCGAATTCCCGTTTATAGGATGAGGGCATTTTCATCACCGCCCAGTGTTCTCCGCTGTCTTGTGAGTAGCGGAGGATGCCCCGCAGCAGCCGGTAGGGGAATTGCTCGGTGAAGTCTGTCATGAAGAGGAGTCGCATTGTTTGTTATTAAAAATATTAATAATCGTTCTCGCAAATATACATAATAATTATAAAATTTGCGCAAATTGCGAGTAAGAATACGCAAATTTAGTAATTTTAGCAGGTTTTTGCAGCGTATCTTTGCGTTACTAACTTACTATAACTATGACACTAGGAATCGATATCGGTGGAACAACCATCACTTTGGGGCTCGTCAGGGGCACCGAGGTGGTTCAAAAAAGCAGTGTTCCCTCCTTTCCTCAAGATGCCACGGTAGAAGAGACAATGGATTACTTGGCCCGGCAGGTAGAGCAGATTTTTGTGCCGGCCGTTGAGAAGATAGGCATAGGGGTTCCCTCTATCGTAGATCCCGTCCGGGGAATTGTTTACGATGCCATGAACATTCCTTCCTGGAAGGAGGTACACATCAAGGAAATCCTGGAAAAGCGCTTCGGCGTTCCGGTTTTCGTGAACAACGACGCCAACTGCTACGCCCTGGGCGCCGCCTCCAAAGTAGAAGGCAACACGGTGGTGACGGTTACCCTGGGTACCGGCACCGGCGTGGGCATCGTCACCGGCGGCAAACTCTTCTGCGGAGCCCATTGCGGCGCCGGTGAAATGGCCTCCATCCGCTATGCCGGCCGCGACTACGAGAGCTACTGCTCCAAAAAATATTTCACCGGAAAAGGAATCACCGACACCCGGAAAGCGGCCAAGGAGGCCGATAACGGCTCTGAGCAGGCCAAGGCCCTCTTCAGTGAGTTCGGGGCCCATCTGGGCGAGTTTCTTTCCGTGGTCATGTATGCCTACGACCCCGACACCATTGTCCTGGGCGGCGGCATTGCCCATACCTTCCGCCATTTCAGCGAAAGCATGTGGGACAGCCTCAGAAACCAATTTCCCTACAACACCGTCCTGGACGACCTGAGCATCCGGGTAATGCCGGAGGCCGAACTGGCCCTGGTGGGTGCAGCATCCCTTAATTAACGCGCGTACACGTATGAAAAGAATTGCCCTTTTAGCCATGCTTCTTTCCCTGGCCGCCTGCGGAAAAGCCCCTTCCTCCGGCCCGCTTACCCAATGGACCCTCCAGCGGGAAGGAGATGCTCACAAGTACCAGGTAAGCGTCCCCTCCACCGTAGCCGGCGCCCTCAATGAAGCGGGGTTCTTCGGCCCCGAAATCAGGGAACTGGACCGTTACGCCGCCATCGACCGCGGCATCTTTGACAGCGCCTGGGTGTACACCACCCGCTTTGCCGGCACCAAGGGAAACAGCCACATCCTCCGTTTCGAGGGCCTGAATTTCTATGCCGACATCGAGCTCAACGGCCAGCAGGTGGCATCGGCCGATACCACCTGCGGCACCTTCAGCGTGCGGGAAATTGACGTGACACCGCTCGTGAGGCGCAACAATAGCCTGAAAGTGACCCTCCGCCGCGCCCAAAGCGGAGACCTGAACCATGGCTACGCCGACTGGAACCCCCGTCCGCTGGACGAGAGCATGGGCATCATCCGTCCGGTGAGCCTCATCTCCACCCCCGACGTAGAGGTGGAAGATGTTTTTGTAAAGCCTGTCGTAAACCCGGATAATCTGTCTGAAGCCGGGCTGTTGGTTAATTGTTTGGTTGTGAACCGTTCCTCACATGCCGTGGAGGGCACGCTCTGCGGCATGTACGAGGACGGCGCATTCGAGCTTCCGGTGAAGCTGGAGGCAGGGGAGCGCCGCACCGTGAAAGTGGAGGAGGCCGTGCAGAATCCCCGCATCTGGTGGACGGCCGAAATGGGCTCCCCGGAGCTTTATCACATGAATGTGGCCTTCAAAAAAGGGGAGGCCGTTTCCCACAGCAAGGAAGTGACCTTCGGTATCCGGGACATCAGCAGCGAGGTGGACGAGTTTGGTCACCGCCTTTTTATCCTGAACGGCCGCAAAGTGCTGGTAAAATCCGGCGGCTGGGCCGATGACATCCTCATGCAGGACACCCCCGAAAGCCTTCGCGGCCAGCTGGAACTGGTACGGGACATGGGCCTCAACTGCATCCGCTTTGAGAATATCTGGGGCAAGGACGACACCGTGTACGACCTGTGCGACGAGCTGGGCATCCTGTCCCTGGTGGGCTGGAGCTGCCAGTGGGAGTGGGAAGAGTACTGCGGCCTCAAGGAAACCCGCGGCTTCGGCTGCATCAACGACCCCCGTTCCGAGGCCTTTGCCGTACGCTATTTCCACGACCAGGTGATTCGCCTTCGCAACCACCCCTCCCTCATCGGCTGGATGACCGGCAGCGACCGCATCCCCAATGCCCGCCTGGAGGAGGAGTACCTAAAGATTTACAACGCAGAAGATTATCGGCCTTACATCTGCTCCGCCAAGGGGATGACTTCCCTGGCCGGCCCTTCGGGCATGAAGATGGAAGGACCCTATGAATACGTGGGTCCGGACTACTGGTGGGTGGATACCCGCCGCGGCGGCGCCTACGGCTTCAATACCGAGACCGGCCCCGGCCTGAACCTGCCCCAGGAGGAGTCCCTCCGCCGCATCGTAGGGGAGCAGGACCTCTGGCCCATCGGCCCCAATTGGAACTACCACTGCACGGCTTCCCGTTCGCACATGAACTCCACCGCTTTCCAGGAGAAGGTGATGAAGGGCATTTACGGCGAGGCAACGGACCTGGACGACTATGTGCGCAAGGCCCACGCCCTGGACTACGACTCCGAGCGGGCCATGTACGAGGCTTTCCGCGGCAACCTGCCCCGCACCACCGGCATTGTTCAGTGGATGCTCAACAGCGCCTGGCCTTCCCTGTACTGGCAGCTCTACGACTGGTACGGCATTCCCACCGCCGGCTACTACGGCGCCAAGAACGCCTGCAAACCCGTCCAGCTGGTGTTCAATTACAAAGACCACTGCGTCTATGTGGTAAACGACGCCGTGCCCGAGGCCAGGGTGGAAGCCAGCCTGAAGGTGTATGACGTGAATTCCCAGTTGGTGCGGGAGGAAAAAGTGGCCCTCACCAGCCTGGAGCGCCAGCCCGCCAAGGTCTTCGAGGCCGTGGAAGGTCCCGCCTTTGTGCAGCTGGAGCTCACGGGAGATGCTGTTGCTTCCAACTTCTACTGCATCCCCGCCCAGGGCAACGACTACGCCTGGGACAAGGCCGAATGGTGGGGCATTCCCATCAACGAGTACGCCGACATGCGTTTTGTCTCCTCCCTTCCCGAGGCCAGCGTAAAAATGACCGTTGTAAAGGCCGATGACGGCTTTGACGTGACACTGGAAAACAGCTCGGAGACCATTGCCTACCAGAATATCCTCAAGGCCCTGGATGAAGAAGGGCAGCTGGTTCCCGGCAGCTTCTGGGAAGACAACTTCTTTACCCTGGTGCCCGGGCAGCAGCGTTCTGTGCACTGCGCCACCGCCGCCACCCGCATTGCCTTCAAGGGCTGGAACGCTAAAATTGCCGAATAATGAAACGTCTGACTTGCCTTCTGCTGGCTCTTTGCAGCCTGCCGCTTGTGGCCCAGGTCCCCGATTCCCTGGACCGGGACCGCTCCAAATACGCCACTTACTCCTTCTCCAAGGACGACCAGTATAAGGTGGAAACCCCCTATGCCACCGTCCGGGTGCAGCAGCCCAAGGGGAAGAAGGTAAAGAACGTGATTTTCCTCATCGGCGACGGCACCGGCCTCAGCCAGTGGAGCGTGGGCTGGGTAGCCAACGGCGGCGCCCTCAACATTGACCAGATGCCCGTGGCGGGCTATTCCCGCACCTATTGCACAGACCGCCTGGTCACCGACTCCTGCGCCGGCGGCACCGCCCTTTCCAGCGGGCAGAAGACCAAGTACGGCTACATCGGCATCGATGAAAACGCGGAGCCCATAGCGTCCAACCTCCATTATGCCATGAAAAAGGGCATGAAAACGGGCGTCACGGTAACCTGCCGCATCAACGACGCCACCCCGGCCGATTTCTGCGTGCACGGCCCTTCCCGGGGGGATGAGGAAGGCCTGGCCGCCCAGTATGTGGGCTGCGGGGTGGACTTCATTTCCGGCGGCGGCACCCATTTCTGGAACCAGCGCTCTGACGGCCGCAACCTCATTGAAGAGATGAAGGCCATTGGCTATACCTACGTGGACAAGCTGGAAGACATTGCCGATGCCCCCGGGGACAAATTCCTGGGCCTCTACGACGAATACGACCTCAAACCCGCCCTGGACCGCGGCCCCATCCTCATGGAAAGCACTATGAAGGCCATCCGGATGCTGGACAACAAGAAGGGCTTCTTCCTCATGGTGGAGGGTTCCCAGATTGACGACTGGGCCCACCGCAACAAAGTGGGCTACATGTGCGAGGAACTCTTTGATTTTGATAAGGTTATCGGCGCTGTGCTGGAATGGGCCGAACGTGACGGACAGACCCTGGTGGTAGTTACCGCCGACCACAACACCGGCGGTCTCACCCTCCTCAAGGGCAGCATCGAGGAGCGCACGGTGAAGGTGCACTTCTCCACCAAGGGCCACGACGGCATTGTGGTGCCGGTTTTTGCCTTCGGCCCGGGTGCCGAACGCTTTGCCGGCGTGCATGAAAATGCCGAAATAGGACAAATTGTAAAAGAACTCATGCGATGACAAGCCTCGCCGCCCTCATACTGGCCAGCCTGCTTCAGGTGATTCCCGCCCCTGCCCAGATGCAGGTGCGGGGCGGCTCGTTTAAACTTGCCCCCCCCTCCGAGGATAAAATCGAATTCCGGCTGGACCCTTCCTGCCCTCTTCCGGCCGAAGGCTATACCCTGGAGGTCACGCGCTCGCGCGTGAAGGCCGTGGCTTCCACCGAGGCGGGCCTTTTCTACGCGCGCAAAACCCTGGAGCAGCTGGAAGAGAACGGCCGCATCCCTTGCGTGAAAATCACGGATTACCCCCGCTTTGCCTGGCGCGGTTTCCACATAGACCCCTGCCGCCATTTCCTTAGCGTTGAGGAGATTAAGCAGCAGATAGATATCCTGAGTTCCTACAAGATGAACGTCATGCACTGGCACCTCACCGACGACCAGGGCTGGCGCATCGAAATCAAGAAATATCCCCGCCTCACCGAGGTGGGCGCCATCCGCACGGAGTTTGACGGCTCCGTGGAAAAGGGCTATTACACCCAGGAAGAAATTGCCGATGTAGTGGCCTACGCCGCCGAGCGCTTTGTGACCGTGGTGCCGGAAATTGAAATGCCCGGCCATGCCCTGGCCGCCATTGCCGCTTATCCGGCCCTTTCCTGCACCAAGGAAACGGTGCACCCGCAGATTACCTGGGGCTCCCCGGACATTGTGTTCTGCCCCGGCAGTGAATTCACCTTCAAGTTCTTGGAAGATGTTGTGGATGAGGTAGTTGCTCTCTTTCCCGGCACTTATTTCCACGTGGGCGGCGACGAGTGCCTCAAAACCAAATGGGAGCAGTGCCCGGACTGTCAGGCCCGCATCAAGGCCGAGGGCCTGGTGGCCGATAAGGACGGCACCGCCGAAGAAAAGCTCCAGAGCTATGCCATCCGCCGCATGGAAAAGATTCTGGCCCAGAGGGGCCGCAAGCTCATCGGCTGGGACGAAATCCTGGAAGGCGGCCTTTCCCCCAATGCCACGGTGATGAGCTGGCGCGGGGAAAGCGGCGGCATCAAGGCGGCCCTTGCCGGTCACGACGTCATCATGACCCCCTCCAAGGCCGGCATGTACCTGGACCATGTGCAGGGAGACCCCAAGGTGGAGCCCGTGTCCATCGGCAATTACACCACTTTGGAGAAGGCTTACAAGTACGACCCTGTGCCGGAAGAACTCACCAAAAACGGCAAAGAGCACTTTGTGCTGGGCCTTCAGTGCAACAACTGGAGCGAATACGTTTATTCCGTGAGCCACCGGCAGTACATGCTGTTCCCGCGCGCCTTTGCCGTGGCGGAGACCGCCTGGACACCCAAGGAAAAGAAGGACTGGGAGAGCTTCCGCACCCGCGTGGACAAAGCCTGCCAGGCACTTGACAAGCGGGGCGTGAACTACCACATCCCCATCCCGGAGCAGCCCGGCGGCTCCTGTGACCGCCTGGCCTTCCAGGAGGAGACCACCCTGGAGCTCACCACCACCCGTCCCGTGAAAGCCGTTGTCTACACACTGGACGGCAGTGAGCCCACGGCGTCATCGGCCCGGTATACGGCCCCGCTGCGCTTTGCGGAAAGCGCCGTGGTAAAAGTGGCCTCCCTTACCTCCTACGGCAAGTTGAGCACCGTCCGCACCATCAGCCTTACCAAGATGGCCCCCTGGCCATCCGTCACCCCCGACTTGATCGGGGGTCTCACCGCGGAGCGTGCCGACGGCCGTTTCTGCACCGTGGCCGACACCAAAGACGCCACCTGGACGCCCGTCAAAATCGAGCGCCTGCGGGACCTGGCCACCCTGGAACCTTTCAACCGCAACCTGCCGGACAGCACCCGCTTCTATGCCGCCAGGGCCAAGGGCGCTTTCAAGGTGCCCGAGACCGGCGTATACCGCTTCTCCTCCGACTGCGATGAGGTTTGGATAGACGGCCGCCTTGTCATTGACAACGGTGCGGCGGTGAAGCGCTTTTCCCACCAGGACAGCGAACTGGTGCTGGAAAAAGGCGCCCACAGCGTTCAGGTGTACTTCCTCTACAATGTGCTGGGCGGCTGGAACAGCCTCCGCAACAAACCCGATGTATTGATTAACAATAATAAAATTAACCTAATTCACTAACCAATGAAACAGAAAGTAGTCCATTTAGTAAGACTGGCTGCTGCCCTGTGCCTCCTGACGGGCCTCTGGTGCTTTGATGCATCGGCCCAGAAGGGCATTACCGTAACAGGTAGTGTGGTGGACGGGGACGGCTTGCCGGTCATCGGTGCCGGGGTTACCATCAAGGGAACCACCACCGGTGTGGCTGCCGATATGGACGGTAAGTTCTCCCTTACCGTTCCCGGCGAGACTGCTGTACTGGAAGTATCGGCCCTGGGATACGAAACCAGGCAGGTACAGGTGGGAAAACAGCGCAACCTCACCGTTGTGCTCCGGGACGACACCCAGACCCTGGAAGCAACCGTGGTGGTGGCCTATGGTACACAGACCAAGGCCACGGTTACGGGCGCCCTCACCGCCATCGATGCCAAAGTACTGACCAAAGCCCCTGTGGCCGACGTGACCAATGTGCTGGCCGGCCAGATGCCGGGTGTTTCCACGGTGCAGCTTTCCGGTAAACCCGGTGAGGATGACGCCCAGATTTACATCCGTGGTGTGAGCTCCCTCTCCGACGGAGCCTCCTCCCCGCTCATCCTGGTGGACGGCGTGGAGCGCCCCATGAACACTGTAGACCCCAACGAAATCGAGAGCCTGTCCATCTTGAAGGACGCCGCCTCCACCGCCGTGTTCGGTGTGCGCGGTGCCAACGGTGTGGTCATTATCACAACCAAGCGCGGTGATGCCGGCAAGCCCAAGATTTCCGTGAGCTCCATCACCGGTGTGCAGGTGCCCATGTCCTACATTACCCAGTGCGACAGCTACGATTTTGCCCGCTACTACAATGTGTACAAGCAGAATGACGGCATTACGGACACCAAGCAGTTCTTTACCCCGGAAGCCATCGAGGCCTACCGCAGCGGCAGCGACCCCCTGATGTTCCCCAACACCCACTGGAATGAGGAAATGTTCCGCAAGGCCTTCCTCCAGACCAAGAACAACATCAACATCAGCGGCGGCTCCGACAAAGTGCGCTACTTTGTTTCTGTGGGTTTCCTGTACCAGAACGGACTGCTCAAGCAGATTCCCGGTGTCACCTACGACAACAACTTCTCCTACACGCGTTATAACTACCGCGCCAACCTGGACTTCAAGCTCACCGAAACCACGGACATGAAGTTCAACATCAGCGGGGTTATCGGCAACCAGCAGGAACCCATTGCCGGGGCCGATAATATCTGGATGCGTTCCATGCTGTGGTCCCATCCTACCGCGTCCCCCGGTACGGTGAACGGCCTGCCTGTGACGGTGGTTTCCACCCAGGCCCTGCCGGACGCCCTTACCAAGTGGAACGGCTGGGAGTACTACTACTGGACCGGTTACCAGAACAAGTACAAGACCACCCTGGGCATGGACATGACCCTTACCCAGCGCCTGGACTTCATCACCCAGGGCCTCAGCGCCAGCATCCGGGGCAGCTATGACACCACCATGGCCCTCACCAAGAAGCGTTCCGGTTCCGGCGGTATCCACCAGACCATCGAGTACGCCTCCTGGGCCAACGACTCGGGCCTCCCCATCAACGACCCTGCCTTTGACCGCACCTATGTGCTGGTGCTTTCGGGCAGCGAGCCCACCCTGGGCTACTCGGAGAGCACTTCCGACGACAAGAGCTGGTACCTGGAAGCCCGCCTTGACTACAGCCGCAAGTTCGCCGGCAAGCACGCCGTGAGCGGCCTGCTGCTGTACAACCAGTCCCGCGACTACTATCCCAAGTATTACGCCTGGCTCCCCAACGGCTATGTGGGCTTTGTGGGCCGCCTTACTTACGGCTACAAAGACAAATACCTGGTAGACGTGAGCGCCGGTTACAACGGCTCCGAGAACTTCGCCCCCGGCAAGACCCGTTACGGTTTCTTCCCCTCCGCCTCCCTGGGCTGGGTGGTGAGCGAAGAGAAGTTCATGAAAAACGTCCGCTGGATAGACTTCCTCAAGCTCCGCGCTTCCACCGGTCTGGTTGGTAGCGACAAGGGGTCATCGGCCCGCTTCATGTACATGGAGGGGGTTTGGACCGAGGACGGCGCCTATTACTTCGGCGCCGGTAAGACCGACGGTGTGCCGCGTTATGCCATGGGCACCCCCGGCAACCAGGGCGTTACCTGGGAAACCGCCCTCAAGAGCAATGTGGGTTTGGACTTTGACATGTTCAACTACCGCCTGCATTTCTCCGGCGACCTGTTCACCGAGCACCGTACCGGTATCCTCATCTCCCCTACCTCCCTGCCTTCCATCATCTCCTTCACCCCGGCCAACATGAACCTGGGTGTTGTGGACAACAAGGGTTTCGAAGTGGAACTGGGCTGGAAAGACCATATCGGCAACTTTACCTACGACCTCAACGCCAACGTTACCTTCGCCCGCAACAAGATTGTGTTCATGGACGAGGTGGAGCCCGAGTACGAATACCAGAAGCGCACGGGCGGCTCTACGGGCCGGTACATGCTGTACAAGTTCGAGCGCCTGTACCAGAAGAGCGACTTCTATATTGACGAAAACGGCGTGCAGCGCCTGAATCCCAACCTGCCGCAGCCCAGCACCGTGGTGTATCCCGGCGACTGTATGTATGCCGACCTCAGCGGTGACGGCATCGTTGACGGCAACGACATGCAGGTGGACGGTTATCCCGACCGCCCGGAATATGTGTTCGGTTCCAACTGGAAGTTCGGCTACAAGGGCTTCAACCTGAACCTGAACTGGGTGGCCGCCACCAACGTGAACCGCGTGTGGAACATGGACTACCGCATTCCTTTCACCAACTCCGGCCACCGCGGCCTCCTGAGCTACTTTGCCGAAAACAGCTGGATTCCCAACGACAACGGCTGGGCGCCCGGCCGCGAAGACGGAACGCTCCCGCGCTTCACCAAGACCAACTATCCCTGGAACTCCATGAACTCCACCCTCTGGACCGTGGATGCCAGCTACCTGCGTCTGAAGAGCGCCAGCTTCGGCTATACCTTCTCCCAGAACAAGTTCTTCAAGAAAATCGGCATCAGCTCCCTGGGCCTGATGTTCACGGGTTACAACCTCTTCACCTTCTCCAAGATGACCTTGCAGGATCCTGAGGCCCGTGCCGATGACTCCGACGGTGAATACCCGCTGGTGAAGACCTACAACCTGGCTATCAACATCACTTTCTAAACCCGGCGAACCATGAAAAGATTTATTGAAGTTTTGACAATTGCCCTGCTTGCCGCAGGTTTGGTCGCCTGTGAAAGCCTGAAACTGGGCGATGCCGGTCTGTCCCGCGCCCCGGAAACCTCCGGCGCCACCCTGGACACCCTGTTCGCCTCCCTCAAGGACGCGGACAAAGTGCTGGCCCAGGCCTACTATTACCTGCCTTACGGCCTGGTGACCAGCCTGGACAACAAGATGGGGTCCGACTTCCTGGAGTCCATTACCGACCACTATATCTCCAACAAGCACACGGAAGGCGACGGCCCCAACGACCTCTATTACAACGGCGGTCTGGGCGCCAACATGTCCGGCCATGCCGTGGGCAGTGAAACCTACCGTTTTGGCAGTGAGACCGACTATTCGGCCATCCGCTACGCCTGGCTGTTCCTGGAGAACGCCGACCGCATCCCGGGTGCCGATCCCGTCCTCCTGGCCCAGAAGAAGGCCGAGGCCAAGATGGTGATGGCCATTGCCTATGCCAACATGGTCCGTTACGTGGGCGGAGTTCCCATCCTGGACCACGCCGTGCGCACCGACGAGGAGATGAACTACCCCCGCAATACGTTTGCTCAGACCATCGACTATATTGTGAAGCTCTGCGACGAAGCCGCCCCGGACCTTCCCTGGAGCGTGAGCGCCGCCGATGACGGCCGCCTCACCCGCGCCGCCGCCCTGGGCATCAAGCTCCGCATCCTGTGCTACGCCGCTTCTCCCACCCTGAACTCCGACAAGCTCTGGCACCCCCAGGCCAACGAGTACACCTGCTATACCAACTATAGCGCCGACCGCTGGCAGAAGGCCAAGGCCGCTGCCGACGAATTCATGCGCGAGCAGCTCTCCAATGGTTATTACGCCCTGGTGCAGGCCACCCCGGACAACACGGGCGCCATCTCTCCGCGCGCCTACCGCCTGGCCTACCGCAAGGGCTACTTCGAGCGCGGCACCACCGAGACCATCATCTCCGTGCGCAAATCCAACAGCGGCAGCTTCCATGACAAGCACATTGACGTCACCGACGACTTCGGCTGCGGTGCTTCCCTGGATTGGGTGAACAAGTTCTCCTGGGCCGACGGCACTCCCTTCCCGGAGGATTTCCCCTGGGAGACCAAGGCCGACTGGCCCGAGTATCCGTTCTTCCGTCCGGATCCCAACGGCACCCTCAAGGTGGGCAGCGAGACTTTCACCGAAACCCGCGATCCCCGTCTGTATGAGAACATTGCCGTTCCCGGTGACATCTGGAACAACGGCACCGTGGGCCCTGCCTATGACAATTCTTACGGCCATGGTGACGGCTGCCCCGGCTTCCTGGAGATGAAATACATCCTCCAGCAGAGCGGCGACCGCAGCCTGCCGCCGCACTGGTGCCTGATGCGTTTTGCCGAAGTGCTCCTGAACGCGGCCGAGGCTTACAACGAGGCCGATGGCGGCCCCTCCGACAAGGCTTATACCTGGGTGAACGCCGTCCGTGCCCGCGTGGGCCTGCCCGGCCTGCCCGAAGGCCTGACGCAGGAAGAGTTCCGCGAAGCCCTGCTGCTGGAGCGTGAACTGGAATTCGGCTTTGAGGAAGTGCGCTGGTTTGACATGGTGCGCTGGGGCCTCACCAAGGCCTTCACCACCCCGCTCCGCGGCCTCACTTCCATCGGCAACAAGCAGAAAGAGGCCACCTCCTTCACTTTCAAGGAGAAGGAAGCCTATCCGCCGCGCAAGTGGTATACCGACTGGGATACCAAATGGTATTTCGCACCCATCCCTGCCGTGGAGATCAACAAGAACTACGGCATGACTCAAAATCCGGGTTGGTAATCTAAAAATGTACCCGAAGATGAAAAAACTGTTTACATATATCTTCCTTCCGCTTCTTCTGGCAGGCACCGCGGCCTTTGCACAGGAAAAGTCCCTGCTGGACTCCATCTCCTTGGGCAATGCCTACCACCTCAGGGCCAATGTGAACCAGGAAGCCGGAGCAGCGCTCTTTGATAAGAGCCCCGAAGTGGATATTTCCAATGCCTTGTACGGTCAGTTCTCCGGACTGCTGGTGAAAACGGGCTCCTCCGTGTACGACTCCAACCAGTCCCGCCTCAAGCTGGCCCTGCGCATGCACGGCCACAGCCCGCTGGTGCTGGTGGACGGCTACCCCCGCAACGTTGACGACCTCACAGGCATTGAAATTGAGAATATTACGGTGCTCAAGGACGCCGCAGCCGCAGCGCTGTATGGCGTGAAAGGCGCCAACGGCGTCATCATGATCACCACCAAACGCGGCCAGGATTCTCCGCTGAAGGTGACCGCCAACTATCATTATGGCTATGTGACGGCCTTCCGCGCCCCCGAGTTTGCCGATGCCTACACCTACGGCTTCTTCATGAACGAAGCCCGTTCCCTGGACGGCCTGCCGGCCAAGTACAGCGAGGGTGAACTCCTGGCCCTTTACAGCGGACAGTATCCTTACGCCTACCCCAACGTGAACTGGTGGAATGAGGTGTACCGCAATCACGGTGACAACCATCGCGCCCAGTTCACCTTCACCGGCGGCAACAAGAACTTCCGTTACTTCGCAGCCGTGGACTACGTGAAGGAAGACTTCCTTTACCGCAAAGCTACCACCGACGACCGCTACAACGCCAACCATTACGATAACCGCCTGGGTATCAGGGCCAATGTGGATGTGAACATCACTGCCTCCACCTCCATGAAGATTGGGGTGATGGCCCGCCTGGCCGAGTTCAACAAGGGCAATTACTCCGGCCGTCTGGAAAGCGTGCTGTACGGGCTTCCCGCCGCCGCCTTCCCTGTGAAGCAGGTGGACGGCACCTACGGCGGCAGCTCCATTTACGGCACATCCAACCCCGTGGCCATGCTCAATGACACGGGCAGCAAGCAGTATTCCCAGACCAAGGTGCTGGCCGACGTGCTCCTGCGCCAGGACCTGGGCATGCTGGTTCCCGGCCTCTGGGCCGATGTGAACGTGGCCTTTGACTACATCGGCCGCCTGTCCGAAGACGCCACCAAGGAATACCGCTACTCTGAGCTGGTGAGCTCCGTGGCCACCGAAGGTGACCGCAGCTACATCCTGAGCGAGCAGCTCTACTACGGCGTAAACTCCAAGGTGGTGGACTTCAGCCACTGGTTCTCTTCCCTCCAGATGAAATTCGAGCTCCAGGGCCGCCTGAACTGGGCCCGCGACTTCGGGAAGAACCACCTGGAAGCCCACGCCGGCTACCGCCAGCGCTCCTGGATTCTCAGCGGCCAGAACAACTCCTCCAAGACGCAGGAAGTCCTGGGCAGTGTGAGCTACAACTGGAACGAGCGCCTTTTTGCCGATGTGGTGGCCAACTGGTCCGGCTCGGCCTATCTGCCCAAGGGACAGCGTTTCCACGTGTATCCTGCCGTGAGCATTGCCGGGGTTATCCTGCCCGGAGACCCTTATATCAAGGCCTATGCCTCGGCCGGCCTTTCCGGCAGCGACGACGACATGGAGCATGAGCTCTGGCGTCAGCGCTACGTAAGCGGCAACGGCTATTATTTCAATCCCGACAGCAGCAATTCCGGCCGAAAGGAAGGGGACATGGCAGCCGTGACGCTGGCCCCCGAGCTTTCCTCCAAAGTGACGGCCGGTGTTGACATGCGTTTCTTCGGCAACCGCCTGGGCCTGAATGCCGAAGGCTTCCTGGAGAAGCGTTCCAACATCCTCATCGACCCTTCCAACGTGTCCGAGGTCATCGGTATCGGCCTGAACGAACAGAGCCTGGGTGAACAGAGCTACAAAGGCTTTGACCTGGCCCTGAGCTGGGACGACAAGGCCGGCGACTTCCAATATGGCGCCTATGCCAACGGAGGCTGGCTCTTCACCAAGGTCATCAACGACGGCCAGGCCTTCCAGCAGTACGACTATCTGTACCATGCCGGCAACCGGGTGGGACAGCGCTACGGCCTGGAGGTCATTGGCATTTTCCAGAACCAGGTAGAGATTAACAACAGCCCCCGCCAGACTTTCGGCGAGGTGCGTCCCGGTGACCTTAAATACCGTGACCAGAACGGGGACGGCGTGGTGGACAGCCAGGATGTGGTGCGCATGTTCGGCTCTTCCACTCCGCTGCTGCAGTTCGGCTTCGGCCTGCACGCCGGCTGGCGGGGCCTCAAGGTCTATGCCGACTTCCAGGGCGTGACGGGCGTTACCATCAACCTCCTGGACAGTCCGCTGTACCAGCCGCTGGTTTCCAACGGAACCATCTCCAACACCTTCCTGAACCGGGAAATCACCTGGGCTCCTGACCGTGCCGAGGTGGCCACCATGCCGCGCCTCACCACCCAGGAGAACAACAATAACTACCGCAACAACTCCCTTTGGTACCGCGACGGCTCCTTCATCAAGCTGCGCAACGCCGGTATCTCCTACACCCTGCCCAAGGACTGGCTGCGCATCTGCGAGGCCACGGTTTACGTGATGGGCACCAACCTCTTCAGCCTGGACAACATCCATTTTGCCGACCCCGAGCAGCTGGGCGCCTACTATCCTTCCCTGCGTACCATCTGGGCGGGCGTGAAACTGGACTTCGGCGCCGGAGAGGCTATCAAGCGGGCCAAGAAGGCCAAGGCCCCCGCCGTGGAGCCTTACGTGCCCCAGGTGGTGGAGAAGATTGTGGAAGTAGAGAAGGAAGTGGTGAAAGAAGTGCCCGTAGAGGTGGTGAAGGAAGTTCCCGCCAAGACCCTCAAGGGCCTCTACGAGGACGACCTGTTCTTTGTCATCGGCAAGGCGGAGCTCCGCCCGGACGAGGCCTTCAAGCTGGGTAAGATTTGCCAGCTGCTGAAGGACAACCCGGATGCCAAGATTACCATCACCGGTTATGCCGATACCGCCACCGGCACCCCTGCCATCAACAGCAGCCTGTCGGAGCGCCGTGCCGCCGTGGTAGCGGGGAAACTCATGAGCGAAGGCGTGGCCGCAAGCCGCATCCTTTCCTCCTCCACCGGCGCCGACCGCGATGCATCGGCCTCTCCCGAATCCAACCGTGTAGCAGTTTGTATCGTCAAATAATAAAGCGCTCAAGCCATGAAAAAGTTATTCTGCATTTTATCCGCTGCGCTTCTTGCTGCAAGTTGTTCTTTCCTGGATTTTGACGAGTCTTCCAGCGATTACAGCCGCGAGGACATGTACAAGAACTACAGCAACATCCAGAGAATGCTTACCAATATCTACGGGTACATGCCCAATAAAGACATTGCCGATGTGTCCAGCGCTCTTCGCGACTGCGGCTCCGACGATGCCGAGTACGCCGACCTGGATGCCTCCGTGCAGCGTTTCACCAACGGCAACTGGAGCGCTCTCCAGACCGTGGATACCAAGTGGGACCTGTACAAGGGAATCCGCAGTGTGAACGAATTCCTGGAGTCCATGCAAACCGTGGACATCTCCATGTACCAGTACGACACCAAATACCAGATGTGGCTGGAACACCTGAAGTATTATCCTTTCGAAGCCCGTGTGCTGCGTGCCTACTACTTCTTTGAGCTGGCCCGCCGCTATGGCGACATTGCCATGCCCCTTGGGATGCTCACCGCCGAGGAGGCCAATGCCATTGAGAAGACGCCCTTCGACCAGGTAATCAGCTTCATCGAGAGCGAATGCACCGAGTGTGCCGCGAACCTGCCCACCACCTATGTGGGTATGCTGGACAATGAGATTGGCCGCGTCACCAAGGGCTTCGCCCTGGCGGTGAAGGCCAAGGCCCTCCTGTATGCCGCTTCTCCGCTGCACAACCCTTCGGGCGACCGCAGCAAATGGCTCAGGGCCGCCGAGGCTGCCAAGGCCATCATCGACCTGGACCAGTATCGGCTGGACCCCGCCGAAAAAGCCAACAACTACGCTTCCCCCGAAGTGATTATGGCTATCTTCCGCTCTGAAAGCTCCAGCTTCGAGCGTTACAACTTCCCGGTGCGTTTCACCGAGGGACAGCGTACCTCCATTGCCGGAAGTTATCCTACCCAGAACCTGGTGGATGCCTTCCAGACCCTGGGCGGTTACGACATCACCCTGGGTGCAAGCGGGTGGGTTACCGCCGACCCCGCCTTTGACCTTACCAAGCCTTACGAGGGCCGCGACCCGCGCTTTGCCCGTGCGGTCCTGGCCAACGGCATGGCTTTCAAGGGCTCTACCATCGAGACCTATGTGGGCGGCCGCGACTATTCCGCCACCCGCAGCGACCTGGGCACCCCCACCGGCTACTATCTGCGCCGCTACATCCAGGAGGCAACCAGTTTTGCTCCGGAGGCCAGCGCCAGCTACAAGCACCAGTGGATTGTGTACCGCTACGCCGAGGCCCTGCTGAGCTATGCCGAGGCGGCCAACGAGTACTTCCAGAGTCCTACCCAGACCGACGGAACCCTTACCCTGAGCGCCCTGGAGGCCATTAACCAGGTGCGGGCCAACGCCGGCATGCCGGACGTTCAGGCCACGACGGCCGATGCCTTCCGCGAGGCCGTGCGCCGCGAGTGGCGGGTGGAATTCGCCTTCGAAGACCACCGCTTCTGGGATGTGCGCCGCTGGGACATCGGCCAGGCCACACAAGGACAGGTGGACGGCGTGGAGATTCACCGTGAAGGCGCCAACTATACCTACAGCCGCAAAGTGGTGCGCAACCGCACCTGGGCCCAGCGCCAGAACCTGTATCCCATTCCGCAGGCGGAAGTCTTTGCCAATCCCAACCTTACCCAGAATACCGGGTGGTAGTCTAACCAGAATAAAAACAATAGCCATATGAAAACATTTGTAAAAATCTTTGCAAGCCTGACGGTCATCCTCGCTGCCGCTTCCTGCCAGCAGTTTGAGATTGACACGCAAATGACGCCGGAAAAGGCGGCCGCCTCCCTGCGCCTGGTTTGCGACGCGGTGGATTCCTACACCCTTCCGGCTACGAATCCCGGTACCGTCACTTTCAATGTGAGCGCCAACACGCCCTGGACCATCACCCGCTCAAGCGGCGCCGACTGGTGCACGGTGACGCCCTCTTCCAGCGCCAGTTCCACCCTCATCAGCGACGTGGTGGTAAGCGTTGAGCCCAACACCTTGGAGGAAGACCGCAGCGCCACCCTCACGGTCAAGGGCGAAAACATCAATAAGGTGTACACCATCACCATCAAGCAGGCCCGCAGCGGCAAGCTCTTCATCACGCCCGTGCCCAAGGACTTCGCCGCCTGCGGCGGTCCGCTCAGCTTCACCATCCTCACCAACCAGGACTGGGAAGTGCGTTCCAACGTGAGCTGGCTGTCCTTCAACCGCGAAAGCGGTATTCCGGACCCGGAAGGCCGCACCATCACCATCATCGCAACGGCCGAGCCCAGTGATGTCATGGAGCGCACCGCCACCGTTACCGTAGTGGCCGGGGATGACGAGGAAAGCTTCGACGTGGCCCAGACGGGTACCTTCGAGCTCACGGAACTCTCCGACAGCTTTGCGGCCGAGGGCGGCGAGCAGGTGCTCAAACTTCGCACCGACCTCCCCTGGACCATCAGCGCCGACAAGAACTGGCTCTCCTTCGACCAGGAGGAAGGCACCGGCGACGGATCGGCCATTGCCATCAAGGCTACGGCCAGCGCCAATGAGGGGGCCATGCGCAGCGCCACCGTTACGGTGAAGGCCGGCGGCACCACCAAGGAATTTGAGGTGGGCCAGAAGGGCCTGAGCTTCGAGATTGTGGCCCCCGCTTCCACCGAGCTGCCCCGCGAAGGCGGAGAAATGCTCATTGAGGTGAACTCCTCCCTGGATTGGGCGCCTGAGACCGAGGTGGACGGCTGGACAGTGGAGAAAGTGGACGCCTCCCACTTCAAGGTGGTGGCCGCTTTCAACAACAAGTTTGCGGCCAAGAGCGGCAAGGTGGCCATCGTTTCCGGTGCCAACCGCGCCGAGGTGGAACTCACCCAGGCCATCAACTTTGCCTTTGAAGGCCATTACGAGATTCTGGACGACGGCAGCGTGAAGCTGTACTGCGACGTGAAAACGCGCGTCAAACTCATGGACACGCAGCGTTATGCCTCCTTTGTGCTCAAGATGGGAGAGGTAAGTTTTGACGACAACGGCCAGCTGTGCCTTTATACCCACGACGCCAACGGCGAATACGAGGCTCAGATTATGCTCAGCGGCAACAAACGCCTGCGCACCAATGGCGGCGGCACCTCTTACAACACCAAGAGCATCTCCATTGACAAGGCCATGCTCAATGCCCTTACGGAATACCGGATGGACTTCCGCCCCAATGCGGGGGATCCCGCCCAGATTGACCTGGAATTCTTCTATAACGGCTCCAGCCTGGCCCAGATGACCAGTACTTCCTCTTTTGCCGCCGACGCTGCAACCCGCGGTAATTACTACTTCGGCGTCCGCGATACGGTAGCATCGGAGACCTGGTATGTAGTGAAGTCTTGCGACGTCACAGTGGTTGAAGAATAATAACTTCTGTCATGAAAAGAATCATTAACATATTCTGCGTGGCCGCAGCCCTCACCGCAGGGCTGTGGAGCTGCCAGCAGAAGGAGGAAGGACCGCTGGAGACGGTAGATCTTCGCTACCGTTGCGAAAGCAGCTACGAACTGGATGCCATCGGCGCCAAGTCGTTCAGCATCCTGGTGGCCTCTTCCAAAGACTGGACGGTCACAAGCGCCCATCCCGACTGGTGCATCATCACCCAGGAGGAAGGCGTGGCGTCCGATCCGGACCTTCTGCGTGTGGGGCAGGCCGAAGCCACCCTCATCCGCGTCCAGTACTATGACAATATCTACCTGGACGACCGTGATGACATCATCACCATCGAGAGCGCCGGCATCATGGCCAAGAAAGTCTCCGTGCACCAGAAAGGCATTGCCTTCCTCACCATCCCCGAAGAAGACCTGGACCAGGAAGTGGCCAAGGCCGGTGGTGAGCATGTGGTCCACATCCTTTCCAACCAGAAATGGAGCGTGAAGGTAACCGACGGCGACTGGATTTCCATCTCCGAGGGGGCCACCGGCGAAGGCGAGGGCTCCGTAACCCTTACCGCCGTGGAGAATCCCCTGGAACTCCGTTACGCCCAGGCTACGGTGTATGACCGCCACGACAAGGCGGCCGCCTACATCCAGTTCACCCAGGACGGTGTACAGCTGGTTCCCGCTTCCACCGAACTCAGGGCCGGCTTCGACCAGCTCAGCGGTGAACTGGACATTGTGTCCAACACCCGGTGGGTGGTGCGCAAGGCTTCCGACAGCGACACCTGGTTCACCCTGGAGAACGCTTCCGGCAGCGGTAACGGCAAGGTGACCATCTCCCTGACCAAGAACGAAGGCACATCGCTGCGTTCGGCCCAGATTATCATCACCAACGTGATTCAGCACGAGGGCGACGCCCAGGTGGAGAAAGAAATCACCATCAAGCAGGCCTATGAGATTGTGCCCGTGCGCACCCTGGCCGATGGCAGCGAAGGCGCCAACTGGAAGGCCGACCAGAGCAATGCCGCCGGCATTGTGTACAACAAGGACCTGGGCGGCGTGTACTTCCCGGCCCCGTCCCGATGGAACCGCAGCATGGACTTCGGCACCTACACCTTCCGTTGGAGCTCCATCAGCCCCGGCGCCCGCGTGCGTCACTGGTTCTGCTTCTCCGACGGTGTGGAAATCAAGGCCGACCTGCGGCCCGCCAGCGCCAAGGTGAGCTTCGACTTCAACGCCGACGGCTCCGGCATCAGCGCCAAGCCCAGCGTGGACGCTTACGCGGACGTGGACTTCACCCAGCCCGTGGAGCTTACTTACAAGTTCGACCCCAGCGGTGCCCAGCACTGCCATGTCACCTTCCTCGTCAACGGCATGGAAGCCGGCAGCTTTGACTCTTCTCCCGAGGTGCTTTACACCGTGACGTGGGGCGCCAAGATTAACATGTACTTCGGCGTCTATGAAGAAGGAGAAGGCAGCAGCGCTGTCCTGGAATGGTATGAATACACTGCACCTGTGAATTGGGACGAGTAAAAAAGAATACGGTTATGAAAAAGAGTATCCTTATCCTTTCCGTTTTGGCGCTGGCCGCCGTTTCCTGTGGCCAGAAGCCCGATCCCGTAGTTCCGGTGGACCCTGCACCGCAGCCCGAAACCCGCACCCTCACCTTCGTTTTTCCGGAGGTGAGCGTGCCGGAAGGCGAAGAGGCACCGGCCTTTGTCAAGCAAGGCTGGGTGGCCGGCGACCAGATTGTGGTGCACGGCGAATATGCCAAGAACCAGGTAACGGTAACCCTGGAGGCCGCCGACATCTCCGCCGACGGAAAATCGGCCACCAAGAGCGTTTCCGGCCTGTATCCCTACAAGCGCGAGGACTGCACCAGCACCCTCTACGCCTCCTATCCCGCCTCTCTGGTGGACAACCTGAACCACTGCTTCTTCTACAGCAAGTTCTCCACCACCAACGAGCAGCTGTATGCCGCCTGCAACAGCGGCGACAGCTTTGCCTTTGAGCCCGTCTGCGGTGTGCTTTCCCTCACCGTGGATGCCGATTATGAGGAATACCTGGTGTCTTCTCCCAAGAAGGAGGCCCTGGGCTATGAATTCCTGCAGGTGAAACTCACCGACCAGGAACAGGTGTTCAGCCAGTATGTGGGCTCCCCGCTGCTGGAGATGACCGGCCCTGTGACCGACAAACAGATTCTCATCTACTTGCCGGAGAGCATCAGTCTCACGGCCGGCATCGTCATCAAGCTCAAGCAGGACGGCGAATACACCAAAATTTACAAGAACACCGACCCCATCGATGTGGTACGGGGCAGCGTGGTGGACTTCGGCGACGTATCGGCCGAGCTCCAGCACTACGAGAATCCTTTCTCGGCCGATATCCTGGATCTGGATACGGCGGGCAATGCCAACTGCTACATGGTTACGGCCGCCGGCGGTTACAAGTTCAAGGCTGTGCGCGGCAATGACCCGCTGGATTTCCTGCCCGAACCTTTCGAGGCCGTGGTGCTTTGGGAAACCCGGAACGGCGCTGAGGCCATCGAGAAGGGCAGCGTCATCACATCGGCCACCTACGCCGAGGATTACGTGATTATCCATACGCCCGAAACCCTGGTGCCCGGCAATGCCGTCATTGCCCTCAAGAATGCCGATGGCGAGATTCTCTGGAACTGGCACATCTGGATTCCTGCCACCAAGGTGGACGTTATCAATGACGCCGCTTTCTACAGCGCTCCTGTCATGGACCGCAACCTGGGTGCCATCAACAAGGCCACCGTGGCCAGCCCTACGCTGGACACCTACGGCATGTACTTCCAGTGGGGCCGCAAAGACCCGTTCCCGGGCGGCGCAGCCTCTGTGGGCGCCACCTTCGAGGTGGTGGATGGTCCGCTGTCCACGGCCTATGTCACCGCCCATCCCACGCAGTATGTGAAAGTGGCCGAGAGCGACAGCGCCGGCAACTGGAACACCGAAGACCTGCCTTACCTCTGGGAGGCCGAAGACGGTTCCAAGACCATCTACGATCCCTGCCCGGCCGGTTACAAGGTGCCTGCCTACAATACGGCCTACCGCATGTTCAAGAACGACAACGACGGCTGGTCCTACGATTTTGCCGGCAACTGGTACACCTGCGGAGACATTGTGCTGCCCATCTGCGGCTGGCTCACCGGAAGCACCACGCCCAGCTATATCGGCCAGCGTGCCATTATCCTGAGCTCCACGGCGCATTCCAATCCCCGTGCCCGCCTGAAGATTGTCCGTGACGACCGCGGCGGTTTCTACTACGGCAATTACTACAAGATGGAGGCAGCATCGGTCCGCTGCGTACAAGAATAACCTGAAAACTAATAACTTACAGATATGAAAAAGATTTTAACAGCTTTTGCGGCGGCCCTTCTCCTGATGGGCTGCGCCAAGGAGTACGACGATTCCGGCCTCAAGGCCCGGATCGATGCCCTGGAAACGCGCGTGAATGACCTGGAAACCTCTATCCAGAGCATTCAGAGCGCTGTGGGCGACGGCGTGTTTGTGGCCAAGGTCCAGGAATATACCGACCCTGACAGCGGCCGCGTCACCGGTGTTACCATCACCTACACCAACGGCGATGTGAAGTGGTTCCAGATTGTTCCCACCAATCCCGCCGAGGGTCCTGTGTTCTCCGTCATCCGCAACGGTGCCGGCGAACTGGTTTGGGCCGTGGATGGGGTTTCCATCAAGATTGACGGCAAGGAAGTGCCTGTGTATCAGACCCCTGAGTTCTCCATCGACGACGAAGGCATGCTCTGGGTAGAGATTGACGGCAAGAAGACCCAGCTGGGCCAGGTGCAGAACGAAGGCGCCACCCTCCAGGACGGCATTTTCACCGACATCAAGGTGCTGGAAGACAAGGTGGTCCTCACCCTGTCCGACGGCTCCACGGTGAACATTCCCTTCGCCGAGGCCTTTGAGCTGAAGATTGACAAGACGGAGTACCTCTTCACCGAGGTGGCTCCCATCGAAATCCCTTACACCGTCACCGCCAAGACCGCCAAGACCGTTGTGGGTGCCAGTTATGACCCCAAGGCCTTCAATGTGGAGATTGGCGAAGAAAAGATTGTCGTAACGCCCTATACCGACAAATCCAGCGGCATGATTCTCCTCTATGCCGACTCCAAGGTGGGCCTGACTTCCATCGTGAATGTGGTTGTTGAGGCCGAAGGCGTTGAGGTGCTGGACGAGCCTGCCTTCCAGGACGGCCTGCTTTCCATCGACTATATTGCCGAAGCCGAAGCTGCCACCGTGGAAGCCCATGTGCTTTCCAACGTAGACTTTGACGTAGTTCCCGAGGATGAATGGATCAGCGTTGCCTCCGTGAAATCCAAGGTGTACACCATCACCCTCAAGCTGCAGGACAACCCCACGGAAGAGGGCCGTATCGGCACCGTGAACATCGTTCGCAAGGGCACCGAAGACGTGCTGCAGACCATCACCATCGGCCAGCTGCCCAAGGAACCCGAACCCGTTGGACCCGCCGACCTTAGCAAGAAGCAGAGCGCCAATACCTACATCGTCACCGCTCCCGGCGAATACATGTTCAAGGCCGTGAAGGGTAACAGTGAAGAGAGCGTGGGTACCGTGGCCAAGGTGGAAGTACTGTGGGAAACCGAGGGAACCGAAACGGCTCCTGCCGAGGGCAGCATTATTGCCGAGGTGGCCATCGAGGACGGTGTCATCTACTTCTCCACTCCGGACGAACTGGTGCCCGGCGGTGCTGTTATCGTGGCCAAGGATGCCGCTGATGCCATTCTGTGGAACTGGTTCATCTGGATTCCCAAGACGCCCATCAACATCATCACGAACGAGGCTTTCTACAGCCTTCCTGTGATGGACCGTAACCTGGGTGCCCTGGATGCGGCTACCCCGACAAACGTGGGCCGTGAGACCTATGGTATGTACTATCAGTGGGGCCGCAACAACCCGCTGCCCGGTTTTGCCAAAGCAACGGCAGAAATCACCAAAGAAGCCGGTCCTAAATCTACGGCTTATGCCATTGCCAATCCTACCGTGTTCATCAATGTGGGCGAAAGCGACAGCGCCGGTAACTGGAATGAGGAAGACCTGGCATACCTGTGGCAGACCGAAAGCGGCGAAAAGGCCATCTTCGACCCCTGCCCTCCCGGATACAAAGTGCCTGCCTATGACGCCTCCACCGGACTGTGGGTTAACAGCAACGACGGCTGGACCTTCGACTTTGATGCCAAGTACTTTGCCTACGGTGACATCGTGTTCCCGGTGGCCGGCTGGTATTCCAGCAGCGCCAGCGTGGGTTATGAAGGCGAGCGTTCCATCCTCCACAGCGCCACGGCCTATTCCAATCCCCGTGACCGCAACAAGATTATCCGTAAAGACAAGAGCGGTTATTACTATGCCAACTACTTCAAGCAGGAAGCCGCTTCCGTGCGCTGCGTTGTGGTGGATGAGAGCGCCATTGTCCCCCCCGTCCCTAATCCCGGTGAGGACCCTGGTGATGAGCCCGGCGAGACCATTGCCGATCTGAGCAGCGAAGCCAGCGCCAACTGCTATGTGATTGGTGACCCCGGCGTGTACAAGTTCAAGGCTGTGAAGGGTAATTCCGCTGAATCCGTTGGGGCCGTTGCCGGTGCCAAGGTTGTGTGGGAAACCGTGAATACGGCTACAGCTCCCGAGATGGGCACCCTCATCGCCGGCGTTGAAGCCGCCGCTGGTTACATCTTCTTCGAGACCCCGGAAACCCTCGTCCCCGGCAATGCCCTCATCGCCGCCATTGACGAGTCCGACAACATCCTCTGGAGCTGGCACATCTGGATTCCGGCTACGGAAATTGCTACCATTACGGATGCCACTTTCTTCAGCGCTCCCGTGATGGACCGCAACCTGGGTGCCATCAACGCGGCCACTGTTGCCAGTCCTACTCTGGATACCTACGGCCTGTACTATCAGTGGGGCCGCAAGGACCCGTTCACTGGAAAAGCCAAGGCCGAAGGTACTGCGTTTGACAAAGTGACCGGCCCTGTTTCCACGGCCTATACCCTCCAGAATCCTACCATCTATGTCAATGTGGGGGAATCTGACAGCGCCGGCAACTGGAACGAAGAAGACCTGCCCTATCTGTGGGAAACCGAAGAGGGTAAAAAAGCCATCTACGACCCTTGCCCGGCAGGTTATAAAGTGCCCGCTTTCAACGCGTCAGTTGCGTTGTGGGCCGACAATAACAATGAATGGACCTATAATTGGGATGGCTTATACTGCGCTTACGGAGACTTGGTATTCCCCGTTTGCGGTTGGCTTTCCGGCGGTCCTTCCCTGTCTTACGAAGGCGAGCGCATCATTTTCCACAGCGCCACGGCCTATTCCAATCCCCGAGACCGCAACAAGATTATCCGCAAGGACAAGAGCGGTTATTACTACTCCAATTATTTCAAGGTGGAAGGCGCAACTGTGCGTTGCGTTGCAGAAGTCACTGAATAACCATGAGCATCACATCTCGCATATTATATCTGCCGCTGCTGCTGGCCCTTATCGGGGCCTGCAGCTGCACGCAGGAGCGTATGGGGATGCAGGTCCCGGCGCCGGGAACCAAGCCCACTTCGGGCGAGTTCCCCTCCGACGACCCTGACAATCCGGACCCCGTAGATCCCACCCCGGAAGACAATCCCTGGGACAGCCCGGAGCGCCAGGCCCGTATTGGCAAAACCCCCATTATTGAGATTTACTACACGGAGTACACCAAGTCCGACTGGTTCCCCTCCCTGGAGGAAGTGAAGAGCACCCTCACCCATGTGAACGTGGGCCACGTGCGCTTCAAGGACAAGGTGAACGGCGTGGGCCTGGAAATCCCTTCCGGGACCATCTCCCTGGTGCAGAAGTTCGTGGCCTACAAGGCCGGCTATCCGGAGCTCAAAGTGAAGTTCCAGATGGGCGGCTGGGGTAAAAATGCCGACGGCTGGTCCCAGATGGCCCGCGACGATGCCAAGCGCAAGGCTTTTGTGGACGAGTGCGTGGCCGTTACCAAGCAGTACGGCACCGACGGCTTTGACATCGACTGGGAGTATCCCACCTACGCTGCCAAGGACGGCGACCACGTGAATGGGGCCGATCCGTCCGACTGGGGCAATTTCATCACCCTCCTCAAGGAGATGCGGGAGGCCATGCCGGACAAGATTATCTCTTACGCAGCCTCCTCCAGCGGCAAGTACACAGACAACTACAGGGCCCTGCAGTACGTGGATTACATCAACGTCATGACCTATGACGAGGGCAATCCGCCCTACCACAACGCCCCCCTGTACCGCAGTTCCATTGCCGGCAGCCGCACCTGCGCCGAGGCCATCGACGACATCTTCCATGGCGCGCAGAACATCCCTTACCAGATGATGAACTTCGGCGTACCGTTCTACGGCCACGGCGACGGCTACAAGCTCACTACGGGCAATGTGTACCCCGGTACGGTGAACTACGGTGACCTGGAAGACATCTTCTTCAATGAAACCTGCGACGGGAAGAGCGTCAAGGGCAAGAACTACCGTATGTGGGACAATGTGGCCAAGGTCCCTTACCTGGCCGATGCCCTGGGCAAGATGTACGCCAGCTACGAGGACGTGGAGTCCGTCAATGCCAAGGTGGAGTTCCTCAAGTCCCGCAAGATGCTGGGCGCCATGATTTGGGAATTCCGCGAGGACAATAAGCAGGGGACCCTGCGCCACGCCGTGAAGGCCGCCATGGACGGTACGCCCATGGAGCCCGGAAGGTGGGAGCGTCCGGAGGAGAACATCCAGCCGGACCAGCCCAAGGCCCTGCCGGAGATGGTGAAGGTGGAATGGACCAAGAAGCTCCAGAACGGCACGGACTATGTTCCCGAGCTTTCCGGCCTCTGCCTTTCCAAGGACGGTGACTTCCTCTGGGGCGTTCACGACAAGGGTACGCTGTACAAGATTAACTTCGACGGCACCTATGAGAAGGTCTGGTACCGCGAGGCCGATTTTGAGGCCCTTGCCATCGACCCGGCCACCGGCGACCTTTACATTGGCCTTGAGAGCACGTCCAAATCCGTTTATAAGGTTCCTTATCCCAATTACAACAGCAAGGTGGATGTGCCCATTGTGGTGGAAGGCGTTGCCTCTATGGGCAATTCCGGCGTGGAGGGCATTGCCTGGTACAAGGGCGACCTCCTGTTCGGCACCCAGACGGGCGCAACCCTGTTCCAGTACTCCATGGACGGTACGCAGAAGTTCAAGAAGAGCCTGCGTGAGGCGGCACCCACCATCTCTGAAATCGGCGGCCTGGACTACGACCCCGTAAACGACTGGCTGTGGGTCATTGACTCCAACTCCAACAAGGACAAGCCGCAGTACGACCCCTATTCCATTTACCTGTTCAAGGGTCTGGGCGAAGAGCTTCTGGCCAAGTACTACATTGGCGACTTCGCCAACTGGAACCCCGAGGCCCTGTGCGTTGACAAGAAGAACGGCTGCATCTGGGTAGGCGAGGACTGCGACTCCAGCTATCCGTCCATCCTGCACAAAGTGACCTTCACAAACTTATAACCAAACAAAACACTATGACCAAAAAAGAATTGTATTGTTCTCCCCAGACCGACATTCTGGAGCTGCGGTATGCCGAGCCTGTTTGCCAGGCAGTATCTGGGAATGTTCCGGATTTTACAGTTGATGATTATGATCCCGTGTGGGATGTATTATAATGGAGGGTACAGTTATGAAAGCAAAAATGAATTATGCATTAGCAGCCCTCTGCGTGGCAGCACTGGCTATTTCCTGCCAGAAGAATCTTAGTATAAGTGCACCTGAAGAGGATACCCCTAATCTGGTTACTCTTACCTGTGCATTCCCTGCTCTGGATAACGGAACGAAGGTAACCCTCGGAACCAATGGAAAGACAGAATGGGAGGCTGATGTGGATGCAATTGTTTTTCAGGGACAGCCCAAAAAGACAGGAGAATCTGCCGTTGCTCCGGTGGTCCACACTTTTACGGCGGCCGAACTTGCCAATCCTGAGGTGGCCTCTTTCAGTGTTGATATTTCAGGACTGAATGATGACGAGGGAATGAATCATAAGATCAATGTTGCATATCCTGCAGATATTTGGTCTCCTTATTCTTCTTCGCATATGTATGGGCGCAGTTCTTTTTCCAATACCAACAAAATGCTTATGGCAGGATATGTTGATGAAGACAGAATACAGCTTTTCCACATGACTGCGGCTATCACTTTCCAAGTGGCAGGATCAGAGGGTGATTACGATTCCTATGTATTTAAGGGTAACAATGGAGAAGTGGTTGGTTATTCCAAACTGGTAGTAGAGGTTAATAAGCCTAAAGTTACCAGCTATCGTAAGAAGTATAAAACAGATGCCACCTATGGTTCTTCAGGGCCTCTAACAAGTGTATCAGGTTCCGTAATTAGTAATGGAACAGCCGTTAACACTGTGTTCCTTCCTGTAAACACCAAGGATGATGCGGAGGGCATAGATAATGCGGATGGCGCTAATATGGTATACCTGCCTAACGGCTTTACCATTCAACTTTTGAAAGGAGGCGTGATTAAGAAATACATCACATCCACTCGGGGACTCACCCTTACACCGGGCCACATGATTAACCTGGGCCTTCTTCCTGCCGGCAGCATGCATGACTATGTTGCTCCGATTTCCCGTGACAACACCATTGGTGTTGATGTTTCTGCTGCAACAGACCTTAGTGCTACGGCAACAGCCAACTGCTACATTGTAGATGGTAGCACAGTGGCTCCAAATGCCCAGTTCAAGTTCAAAGCAGCCAAGGGTAAGGGTGGTGCAGTAGTATCTAGTTTCAACGCTGATGACGACGACGATGTGGTTGTTCTCTGGGAAACCAAGAATACGGCCACAGCTCCCGAGAAGGGCGATATCATTGCTGCTGTGGACTATGATATCCAAGATGGAGAAGATGCCTATATCGTCTTTAAAATGCCCGCAACCATTACTCCTGGCAATGCTCTCATTGCAGCTAAAAACGCGGATGGCGATATTGTCTGGAGCTGGCATATCTGGGTACCGGAAGATACAGTGTCCGATGCGGATTACTCTTCTTTTATTGGGGGGAAGATGATGAATATGAACCTCGGCGCTCTGAAAGCCGTTCCTAATACAGGCGAAGCGGCAATCGAGTCTCTGGGTCTCTTGTACCAATGGGGTCGTAAAGATCCATTCGTGGGTGCGAGATCTTGGGCAGCCTATCCCAGTAAAGCTCAAGTTAGCGGAACTGCATGGACAAAGACAGAATCGCAAGCCTCTATGTCCGACGCTATTAAGAATCCAACAGTTTACTATACTCCTACAAAAGATGATGCGGCGGACTGGAACACCAGTTCAGATGCAACGTTGTGGAATGATGGAGGAGCAAAGGGATTATACGATCCTTGTCCTCCTGGCTATAAGGTTCCTATCAAGAGTGGATCTTTGTGGACCAAAACAGATACGGGATGGAATTTTGATACGGCGAACCATGTTTCAGAATATACTTCTGAAAGTGTCAGATTCCCTATGGCAGGGTATATTGAGGCTTATGGAGGAAGTCTATATGGAACGGGAGTGAATTCGTCATCTGCACATAAGGATGCCACGTTTATCTGGTCAGCCACCGATCATGGTAGTAATACAACACGTGCTGAGTGCGTTGTGATACGTGTGGATAAAAGTCCCGTCTTCTATTATTCTGACCGCGGGAAAGCCAATGCCGGCTCCGTCCGCTGCGTAGCAGAATAATCTCATATTGTTATTAGTTTTCTCCAGCCCGGGCTCCTGCGGGGGGGTGCGGGCTGGAGTTTTTCAAAACCCCGTTTATTATGCGCATCAGAACCGCCTTTTGGGCCCTCCTCCTGCCCCTTTTCCTCGCCTGCGAGAAACCCAGCCAGGGGTACATCGTAACCCCGCCCTCCACCAAGCCCGGAACGGAAAACACGGACCCCGACCCTGAGCCCGAACCCGACCCCGAGCCGGGAGGCGAGGTGTTTGCATCGGCCGTAACAGGCCCTGTAGTAGTGGGTTACGCCGTGTACTGGGAAGAGACCCTGCCCCAGGCGGAACTGCTTACGCATATCAACTACGCCTTTGCCCACATCAAGAGCGACTTCGAGACCCTGGACATCAAAAACCCCAGCCGGCTCACCAAGATTGCGGCTTTGAAAAAGTCCAACCCAAACCTCAAAGTCTGCCTTTCCGTGGGCGGCTGGGAGGCCGGCAATTTCAGCGAAATGGCGGCCGATGAGAAGCACCGCAAGGCCTTCTGCCGCAACTGCCAATCGGCCATGCAGCGCTACGGTCTGGACGGGATAGACCTGGACTGGGAGTACCCTACCTCCTCGGCGGCCGGCATCTCCTCGTCCCCGGACGACACCCAAAATTTCACCCTCCTGGTGAAGGAACTCCGCCAGCTGCTGGGGGCCGATGCCCTGGTGACCATGGCGTCCTCTTCGTCGGCTAAATATGTAGATTTTGAGGCGGTTACGCCCTATCTGAGCTTTGTGAACCTCATGACCTACGACATGGGGAACCCGCCCCAGCACAACGCGGCCCTGTACAAATGCTCCGCGGCGCGCCGCAGCTGCGACGAGTCGGTGAGTTTGCATTTATCGGCCGGCGTGCCGCTTTCCAAGCAGGTGCTGGGCATACCCTTCTACGGGCACGGGAACGGCAGCGACTTCAAGTCTTCCGTAGACTTTGGCGAACTCAGCTGGGACAGTTCCGTCTATACGGAAAAATGGGACGCCACGGGCCAGGTGCCCTATCTGGTCAATGCTTCGGGCCAGATGGTGCTTTCTTTTGACAACGAGGACTCCGTGCTCCTGAAAGGCGCTTATGTGAGCCAGAAGGGGCTCCTGGGAGCCATGTACTGGAATGTGGAGGCCGATGACGCTTCCTTTACGCTGGGGAAGGCCGTGGCTTCGTCGGTGCTGGGCTGGGGCGCACCGGCCGGGGAGGCTTTCCTGGCCACCAACCAGTACGTGCAGAAGTTTCTGGAAGAAGTGCAGTATCCGGAGACGAATAATGCGGATACGGATGCAGAGTACAGTTATTCCAGTGTCATCGGCTATCCCGGCGGCGGCCCCAGCGAGAACGATGTGGAGCTTCCGCCCACCTACACCATCAGCTGGACGGCGGCTTCGTCCGGCTCCCAGAAACTGCGCGTCTGGGAAGGTGACTGGAGCCGGGAGTACACGCTGGGGGCGGGCGTGGGCCGGCAGGACATCACCAACCTTGTGCCCGGGACAACGTATCACTGGCAGGTCACATCATCGGACAACTCGGTGGTGGGGAACGGCCAGTTTCTCACCCGCGGAGCCCTGCACCAAGTATTTTTCGCGCCCAATGTGCGCAACGGCCGCGACCTGGGCGGCTACAAGGGCCTGGGCGGAAAGACGGTGGTGTACCACAAGCTGTACCGCGGCGGCCGGCTGGACGGAAAGTACTGTAACAGCGAGGGGCGCAAGGAAATGCTCTCCGAGGGCATCCGGGCCGAAGTTGACCTCCGGGAAGCCTCTGACGTACCCTCTTCCTCGCCGCTTGGCAGTAGCGTGGCCTTCTATGCGCCGGGCTTTGACAGCGGCTACAACCACATGGTGCGGGACAATCCTACGAAGGTGAAGGACACCTTCTGCTGGGTGGTAGCCCGCCTTCGCGAAGGCAAACCCGTGTATTTCCACTGCGCAGCCGGGCGCGACCGCACCGCCACTCTGGCCATCCTGCTGGAAGGCGCCCTGGGCGTCGGGGAGAGCGACATGGCCAAAGACTATGAGCTCACCTACTTCTCGCCCAAAGACTGGGGCATGTCCAAGGACAGTGACGGGAACTGGTATTACGGCCATGTCCGTACCACCTACAGCTACAAGTCCGTGCGCAAAACCATCTTCAGCCAGACCGACAGCGGCACCTACCAGGAGCGCATCGTGAAATACCTCCTCAAGATTGGCGTTCCCCAGAAAGACATCGACGACCTTCGTTCCATCATGCTCCGCTAGCGCCCATCGGCCTGAAGCATAGGAAAAGTGGACAGATTTCGGTATCTTTGTACAAACCTTCCAGTTATGCGAAAAGTTCTTATGCTTGCGGCCCTGATGCTGCCGCTGTGCCTCCCGGGCTGCCAAAGCGGTCCCCAGAGCGTGAAGCTCATGTCTTACAACATCCGTTACGGCACGGCGCCGGACGGAGACTTTGTGTGGGAAAACCGCAAGGAAGCGGCTGCGGCCATGATTCTGGACCAGCGGCCGGCGGCTTTCGGCGTGCAGGAAGCCCTGGATTTCCAGCTGGCGTACCTCAAGGAGAACTGCCCGGGCTACGACTGCGTGGGCGTGGGCCGGGAAGACGGCGTGAGCGAAGGCGAGCACATGGCGGTTTTCTTTGATACAGAGCGTGTTGAGCTGGTGAACTGGGGCACTTATTGGTTGTCGGAGACCCCCGAGGTGCCGTCCTTCGGCTGGGATGCCGCCTGCAAACGCACGGCCACCTGGGCCCTTCTGCGCGACAAACGCTATGGCAAGCCCTTCTACTTTGTGAACACCCACCTGGACCACGTGGGCCGCGAAGCACGTCGGCTGGGGCTGGTGCTGCTGGTCCAGCGCATCGGCGCCATGAACCCCGAAAGTTACCCCATGGTGCTCTGCGGCGACTTTAACATGTACCCCACGGACCCTTCCCTGGCCGACCTGCGCACGCTCATGCTGGACGCCCGCGAAGAGGCGCCGGTCACCGATACCGAAACCACCTGGCACAATTGGGGCAAGGTTTCCGGCACGCCGCCCATCGACTACATCTTCTACAAGGGCTTCCAGCGGGCCGATTCTTTCCAGCGCATCACTCAGTCCTATGCCGATTGTCCCTTCGTCTCCGACCACTACCCGGTAGCGACCGTCCTGATTTACTGACACTTACGTAAAAACAGTAAGCAATTATTGCTTACTGTTTTTGTATAAGCGCCTGATTTACAGGCACATGGGTGAATCTGCGAAGAAGCGGCCGGGTTATGCTGCGGGGCGCTCCAGGCGGAGGGCACCTGCCGCCAGGAAAGCCTGGGCCACCACGTAGGTGAGCATAATCACGAAGTCCTTGCCGGCAAAGGGCAGGGCGTCAAAGCTGCCGGTGGCAATGAGGGCGTCGGAGAAGGTGAAAAGCAGGGCGCCTGAGAGAATCCACCACCAGGGGCCGCCAAAGCGGATAACCCCCGCAAGGCCGCTGAAAATGAGGAGCATCAGGATCATGCCGTACACCAGCATGGGGCCAAGCAGAGCGCCTTTGATGCCGATAGCCACCACCAGGCCGCACACAATGGCTGCCATCACAGCCAGCGCCGGCAGCCACACTTTCATGCCGAAGCCCTTCCAGGACTTGCCGCCAAAGAGGGTGATATAGAAAAGGTGGCCCATCAAAAACGCCGCCATGCCGCCAACGAAAAAGCCGAAGCCGCTACGCATCAGGAGCACATCTCCCAGCCAGCCAAAGAGCTGGGCGCACACCAGAAGGCGCATTCCGCGGGAGCCGATGCCTCCAGCCGCAGCTACAGTGGTTACGGCCAGCAGTGGCATGAGGGCCGGTTTGGCCATACGGGCCAGGTCTTCCATTTCCCAGAGCCTTCCGCTCCAGTTGGCCAGGGCAGCCAGTGCAAAAAAGGCTGCCGGAATCATCCAAGACTTGTTTTGGGTCATAGTTTTTGGTATTTTGTGTTACAGTGCCAGGTCGGTGAGGGCAATGGAGGCCACGGCCTCCACAATCACGGGGGTGCGGAGGGCAAAGCAAACGTCGTGTCGGCCGGGAATGCCGGCTTTGGCGATGCTGGCGGTGGGCTTGAACGCCACGCGGAACTCCACAGGATTGCCGTTGGTAATGCCGCCGTTCACCCCGCCGCAGTGGTTGGTGACGGGCGGCTGAACTCTCTTATGCCGGCCGCAGCAGTGGTGCCCACCGCTTTCTTCGCCGCCATGACAGCACTCATGCCCCTCTTCGTGGCCCTCACAGTGGCCTTCGCCGTGGCAGCAGCCTTCGCCGCTGCCGTTTTCCGGAAACAGGTCTATGTGCTCCGAGCCTTTCATCCGGGCCGCTGCAAAACCGTCCCCGAATTCAATGCCCCGCACCCCGGGAATGGCAAACACGGCATGGGAAATCACGCTTTCAACGCTGTTCCAAAAGGGTTCTCCCAGGCCGATGGGCAGTCCCGCCACCGAGCAGGCCACCACGCCGCCCAGGGAGTCGCCCTCGGCCTCTGCGGCTTTCAGGGCCTCCGGCCAGGCCGATGCCTCCGTGAGCCCCCCCACTTCCACCAGGGAGGCGTGGAAGCGGGCAAAGTAGAGCATCTTCTTGGCAATGACCCCGGCGGCCACCAGCCCCAGGGTGAGCCGGCCGCTGAAAGGACCGCCGCCCCGCAAGTCGTTGAAACCGCCGTATTTGAGGTTGGCCGTGAAGTCGGCGTGGCCCGGGCGCGGATGCTTGCGGAACGCGTCGTAGTCCTCGCTGCGGGTGTTCTCGTTGCGGAAAAGCACCGTCACGGGCGCTCCGGTGGTGTAGCCGTTGTAAACGCCGGAAAGGATTTCCGGGGCATCGCTCTCCTTGCGGGACGTAGTGCCCAGCGCTCCCGCCCGCCGGCGGTCCAGGTCTACGGAGAAGTCCGCTTCGCTCAGCGGAATGCCCGGCAGCACACCGTCTACCGTTACGCCGATGCAGGCGCCGTGCGATTCTCCAAAAATGCTTACTTTGAATTTGTTACCGAATGTATTCATAGTCTGGCAAATAGTTCGTTAAAGTCCGGGAAAGATTTGGCCACGCAGGCCACATCGTCAATCACGATGGGGCTGGAGGCCCCCAGCGAGGCTACGCTCAGGGCCATCACCATACGGTGGTCGGCGTGCGATGGGTAGGTGCCGCCACGAAGCAGCTGCCCGGTGGCCACGCGCTGGGTAAGGCCCATGCCGGTAATGCTCATCCGGTCTTCCACGATGCTCACCGGAACGCCCATCTGCGTGAGCATGGCCTCAATGGCCGCCGCCCGGTCGGTTTCTTTGTGCCGAAGCCGTTCCACGCCCAGCAGATGGCTCTCTCCGGGGCAGAAAGCCGCCAGCACCGCCACCATGGGGAAGAGGTCCGGACAGTTGTTCAGGTCGGCCTCAAAAGCGCTCAGCGGTGCCCGGCTCACCTGGATGGGGCCGGCCGGAGCGTCCAGCTGCGACATACTGGCCCCGGCTTCCATCAGGATGTCCAGGATGGAGATATCGGCCTGAAGGCTCTGGGTATCAAGCCCTTCCACCTGAACTTCGCCAAAGATGGCCCCGGCCACCAGGAAGGGTGCCGCACCGGACCAATCGGCCTCGATGGCAAAATGGGCGGGCTTGTAACGCTGTCCTCCGCGGAAGAAGAAGTTCACACCGCTGCAAAGGCTCCAGTCCTGCGTTTCCAGGAAGGCATCGTCGCCCTCCATTTCCGAGCCGATGGCAATGCCAAACTTCTTGAGCACGTCCACCGTGATGAAAAGGTAGGGGATACTGCGCGGCTCATGCACATACAAGGCCGATTTTCCTTCGGCCAGAGGCAGGGCTGCCAGGAGGCCGCTCACCAGCTGCGAGCCGCCTTTTCCGGAGACGTCGGCCCGTCCGGGAATGAGGGGGCCGGCCACCTTCAGCGGCAGCGTGCAGTCCGTCTTGCGGGGGCCTTCCCTCTCCGGGTACAGCCGCACGCCGTACGCCGCCATGATGTCATGGGCATCGGTGAGGGGCCGTTTCAGCAGCGTTTTTTCGCCCGTCACCCGCACGGGCTGCGGGCTCAGCGTGGCAAGCAGCGGAATGCAAAGGCGGGTGAGAAAACCGGACTCGCCGGTATGAAGTTCCTTAAGGTGCAGGCATCCCGGCTTGGCAAAAATGCCCTTCACCGTGAGCGTCCGGCCGTTCAGCGTCACTTCGGCGCCCAGGGCCCTGGCGGCACTGAGTGCACTCTCGTTGTCTCCACAAGGGGTATAGCCTTCCAGGGTGGAAACGCCATCGGCCAGGGCAGCCGCCACGATGGCCCTTTGCGCAAAGCTCTTGGAGGAAGGCATGGGCAGCCCCTCGGCCTTGACAAAGCGGAAATCCCCGTACACGGCCTTTCGCATGGCCTCCACGGTCCATTGTCCCGGGGCCGATGCCTCTTCTTCGCTCAGGCACGCGTAAGTGAAAGGCGCGCCCTTTTTCAGGGCTTCCAGCCGCGAGGGTCGGCCTTTGTCGCCCATGCAAAAAGCCACCAGCGTTCCGGGCGCTGCGCTCTCATACAGCGCGCCGATGGTGGCATTATCGGCCTCAGAAGTGGCTGTAGTCACTATTTTTACCACTTCGCCGCCAAAGCTGCGGGCACGTTCCACCAGGGACTGCAGCACCGGCAGCGGGGGCGTCTCGCTAAAATTGTGGTAAGAGCGGATGAGCACGCTGCCATAGCTGCGGCAAGCTTCGCGGATGCGGCGTCCCACGGCAGCCGGGGCTTCCATCTCCAGGTCCACGTACTTGGCCCCCGCCCTGATGGCCCGCTCCAGAATCTGCGGCGCCCCGGGCTCTTCTTCCAGCCGGCAGGTGGCAATGAGCGGCACGTCGCTCTCCCCGAACAGCTGCTCCATCTCCTCTTCCTCCAAGGCGCAGCGGTCCAGCCGGATTTCGGCCATCTCCTGCCGAGGCAGCAGGTCCAGAATCTGCTGGATGTCCTTATTTTGTATAGAGGTGCAAATCATGAATGCTTATGTCTTTGAGTATCACTTCTCCCGGCCTCACCGGCAGCACAAACTTAATCTGGCCCCGGGCCGCTTTCTTGTCCTTCCCCATGGCATCCAGGAGGTTCTGCACCGGATACGGACACTCCGTAGGCAGCCCCAGGCTTTTGTAATCGGCCTTCAAGCGTGCTGCAAGGCCGATTTCTGCTACGCCAAGCTTCTCTGCCAGCTCTGCGGCCATAAGGGTGCCCACGGCCACCGCCTCCCCATGGGAGAGGGTCTCTGAGCGCCGGGCAGCCTCGTGCTCGATGGCGTGCGCAAACGTGTGCCCCAGGTTCAGTTTGGCCCGTTCGCCGCCCTCAAAGGGGTCCCGCTGCACAATAGTGGCCTTAATCTCGGCCGCCCGCAGAATCAGCGGCAGCCATTCCTGGTCCTTTCTTCTCACGGCGGCCTCATATGCAGGGCCATCGGCCAGAAGGAAGGTTTTCAGGAGCTCCGACAAGCCTTCGCGGAAGATGGGGGCGGGAAGGGTTTCCAGCACCTCCGTGCACAGATAGGTGAACTGCGGCAGGTGGAAGGCTCCCAGCATGTTTTTGTAGCCGTCCAGGTTCACGCCGGTTTTGCCGCCGATGGCAGCGTCTACCTGCGCGAGTAGCGTGGTGGGGATATTTCCGTAGCGGATGCCGCGCTTGTAAGTGGCGGCTGCAAAGCCGCCGATGTCGGAGGTGATGCCGCCCCCCAGTGTGAGGAGGAAGGCGCTGCGGGAAGCATCGGCCTCCAGCAGCCATCGGCTAAGGGCTTGCACGGTTTCCAGGTTTTTCCCTGCCTCGCTGGCGTCCAGGGCAAAACTGCCCTTGACGGGAAGGATCTTCATGAGCTTTCCGGCGGCCCAGGCCACATGATGGTCGTACAGCAAAAAAAGCTCTTTTTCCCCTTCCAGAAGCCGGGTGACGGGTTCCAGACCTTCGCCGGAAACCACCTGGCTGCTATAACTTTTTGAGATGTGCATCGTCGTCATAGATTACAAAGATAGAAAAATTTGCACGCCCATAGAAATTCATTTGGCTTTGCACTATGAAAAAGTGTGTGATTGTCCTGCTCCTGCTGGGAGCTTCCCTCTTTGTACATGCGCAAACGCCGGTTCAGACGCCGGATCTTAGCCAGGTTACCCAGGTGGCGCCGGCCTACTTCGGCCCCAATGCCTTTCCGGTGCCGGATGTCCCGGAAGCCCGGCTCACAGGGGAGTTCCGGGCCGAACTCTCCGGCGACCTCTTCTGGGGCCAAGGGGTTCCTTTTGCCGATGACCTTACCTACGGCCCGCGCTTCATGGTGCAGCTTCCGCTCTGGACCAAAAGGGCGGCCCTGACGGTGTGGATGCCCATTGTGGAGTGGTGGAGCTATTCCCCTGCCATTGCCGCGCGGCGCCGGCTGACGGACTTCCCGGACGGCGGAAAGGGCATAGATTCCGGCGATGTGTACGTGTCCACCGACTTCCATGTGCTCACGGAAAAAGGCTGGCGGCCGGACATTCTGATAAGGGCCGTCCTGAAAACCGCTTCCGGCAACACCTACGGTCAGGCGCGGTATTACGATGCACCCGGCTATTTCTTTGACGCCAGCATTGGCAAGTCGCTTTATTTGAATGGCTTCCTGAAAGAGCTGCGTCTGGTGGTAAGTGGTGGTTTCCTCTGCTGGCAAACCGACCGTGGCCGCCAGAACGACGCCTGGCAGTACGGTGTGCTGGGTATTGTGGACACCCGGGCTTTCCGCCTGTCGGCCCAGCTGGCCGGTTACAGCGGCTGGGAAGGCGACGGGGACCGCCCCCTGACGGTGAAAGGCGTAGTGGAAGTTCCCATCGGAGCGTTCGCGCCCTTCGCCGCCTTTGAATACGGCCTCCACGACTATCCCTTCTCCCACCTCAGGGCCGGAGTGAAGTATCGTTTGAAAAAATTTGGTGATTCCCGGAAATAGCGTTACATTTGCAGTCCCTACCGGCCCGGATGGCGGAATTGGTAGACGCGCTGGACTCAAAATCCTGTGATAGCAATATCGTGCGGGTTCGATTCCCGCTCTGGGCACAAGGTTAATCCGCAACAAATTCTTAATGAATTAGTTGCGGATTATTATTTGAATTTTGCACGACATTTGCACAACAGAACCCCAGGCATTTAATCGAGTGGGGTCAAAGACTCTACTGGGAAATCGGCATAGGTAAAAGAAATCTTACCGTTCTGAAAAGTAAAACCGGCATACATTACATCCGAACAGATTTCTCCCTCCGTCGTACATGCAGACAGTGCTAACGTATAGGAGGCGCCTTCCTTGATGGAACGATCGTCGCGGGGCAGTTCCCATGACTGGTCACCCAGGCAGAGGGCATGCTCCAGAAAACCGTATTCATCATACATGTCAATAATCTCGTATAAAAAGATGAACGGGTCGTCGTAGACGTCCTGGATCTTGTCATCCAACTCATACTCCCAGAACCAGCGGACCGTTTTGTCTTCGGGTTGGATGTAGAACATATTGTCTTGATACCGGACGGTAAAACCCAGGTCCACTTTGGGAATAGGTTTGGTATGGAAAGCACATGTGTACAAGGGACCGATGGGTTGATCCGTCTCGGGATTCACTTGAAAAACCAGCAGTTCATAGTCTTTGTCCGACGACAAGAACTTGCTTTTGATCGTACGGGGCCCCTTGAAACAGCAGATGTCGGAAAAGGATCCTGATACGTCACCTTCTTTTTGCAGATCGGAATAAATGGTGCGCAGCCAATTCATCTGATAGGCGATGATTTCCGTGTCGTTCCTGCCGTACTGTGAGTGGTCATCCGAAATCACAATGTAGGCATATGTCGCACCCTCTATGGCCGGCGTCACAGAAAACTGTGCCCGGCTCCCTTTCACCCAATCCACCTTCAATTCAAAGTCACAGGCCGATGTGACCATTTTTTCTTTGCTGCACCCCAAGGTTACCAGCCCTGCCAGACACAAATACAATAGTTTTCTCATAGGTCCTTATACACATTGATCAAAAACCGCACACAGCCGGTCCCATGTTTGCCGTACTCTCCGAAATCGTATTGCACGTCCCTGTTTTTGAACCAAAGCTCAGCCTTGAGGGCATTCACAAAAGGCACAGTCCGATCCTGGGTGCTGTGGAACAGGTAGATGGGTGCGTGCGGGGAAAAATGCAGCACCCCATTACCAAGAAGCGCCTGATACAGCCGGGCTGTCTCCCTGTTGTGCTTGTCCCGGCCTCCTTCGGTCATGATTTCATGCAGGGCGGTGGCATTCATGAGGGTATTGATTTCCTTCACCGTGTAAGACTTGGAATTGATCCAGTGATCGTAGTGGGCAAGCAGGTCGGGAAGAAAGAAATCGGACATCTCCAGGCCAAGATGCTCCCCTTCATTGATTCCCTGCACAATCATGGGAATGGCGCAGGGGATACCGGTCTGATCCCATTCCATGGAAATATCGTAGGTGGCGGCCAGGTCATAAGGACCGCCGCCAGCATAGACTTTCTTTATCGGGAAAACGTCGGCATAATCATCTTGAAGCATATCCATCACGGCCAATGTAGTGGCTCCGCCTTGGGAATAGCCTGCCAGGATAACTTCTTCGCTTTCCGGCTTGCGGCCGATATGTTCCAGATATGGCTTCACTGCCAGCGCCATATCCACCACCGACCGTGCCGTACTCTCTACGTGCATATATGGGTGAATGCGTTTTGCCGTAACCCCGAAGCCGATGTAGTCGGCAATGACAACAGCATAGCCTTTTGCAGCCCAGATGCCTTCCATGGGGAAAGTTTCCGAAGGAGCCTCGTAATTGGCGCCGATGGTATAATGACTGACAATCATCAAGTTCTTGACGGGACCGCTCTCCGGAAGAAGCAGTTTACCGGAAAGGGTAATGGGACTGCCGTCAACATCGTGGCCGGTGTAGGTGCCGGCAATATGAATAAGCCGGTTGCTGTTTATAACCCCCAAAAGGTCCCGTACAATGCTGTTGGCATTTGCATAGGCGAGTTTGGTCGGAACGTTATCATAATCTTCCGGCTCCGAGTTCTCCATGACACGGATTTCTGGATTCAGGCTGCCGTCGCTCATGAAAACATCCGCAGACTTGACGGAGGTCACATGAAAAGTGTCAAAATCCACAAATTCCACTTCCGGGTGATGGCAGGCACATAAGGCGAATGCCGAAAGAGCGGCTAATACCAGTTTCTTCATAGGCTACCAACGATAATTAACACCTACAGACACTAGGCGGGAACCCACCATGTACACCTGACTCACGTTTTTTATGGCTACCATAAAGCCCAAGTCGATGAAACCGCTCCACCTGCCCTTTCCGATCTGGACGCCAATGGAGTTCAGGTTGAAAACAGGAAGGGCAGCATGTTCTCCGGCGTTGTCAAAAGCGAAAAGCACGCCTGCGCCCAGGCCGGAATAGAGCCGCACCCATGGTTTGTCCAGCCAGGTGAAACGGGCCGACGGCAGGATGCAAAGGTCATAATTCCGGGAGCGCCGGGAAGCGTCTTCTGTCCAGAAGATACCTTGAAAATCTATTTGCGCGCCCACGCTTACAACTCTTGTGAGAGAATAGTGGTAATCGGCAAAAACATGTCCGGTATAACCATATCCGGATGTGTTCCCTGTGGGATGGAACGCCAGTGTCTCGAAGAGCATGTCGCCCCATCCCAGCCGGACCAGATGCCTGGGGGATTTTTCCTGCGCCCCGCATAGGGTACAAGATATGAGAGCGATTACGACAAGCAGTTTCCGCATACTTGGAATACATTTACGATATTTGTTCCTTGGTTCTCTGCTTGATTTGCACGGTTATTCCGAGACGGGTCGGACAGAGTACCCAAGGTAACGGCTGTGGTCGTCGCATTTGATAACTCCCGAACCGAGGTTGATGTTCCACGCGTAGCTCTCGTAGCCCGTATTGATTGAAGAAGACCAGTAATAGCCGTAGGTGCCGGCAGTTAAGAGGCTCTCATTGTAGCGGTATCCTGCGGCGGGAAGAAAGAGGGTGTTGCCATTGCCGGTAAACTCGTAACCATTGGCGCCGCTGCCTTTGTAGTTGGTAACCCATTTTTTTGTCAGGGCAAGCAACGCATCGATTTCGGCTTTCGTGGGCATGCGGAACTTTCCGCCGAATGCAGCATAGGCCGCATCATTCTCCGGCGAGAGTATGGTGAAGCTTGGTGTGCCGCTCCAGAGGTAGTTGCCCGAACCGAAGTTCGTCTTGCCCCCGTTGTCGCTGGTAAGTTCTCCCCAAGAGAAGAAATCACCGTAGCCGGTCTCGGTGTTGGAACCGAGGTTGCATTTGGTCCAGTAAATCTTCTTGCCGCCTACTTCAACGCCCAGGTCCACGTAGAGGTCGGATGCATTCCGGACCTCCCAATTGGCGCCGCCGGTCATGGTCGGTGCCGGGAAATTGAGCACCGCGTCGGCCGTGAGAGTATTGTCCGAGCGGGTCAGGGTGTAGATATGCGTGTCGCTGGCCAGCGTGAAAACATAATCTGCAGGCTCACCCGGCTTGGTGAGCCGTCCGGCAAAGATGCCCCCGTCGGCACCGGCCACACCGCTTAGACGGGCTCCGTCCTGCAGGACACTCTCGGTGATGACTCCATCAGTGCCCACACTCGCGCAAGCAACAGGCTTGATCTTCGAACAGCCGAAGGTGTAGTCGGATACTTTGCCCTGAATGTCAGCCACGCGGATCTGCGCCAGATCGGCAGGCCTGCCCATCGAAAGGGTGGCCGTGACCGTGGTGCCGCTGACGGTGTACTCCTTGTCCTTCTCGAAGAGGTAATAGTTGTACACCGGCTTTCCGCCGCTGGCGAAGGAGAACTTGCCGTCGGCATATGCTACATCCACAGACACGGGGAAATGGACGGCCGTGAGTTTCTTGGTGCCGAGGCCGGAGAAGTCGGAATCCATCAGCGTGCCGCCGCCGGATTTGCTGATCCAGCTGCCGCCGCGGCGCTCCAGAACCAGGTACTTGGTCTCCAGCGCGTTGAAGAATACAAAAATCTTGTCTCCGTCCGCCCAGGCACCCTTCACGGCATTTGTTTCAGACGCGGTCACATTGAAGGTCATCGGAGCGCCTACCTTCTGGGGAGGGTCATCCTTCGGGATGTAAATCTTTTCGCCGCAAGCCATTAGGGCTACAGCCATGCAAAGTAATAAGCATGTTTTTTTCATAATAAATTGATATTATGTAATGTGTAAAAATAAAGTTACATCAGTTGTCGGACTAGAAGCGGGTATCAATTATCTTGGCATGGGCATATTTGGCAGGGTCGAAGGTTACCTCTTCTTCCGTGACGCCGATGGCGAAATCACGCAGGGTCACCGTAACGCCTTTCTCCTTGATGCTCGTGCTGATGGGAAGAAAAGTAGATTTGGAGACAACCAGTTCCATTCTCTTAGGGTCGTCCTTGTTGGGATTGTACCTGGATTTTTTGCACAAAAAATACCAGGCTTCCGAAGTTTCTTTCTTTAATACTACATCATACCCTTCCGCAACGTTTTTGATGGCTTTGACATTGTCATTCGCGTTGTCAGTTTTGGCGGAGGAATCGGCATACTTGATGGTGAGTTCGTTCTTGGAAGCATCGTAATCCCAGTCCGTGATGCCGTCGGACCATATGATGGAGCGGTCGCCCTCGAGATTAACGATGCCCTTGCTTTTTTCGCCCAGCATGAACATCTGTATGGAATAGGTGCCAAGCAAAGGAATCTTCATATCCATGACCATCGAAACCCCTTCCGTATCAAAACGATCGGCCTCCTGGTTCATTTTGGCAATAATCTCCTCCGGGGTCTGCGCGAGGAGGACGCTTGCAGCAAACATGACTGCCCAAAGGGAAATAAGAATCTTTTTCATATTTTGTCGAATTAATTGCGAACTGCCCGGACGGACATCTTCGTGCGTTTGTCGCTTGTATTTTCACCGAATGTTGGATCATTCCAAGGATATTCATTAGCAGAAATCCAATACATAGGGTCATGCATACCATTTTCAGCAAAAGTGGCTGACCAATAATAAGCACATTTATAGAGCTCGTCGGGAGAATATTCGTAATCATAAGATACATCTTTATAACGCCCGGCAAGGGGGAAGAAAAGTTGCGTCCCGAAGTCTTGACTTTTCAGCAGACAGCCTTTTTGTGAATCCTCATAGGTCACGTTGTAGCTCCTTATCGCTTCCCACTCCTCCCTTGTCGGCAAGTGCCACTTGGAGCCCAAATAATCGTCATTTGCAATGATGTCTACGGCTCCATCCCAAGTATAGTAATCCCCCCAAGTCTCCTTCAGCCCGTCATCTGTATAGTTTTCGGGGAAGTCTTTTTTCGCACCGACATTGCGGCTGGCCCAGTAAATACGTCGGCCGTCCACGTCGCAGCCGATGTCGACGGGCTTGTAGTATTTGATACCGTCCCAGCCGGTTTTCCCGTTTGGAAGCTTCACCGCGCGGCCATGGGTAGCATCCGTATGGAGCGTTTTTCCGGTGAAGTCTTTCTCAAAATAGGAATAATACTTGAAGCCCAGGCTGTTCTTATACACCCAGGTGAAATGGTAATCGGTGCTCACACCCCTCGCATCTTCGGCCAGGATGCCGCTGAAGAGGAACCCGTTTTGATAGACATACCCCGGGAGCGGGGCGCCGTGGGCGAGGGCTTTGGTAACGATATTGCCTTCACCATCGATACGGGCGATGCCCTGCGGAGTCAGATGCGGTTCGCGGAGTTCTGCAGGACTCAGGGGTTCGGAATACTCCACAAAGAACTGCACGTAGCCCTCGGGAATGGCCATGTCGAAAGCGCCGCTGACCTTGTTGTCTTCGACCGTATAAGGGAGTGTCGCTGTCAAATAATAGGTGTAATCAGTATTGCCGAACACGAATGAGGTTCCGTCGGCCGAAACCGTCTCCTCGCCGCCGAAAGGCAGATAGACGGCACGCATCGTTCCCGTATCGCCGTTTTTCAAGCCGAGGGTACCGGGCGTTGCCGTGGCCCCGGCATATTCGGAACTGGTCCAGGAGGAACCGTCATAAGTCATTTTCAAGTAGTTCGGCGCTGCCGCCTTGTTAAAGAACACAAAAATGACATCTCCGTTGTCCCAACCTGTTTTCACGGCCTTGGTGTCAGCCCCGTCCGGGTGGACGGCTTCCAGGTTGAACACCACGGCCTCGCCCGTCTCATCCGGTTTCCCCGGGACTTCTTTCCCGCAGGACACCAGTGACGCGAGAACGATGAAAGCCCAAACAAAATACTTCTTCATTTTTACCTCCTTAATTACACCAAATTACTCCAATCTTGTTCATCTCCGAAGCCGTTGAATCCCGGCTCATCCTTTTCGCTCAGACAAACGATACCCTCTGACCAGATCAGGATAATTGTGGTCTAAGGAGCCTCATAGTTTTTATTCTGAATCTTTTTCATGTCAGGTTCTGTTTAATACGTTTTACCGTCCGTTATTTCCATAATGTTATGATTTTTTTGAAATTATGTGCAAAAATACTACTCCCCGCGTACGTATGCGCGGGGAAAGACAAGTTGGACCCTGTTTTCGGACAGATTGGACCCTCGGGAAGACAAGCAGAACCGTCAACAGTTCTGGTTGCGGTACTCGGTGGGGGTGATGGAGTAACGCTCCTTGAAGAGGCGGCTGAAGGTACGGCGGGTGCCGAAGCCGGAGGCAGAGGCAATGTCGTCAACCGTCATTCCGGGACTGGTGGCGAGCAATTCCTTGGCATACTCCAGACGGCAGTGGTTGACGAAGTCGGCTATCGTGGTGTACTCGCTGTCCTGTGAGAAGGCGGCACCGATGCGCTCCTTAGACAGATGGAAGTAGTCAATCGCCGCCTGACGGTCGAACTGCACATTGAGGTAAAGACGTTCGCGGAGGATGACGGCGCGGAGATACTTCGACAGTTCGTCGGGGGCCAAAGCGTTAAGGGGCTTATCCTCTTGAGGAATCCAGGTCAAATCCTGGCTCTCATACAACTTTCTATATGCTACGGCCTCATTCATCTGTTCCACGAGCACGCGATTCTTCTTCCGGATGATGCGTTGCTGACGGAAATAATAGAGGGCAAAGCCTGTGGCCAGGAGGGCGAAGAGGATGGCGGCCACGGCGAGCATCAGATTGCGATTGGCCTCGGACTTGCGCTGCTGTATCTCCAACTGCTGCTCCTGGGCGTGGTAACGGGCGGCATAGAGGTGGGCCTTGCTGCGCTGAAGGCGGTCATTCAGTTGGCTCTCCAGTGCCTCGTAGCGGCTGAGGTAGTCGTAGGCTTGGGTCGTGTGACCGGAAGCACTGGCTGCTTCGGCGCGGCCACGGAGTATGCTGGCATAGATACCGTTCAGGGTGTCGCCCTCGGAAAGCATATGGCGCTCAGCTTCATCGTAAGTGGACAGCATGGCGGTGTAGTCACCCAGCGCAGCCATCATCGGCGCAACCGAATAGCGGCCGTCGAGCGTCTGACCGTAGGATGACCGCAGGAATGTGTCCACCTCACGCCGGGCGGCCTGGCGGTCGCCTGAAACGACATAGGCAGCAGCCTTGTAGCCTGTGGCTTGAGCATGGTAGAAGTCGTGATAACCGGGAACGTCGTCTTCGGCAGGCTCACGGTAGGTGCCGTCATGGTAGTCATCGGCATGAGAGACAAAGTCGTCGAGCCGCTGCTGCATGAGGTCGGCCAGCGTGATGACCTGCTCCATCCGGATCCCTTGCTCCTGCAGCACGGCTATCTTGCGCTTCACGGCAATCAGCCAGGCATCGAATTCGTTGAATTTCCTTGTACTGCCCAATTGACGGATGGCATTGTCGATTTTCGCCAGACCCTCGTCCGCCTGTCCGATGTGCGTCAGGGCGAGTCCCAGTTCGGCATCGGTGCGCAGCGCCTCTGTCTCCAATCCTTCTCCGCGCAGCAGCCCGGAGAGTTCTGTGCCCCAGCGTACCATCTCCTCATAGTCACAGCGCCGCCGCGCGGCATTCAGCAGCAGTTCATACAGGTCCTGCCGGAAATCGGCGTTGTGCAGAGCCTCGTCATGACGCAGCAGGGCCTCGCAGATGATGATGGCCGAGTCCTGCTGCTGCATAGTGTAAGAACAGCTGAGCACCTTCGCCCGTAAGAGACCGGCACGATAGTCCGGCAGGTTGCCGACTATCTCTGCCGAATCAAGGATCTGCAGTGCCCGTTCCGGCAGCAAGTCATAGATAGCCATCGCCCGCTCTTCAGTATAGAGCGAATCTGCAGCCTGGAGCATCCGTTTCCCGCGCATGCTTCCACCGGCGCAACCTGCCAAAATCATCAGGCCGGCTACAACCATTGCACAATATGTCCCTATCCGGTGCATCAAATATACATTGCATAAATCGGGACAAAGGTAGTGATTATTTGTCTAAAAACGCCCTCCAGCCCGATAGCATAGAGTTTCTCCGCGAATTCTCTCTCTGCAAAGTTAGCGATTATTTCTATTCTCTGGTAAAGACTAACGTCTATGAAGAAGAAAATGCGATTGATGCGTTACGTTCGCTTCTTCTATTCCATTTCATCCTCATCATTCGGCAGATAATCACTTAGTATCTTCATGGCCACTTCGTGAACGTCTTTCGATCGCCATGAGAGTTTCTCCGCGGCATAACCCGTCATATACACCGCCTGGCGGTACTCCTCCTTGCCTTCGAAGCCCAGTTTGAAGCGGTATTTTATCGCATTGATGGCTTTGGTCGCCTGATTCAGATTTGTTCCGGCCCTACGCATTTCCCTGTATAAATGGTAATCAACCATTTGCGAAGCTGCATCAGTTCGCCGTCGGTCCCCTTGAAAACCATTCGTTTCCCACCACGGTTCAGTACCGTATTAATGATGAAACGGGACCTGGAATGATAGCCGTCAATCTGCATCAACTCCATCATCTTGTCGTACTGTTCCTCCGTCATGCGAAGGCTTATCATCTTTGTCTTTTTTACTTTCATGGCTTTCTCTTTTTCATCTTCTTTGTCCGCCGGAGGCGTAGAGATGGCCCGCCAGGGCCCGCGTTTGTATCACAAACGCACATCTTGCAATCCTTTGTTCACGGGCGTATTACATCTCCTTTGCGCTAAGAATTCGCATGACATCCCGTTTACGGTAGAGAATCTTTCGCCCGGCTTTTACTGGTTTGAGATAATTGGAATTATTCCAATGCCAGAGGGTGGTGTCACAGACACCGAAGAGCTCCATCACTTCGGCTTTACTCAGATACTCATCACCATCGGCCGATGCCTGTTCGGCCCTGGCCTTCCTGACGGCCTCTTCGAAAAGATGATTGGCAAAGTCCTTGAGGTCCTTGGCCGTGATTTGAATGGTTACGCTGACGCTGCCATTCTCGATAATAGACTGTAAGTCCATAGTTGTAGTGGTTCTGGGCGGGTTATGGACTTTGCCGCCAGAGGCCCGTAACGGAAAAGCCGCCACCCGACTATCGGGCGACGGCATGCCGTACTACAACAATAAGGGCGAATTACTTGCCAGGCTGCTTTGGCGATTCTGGCCGGAATTCTGGTTATTTTGGCTGGTGTTGCCGGCTACTTTGGCGGCTTTGACACTGTCAGTGTCTTGAAGATAGCATCGGCTTTTGCCTGGTCCTCTTTCCTTACCCGGCCCTCCGGACGGGTCTTGATATCGGAATAAGCGTGGCGAAGGGTGCTCCACGAGGCGAACTTCAAATCGGGATAGGTGTTCTCCAGCGCCTCCAGGAGTTTACTGGGGCTTTTGCTTTCGATGAGGTGATTCTTGGTGAGTGCGATATAAAGGTATGCCAGCTGTGGGCCTGTCCGGTTGCCATCCAGAACTATCCAATCATACAGGTTGGAAATGACGTATTGTTTGGTCCCCTCGACGAAAAGGTCCCGCACCGCAAGAGGGTCCGGCTGGGAAAGGTCTATCTCTGGTGAGGTCTCAGATTGAGACGGCTTCTCGGATTTCAGGGAGATATATGATTAGCCCGGCCAGAACCTTGGCCAGCTCCAGAAGGACGAGCAGGTACGGATGCCTGGAGGCGTCAGTGATTCCCGCCAAATCCTTGAACAGCCAGTAAATGAAAAGAAATAGCAGGATGAGTGCCGCCGCAATGAGAAAGCCTCTGTTCACACCCCTTCGCCGCTCATCGTCCGGGATGAGCGTTTTGGGAATGGGCGTTATGATGTCGAGCCAGGTCATTTCTTTGGAACCATATATCTGACATTACGCTTCTTGGCCGAATCTTCAGGGACGAGGCGGCCTTGTTCTACAAGCGCCTTGATAAAGACCTGCACATTCCGGTACTGATTCGTTCTATCAATATGATCAAGAATCTCTTTTACAGTATGCGGCTCAACGCAAAACTCCAGAACCTTTTCCCGCAATGCGATTATTATCTGATGCTCGTTATTGTTAATTCGCGAGCCCTTAATGTTAATTTCGCTCTCGTTAATGTTAATTTTTTCGCCGTTAATATTAATTTCATTCCCGTTAATGTTACTTACGGGCATGGAAGTAACACTATAGGTGGTCCCGCGTCCACGTCCTGCAGAAACCAAATAACTAAGATTCGTTAAATGGAAAAGCAATTTCCCCACCTCAAGGACATTCTTGTCCAGCAGTGTCTGTATTCTGGGACTGTTGATTTCTTCTTCCAGAAATGCTGTCACCAAAACCGCCTGCTCATCTGAAGACAGGCTATCGAATTTCTCCCCGAGCAAGTGCCGCATATGCTCAATTGCCTCCGGAGGGAATAGCGACACCATCCAAAGTTTCAAGTCCACTTGGCGCAAATCAAAGTCTTCCTGTAAGTCAGGACGCTTCCATTTCTCGTCTCTCCACGCAGAAAGAATGGTCGGGAAGCCGGAGCCGAGATTGTCTCCGAGCCCTATCATTCTGAACAAGTTCTGCAAGCGCGGGTTTCTGGCTTTGGTCGCCCCGCCGTGATAGATTCTTTCCAGCGGAAGTTTCAGCGTACCCGGATTAGAAAACGTTAAGCAATGGTCCTGTTTAACCACCTTAAACACTCCGGTAATCATTAGATCCGAGTGGATAATCATATTGGTAAAGGCTTCGCGTACAGCCTTATGCACCGGCGTATCGTCCTCTCTTTCCACACCCTTGAGCACGAAAGGGGTTTTGATGTCAAAGGTGATTTTGGGAACCACGATGGAGAAATAATTATAGAGGTTGTTTTCCCATCGGCCATCGTATGTGAGGCGGTCGCTATACCGGCTTCCTGGCAGAAGATTGGTCTGGTCCACATAATCCAGACGGATTTGGGACATCCGTTCCCGAATCGGAAGGCCCTTGCCAAACATCATGAGGCCGGCGACGGTAAGCCACTCTTTCCCGGTGTTCCTGTCTGTGCCAAAACAACCGAAGTTTCGAAGGAAAGTAACGTCGTCATCGGAATTCCATACATGGCCGGGATGCCTGCTCTGAAAGCGGTTACGATATCCGTGGACCGACGCCAAATCTATATCATCAATGGTATAATTCTCCAGCAGCACACCATCATTGCCATCCTCGTTGGCATCACGAATCATCGCCCTGATTTCAGATTCAGGGCAGTGGTAGTCTCCCTCGAAATTGCGCTTGAACGTACCCTTGAAGGGATTCCCATTGATATAGACCGGCTTGTTGAGAAACCCTGCCTGCGGGACAATGATAACGATAATTTTCACGCCGTCTATTTCGTCCTCATAGACATCGTCATCCTTCAAGACATTGACGTTGACTTTGTCGCTATAGATTGTATCCCAGAATTCCTTGATAATCTTGGCTGGATTATGAACGCCCATGATGGTAAACCGCTTGCTCCGGTCAGGCTCTTCCAAATCCTCCTCAATTCCCAAGAGCATAACGCCTCCCACAGTGTTGCAGAAAGAAGAGTATGTGGGCCATACAGCATTGGGCAAGGCATTTTTTGCCGCCTTACATTCCAGCGTAAGGCGCTCACCGTACATTAGCAGTTCTTTTATGTTCACTCGTCCCATATCGACAACATTTCTGCGAAGTTAGCAAAGTTTTTTCAACTCTCTCATCATTGACGGGCGGCGGCTGTATGTTACCCTGAACTCTTCAATTAAGCTGTCTATTGCAATCCGCCCCTCCTCACAAGAATCTCTCAACGCTTCCATATGGCTGACAATATAGCCATACCTTTGGCTATTTGTAGGTATTGCGCTCCTTCGGATAGCATCGATATGTCCTGCAACAATTCTTCGTCTGGTTTCAGAATCCAGTAACAGGCCATACTCTGCTAATACCTGATAGCATTCATTATTATAGTCATTGTTCCAGGACAGACACTCTGCCAATTGCGGAATCATCCGCTCTTCAGCGCATATCCTGGCTATTTCCTTCTGACAGTGTACAAGTTTCTTGTCTACCATCATAACAATAGTACCCTGAAGCCGGCTTTGCGAATTGCCCGGCAACTGCGCCAAAACGCTTTTTAGCTGGAGATAATAGTCGTATAATGAGGAATAGCTGTTCAAAAGCAAGTACTCAAGTTCATTTGCCAGACGTACATTATCTCCTATAGATTCCAGCAGTTCTTTTTTTCTTTCATGGCATTTGCTCACATAAGAAGAGTCTTCCGTGCATAAGATAGCCCTGTCCAATGACGTAATTGCATCTTCTATCTTGCCATGAAACACCTGAGAATCTATCCGTAACTTGGACAATTCGGGTACGGAAAAGTTGTCATCTATAGTCTTTTCAGCAACGTCATATTTCTCTTTATAAATAAGATACAAGACCTTCCTAAGCAGCCAGCGATTCCGATAATAGATACCGCGTCCGGCGTTTTCTATACGCTCGTCAAGCGAAGCCAGATGCTTGTCAAAATCATCAAATACGCCATCCAGAACACTCTTAACTTCATCCAAATCGGCCAGGCAATACCCACCATTACTGAATGTGTCAGTGGCTGCCGCTTTTTTGAGATCGCCTCTTATCCTTTTAACCGTGTTGATATCCAGTACTTTAGACTCCACAAGCGATATTAACATTTCTATTGCATTTCTGGTCTCGAAATCATATCCGTCAAAACGTTCGCATTCATATACACAGTCCTCAGAATAATGCTCCCCGACAAATAGTATTATTTCAGACGCGATGGATGCCGCAGCATCAAATTCGCCTTCAGAGTCATAATAACGAGCCTTTTCCATCATGCGTCCCAACTGTTCATCTATTTGATGCCAGTTCAACGACGGACCCCACTTATAACCACTCTCGTCAACAGAAAAGAAGATGTCTTGAACTTCTTCTCTGAGCGAGTCCAAATCAATCCTGTCAGGAAGAAAATGCTTGATAAGAGCAGTGCCTAACGCCTGATTCTTATAAGCATAGTCTTTCATGAACGATAATATGTCGCTATCTTCATTCAAATTGAAAACCCGGTCAAGCTTTGTCTTATCCATATTTTTAATCGTCAAGCGGAGAAATCACTTTGCAGCGGCGGAAAAAGGTACAGATAAAGTGCAGATTGCTTTGTAACATGTATCTGCCGGCATCCTCGTCCGGTCCGGGGAAAGCGGCATCCTTAAGATAACCGTTCTCAATCAAATAATACAGACATTCCGTAGAAATGGTCCCGTATGCGTCTATCATTGAAATAGCATTTTCGCGAGCTTCTTTGCTGTCGTAAAATGGGTTTCCCGGATCCGAGATGTTCGCGCTGCACCCAAAAGCGAATTCCAAGTCTCCATCATGCGGTACATATACCATAAACTGCTTCCCTGTTTTGATGTCCTGATGGAAAGTGGAAGTGGCGGCATCAACGCCTCGAATGCCGACAACGTCCTTAAACCAAATCTTAAAAGAATCAAAGTTCTCAAAGTAAAACAGCCGACGGCCGTGAGACCTTTGTATTGCCGATTCATACAAATCAATGGTACGTTGATACTCTTCATGTCTTTTCTTTCGTTGGAGCACTCGGTCTTCGAAATAGGAGTCGCTTCTGGCGAATGCAGAACAACCGACCATATTCCACTTGCCGGCAAATTTTGCCATAGACCCCACAATGATATTGTTGGCATCAAAAGCGTCACCCAAATCATCGCCAAAGCTATCCATTTCTACGGATAACATCTCTCCCTTGACATTCACCAATAATAACTGACCATCCTTAACTCCGCGAATCTTAAACGTATTCAAACGTTGAAACGAAATCTCTTCCAAAATTATTTCCTGGGCACCAAACTCTTTCGTGGAGTACGTATGCAACATATCGGCATACCATTGCTGCGGGAACAATGACAGCGGTCCGGCTTTTTCCACAAACGGAAATACGGAATCAACGGCATAATGCCACTTATGCTCATTGTTCTTAAGGTCGGCAAGGACATCTCCTATGGTTTCATGCCATTTCCAATAGCTGATTTCCGTTTCGTGCCATTTGGAAAGATAGGTGCTACGGGACAGCCATTCCAGAATTCTTCGGGCTGCATAAAAATCCCGAAGAGTGGAATCGTCGTAAATAAATGACGCGAGCGATTCGTTTATTGGCGCATCATAGAATTCGCTCTGATAGAAATCATACGCAAGTTGTGCCACTTTCGCCATCGCAGGCATTAACGGCGATGCCAACCGGCGGTCTGGATGGTCTACAAATACCGTCCAAACAATAAAGTGAATTCCACCACGGGTCAATTCATCCAATGGTAAATCATCCTCGGCCAAGTCAAAGGGCAGATAGGAACCGTAAAGTTTTTTATGACGCCAGCAAAAAGACCGCCAGATTCCAAAATCAGAAACGACATCTTCAAAATGGGCGGTCAGCCGCAAAGACAACTCCCTGACCAGTTCGGCGGGAAACAATCTTTTGTCAATAGTACTAAAGAGAACTGTCTGAAATCTGTTCGCCAATGCAGCATAATACGCATCCGTGTCAAACAATAGTTCTTTGGGATGGTAGTGTATGTAATCCCTTACCGATAATAACCGTGGTTTCATCTGTTCCGAATTTGTAATATGATTTCTTTCACCCGAATCAATTCGCTTTTCATCATTTCGTCACATATCAAAAGGTCCTCGTCTGTTAGGCAGCCATCTGCAAGCAAGTAGGAAACCGTGTCAAAGTATTTGCCCCCTGTAATCCCGTCGTATCTGTCTGCCAGATGCTTATCGAAAGTCTCTACCGCTTTATACAGCTCTATGTAACGTGCATGATTCGGCTTATCCACCTCATTAAGCGGTTTCTCAGCCAGTTTGGATATTTTTTGTATAAAGCTCGCGCAATCCCGCTCCAACGCGATATCAATTAGGGTTCTTGCGGCTTTTTTCTGAGCTTTGGTAAGAGAATTGAGCATAGTGGTTCATATTTCTGCGAAGATAATCATTTATTCCACCACATTCAAATCCTTATCAACTTTGTAAGCCTTTTGTCGGAAGGCAATGTTGCGGAGAGCGAAGTCATCTCGTACTTCCATGTTGGTATAGCGTTCTACAGCCTTGCTGCCGCGGCGATGGAGACCGGCGGCGTACATGTCTATCTGGTATTTGGCCATGATGTCCACGCAAGTGGAGCGGGCGGTCTTGCTGCTGGCGCGCTGCCACAGGGGGAAGTACTCGTTCTCGCCGGTCTTCTCATTGTAGATGGGCACCAGGCGGTCTATGCCGGCAAGCTCCAGAAGCTGCTTAATCTTCTTGTTGTACCCGCTCTTACCACCTTCGTAAAAGATAACCCGAAACTGGAAATCCCGCGCTTTGATGATATCAAATGCATAGCGCACCAAAGGAGTCTTGATTTCCTTATAGTTAGTCTGGGAGCCCTTGGTTTTCTTGGGAAGGTAGTGGATGTAGGGAATTCCCTCGTCAGTTACGAAGATAAGCTCCATTTTGAATCGCTTATAATCGCTGATTCGGCAACCCAGGGCGCAGTGGACCAGGAACGCGTCTTTTGTTTCCTGCAGCGTTTCCGGCACTTCCGTAGCCATCACCTTTTCCAGCTCGTCTATGGTGAGGAAGATTGGATCGTCTTCCTTGGTCTGGGTTATCTTCTTGCGGCGGTCGGCTCCCAGTTTGCGGAAGGGGGACTTGACGATATCGTCCCTGTTCTCCAGGTAGTTAAAGAAGGTGATGAGCATCTTCATCTCATGTGCAACGGTGTTGCTGCCGCGGCGGCGGGTGGGGATTTCCACCTTCTTCAGGTCTTTGTAAATGCGTTTGTGCTTGGGAACGTAGAGGTACTCGTCAAACAGGAACTGCCGAAGCTTCATTATCTGGTCATCGTCAAATTCCGATGGCGTCATTGCCTCAAGGCCGTTGATCTGGAGGTATCGACTCATGCGGTTCCGGACGCCGGAATAGTGTTTGTATCGGCTCTTGCCGAAGATGCCGTCCCGATAGCCGTCTTCCACGAATTTGTCCAGTTTGCTCAGGAGTGTATTCTCCTCCTTCCGGACAATGACCTCCGGGTTGAGTTCCTTTGCCACCGCCTCCTCAAAGGCCGATGCCGTCACAATCTCCCCGGCTTCCACCTGATGGCGGTATGCCCGGCGCATGGCATCTATTTCACGGGTGATGTCATCCTCCAGTTGCTTGTTGTACACTGAGACCTTCGGCCGGAGCGAACCGTCCACGTTGAATTTGGCAAGATCCGTGAGCGAAGCCTTGATATTGCTCTTGTGATAAAGGTCGGCCCTGCGGCCGTCCGTAAGGCGGAAACGAAGCCTGATTTCCCCTTCCGTTTTCGTTGTCCTGGCAAAGATTACAATCCGTTCCATAAGCGTCCAATTTAGCGTTGTGCAAATATACGAATTTTGCACAACAGAATTGCAATTTTGCACAACTTTTATGAAGCGGGTTTGTCTATCCGTTTTATAAACTACTGATTTACAATTTATATTTCTTTAACTCGGTTTATTTCAGTTTAAAATACCGATTCCCGCTCTGGGCACAAAAGAGCACTTTCCGGTGCTCTTTTTTATTTTACCAGCCGCTGGACCAGCAGGGGGGCCACCAGGTTGCCGGTGGCGTTGAGGAGGGTGGCGGGGATGTCGCAGATGGTGCCGATGATCATGAGGGTGGCGGCGAAGGACGGGTCCAGGCCCAGAATGGCGCAGATCAGGAGCTCGCCGGTCATTCCGCCCACAGGGATGGCGCCCACCACGACGCTTGCCAGTACGGCCACCAGGATGACCATTGCCGCGCCGCTTGCTCCGGCAGGCGGCGCCCCGAAGAAGTACAGGGCAAAGAGCACCTTTGCCACGCAGGTGATGGCCGATCCGTCTTTGTGCAGGTTGGTCCCGAGGGGAATGACGCCATCGGCAATGGTCCCGCTGACGCCCATCCTGCGTGCCGCGGCAATACTCACCGGCATGCAGGCGGCCGATGAACAGGTCCCGACGGCCGTCACCGAAGGGGCCAGCATTTCTTTCCAGAACTTCCCCAGCGGAATGCGGCAATAGAGGGCGTACAGCGAGTAGAACAGCAGATAAATCACGGCGCAGGCGGCGCAGACCACCAGAAAAACCTGGAGATAATCCCCGACAATCTGTCCGCCCAGGGACCCTACAGTATCGGCAAAATAGCAGCCGATGCCCACCGGCGCCAGCTGCATGAGCACATCCATCATCTTCATGATGACGGTGCCGCCTTCGCTGACCAGCTTCTCCACGGTGGGAACAGCCGCTCCCAGGAAAGAGACCGCCAGCCCGAAAAGGGCCGAAAAAACGATGAGCGGAAGGAGGTTTTCCCGGGAAAGGAGCAGCGGGAAGTCGTTCACTGTAAAGGCGTTGACAAGGGATTCGCCCCAATGGACTCCACTTCCCAGAAGGCCGCCGGAAAAGGAGACGCTCTCCGGAGAAGTGGCCATTTGGCTAAAGGGATTCCAAAGGTACATGAGCCCGTAGGCAAGGGCGGCCGCCACCAGGGACAGCCCCAGGAACACCACTGCGGACACTCCAAGCACTCTTCCGATGACCCCGCTCCGGCGCATCACCACCATGGACTGGGCCACGGAAAAGAACACCAGGGGCACCACCAGTACAAATACCAGGTTCAGAAACAGGGTGCCTACGGGGCGCAGCACGCTGGCCTTTTCCCCTAAAACCACACCCAGGAGGCCGCCCGAGAGCAGTCCCAGCAGGAGCAGAAGCGTGGTCTTGTAATTTTTCCAGAAGGCTTTCATGCAGGGGGTCTTATTTCTACTCGCAAAGATACAAATAATCACTGTGTCGGCAATATTTTGTATATTTGCAGGCAAAGTAATACGCATGGCGGAAGATATCATTAAAGAGTTTACCTCAGGAGAATATAAAGAGGGTTTTGTAACGGACGTAGAGCAGGAATTCATCCCCAAAGGGCTCAACGAGGACATTATCAGAACCATTTCCAGACGGAAGGAAGAGCCGGATTGGCTGCTGGAGTTCCGCCTGAAGGCTTTCCGCACCTGGCAGAAGATGCCGCAGCCGGATTGGGCCCATCTGGACATGCCTGAGATTGATTTTCAGGACATTATCTATTACGCCGCCCCCAAAAAAGACAAAGACAGGCCCAAGGAAATAGACCCCAAGCTGGCCGAGACATTTGACAAGCTGGGCATTCCCCTCAAGGAGCGGGATGTGCTGGCCGGGGTGGTGGCCGTGGACGCCGTGTTTGACTCCGTTTCCGTCACCACCACTTTCCGCAAAACCCTGGCCGAGAAAGGCATCATTTTCTGCTCTTTCTCCGAGGCAGTAAAAGAGCATCCGGAGCTGGTACAGAAGTACTTGGCCTCCGTGGTGCCCCCCTCCGACAACTTCTTTGCGGCCCTGAACTCGGCTGTGTTCTCCGACGGCTCCTTCTGCTACATCCCCAAGGGCGTGCGCTGTCCCATGGAACTCTCCAGCTACTTCCGCATCAACGCCCGCGGCACCGGCCAGTTCGAGCGTACGCTCATTGTGGCCGATGAAGACAGCTACGTGAGCTATATGGAAGGCTGCACCGCCCCCATGCGGGACGAACAGCAGCTGCACGCCGCCGTAGTGGAAATCATCGTGGAGAAAGGGGCCGATGTCAAGTATTCCACCGTCCAGAACTGGTACCCCGGCGATGCCGACGGCAAGGGCGGCATCCTGAACCTTGTCACCAAGCGCGGCATCTGCAAAGGCGAGGGTGCGCACCTTAGCTGGACGCAGGTGGAAACCGGCAGTGCCATCACCTGGAAATACCCCTCCACCATCCTGAAAGGGGATTTTTCCTCCTCCGAATTCTACTCCGTCGCCGTTACCAACAACCATCAGCAGGCCGATACCGGCACCAAGATGGTGCACCTGGGGCGGGGCACCAAGAGCCGCATTGTCTCCAAAGGCATATCGGCCGGCGTGAGCCAGAACAGCTACCGCGGCCTGGTACGGATGGCGCGCGGGGCCCGGAATGCCCGCAATTATTCGCAGTGCGACAGCCTGCTCATCGGCTCCCAGTGCGGGGCGCATACCTTCCCCGTTATCCAGAGCCAGAACCCTTCGGCCACCGTGGAGCACGAGGCTACCACTTCCAAAATCTCTGAGGATCAACTGTTTTACTGCAACCAGCGGGGCATCGGCCCGGAAGAAGCGGTGGGGCTCATTGTGAACGGTTATGCGCGGGAAGTGCTGAGTCGCCTGCCCATGGAATTTGCCGTTGAGGCGCAGAAACTGCTGCAAGTATCCCTTGAAGGCTCAGTAGGATGATGGATACCGTCATATTCACCCTCGCCGGCCGCCCGGTGCTGCTCCTGGACCTTATTTCTTCGGTGCTGGGGCTGGTGTGCGTGTTCCTTGCCGGGCGCAATTCCAAGTACAATTTCTGGGTAGGATACCTTTACACGGCGGCCCTGTTCCTGCTTTTCTGGCACCGGAATCTCTTCGCCAGCCTGCTGCTTCAGCCCCTGTCGCTGGCCATCAATGTGCTGGGACACTGGCGCTGGACGCACCCCCGGGAAGAAGAGAGGGCCCGGGATAACAGTCTTAAAGTGAGCATGTTGTCCTGGCCGGAAAGGGTATTGTCGCTGGTGGGGGTGCTGCTGGTGGCGGGCCTCTGGGGCTGGACCCTGGACAGCCTTTTCCCGGCCGATCCCCATCCTTACCTGGATTCCTGCGTGACGGTGCTCATCCTGCTGGCCCAGCTGCTGTCGGCCCTCAAAAAATGGGACTGCTGGCTGGTCTGGCTGCTGGTGAACCTGACACAGATTGCCCTGCACCTGAGCGTGGGCAACGTGCTCATGTCCGTGGTGAGTGCCCTTTACCTTATTAACGGGCTTTGGTCCCTGGCCACCTGGCTGCGCCTTTACAGGCGTGAAGCTCATATTTAATATCAGCAAGTTATGCTACACATCAAAAACCTCCATGCCAAGATTGGCGACAAGGAAATACTCAAAGGGATAGACCTTCACATCGGCCCCGGTGAAATTCACGCCGTCATGGGCCCCAACGGGGCGGGCAAGAGTACCCTGGGCGCCGTGCTTACAGGCCGGCCGGATTATGTGGTTACCGAGGGCAGTATCCTCTACAAAGGGCAGGACCTGTTAGCAATGGCCCCCGAAGAGCGCGCGTGGGCCGGGCTCTTCCTCAGTTTCCAGTACCCCATTGAAATTCCGGGCGTTACCATTACGGCCTTCATGAAGGCGGCCGTAAACGCCAAGCGCAAAGCTGCCGGTGAGCCGGAAATGAAGACGGCCGATTTCATGAAACTCCTGAAGGAGAAGATGGCTTTTGTGCAGATGAAGCCGGAATTCGCCCGCCGCGAAGTGAACGTGGGCTTCTCCGGCGGCGAGAAAAAGCGCAACGAGATTTTCCAGATGGCCATGCTGGATCCGGACCTCTCCATCCTGGACGAAACCGACAGCGGCCTGGACGTAGACGCCCTGAGGATTGTGGCCGATGGGGTGAACGCCCTCAGAAGCCCTCAAAAGAGCGCCATTATTGTTACCCACTACCAGAAACTGCTGGAGTACGTGCAGCCGGATGTAGTGCATGTCCTGAAGGCCGGACGCATTGTGGCTTCCGGTGGCCGGGAACTCATTGAGGCCATTGAAACCCAAGGTTTTGACCAGTTCTAGCCATGGGACACGGAAAGTATATTGATCCGCTGGTCATTGCCGGCCCGACCGGCAATCTCTACCAGGTCTCAGCCGGTGAGGTGCTGGACCTGCACTTTGTGGTGCTCCCCGGCGAATCCCGCGACATCAACCTGAACATCGACCTCATCGGCCCGGGCGCAGAGGCCCACATCAAGGCCCTGTACCTTTCCGGGGCCGATGAAAAGGTGAATTTCAACCTTGTGATGCACCACCGGGCCCCCGGCTGCAAGAGTACGCAGCTCGTTAACGGCATTGCCGGCGGGGAGGCGCAGGTGAACTTCAACGGCACCATCGTGGTGGCCCCCGACGCCCAGCAGACCGAAGCCTTCCAGGAGAACCACAACATTGTGCTCACGGATAGCGCAAAAGTCCAAACCCGCCCGCAGCTGGAAATCTATGCCGATGACGTGAAATGCTCCCACGGCGCCACGGTGGGGCAGCTGAGCGAAGAGGAGCTCTTCTACATGCGTTCCCGCGGCATTCCGGAGGCCGAAGCCCGTACCCTGCAAATGCTGTCTTTCCTGTCTCCGGTTATCCCGGAAGGCCGGGAAGAAGAATTGGCGCAGGTAATCAGTTCATTTCTGAAATAGGGTCGTCGTACTGCACCTGCAGCCTTTTCAGTTCGGCCATCAGTTCCGCGGTAAGTTCTTCCGTGCCGGGCTCGCCGTAGAGGTTGTGCAGCTGCATGGGATCTTCCTGAAGGTCAAAGAGTTCCCACTCGTCTATGTCATTGTAGAAGTGCATGAGGCTGTAGCGCTCCGTGCGCACGCCGTAGTGGCGGCGGACGGAATGCTCGGCCGGGTACTCGTAGTAATGGTAGTAAAGGGACTTGCGCCAGTCTTTGGGGTGTTTACCCTCAAGCAGCGGCATCAGACTCTGTCCCTGAATGTCTTCCGGAATGTCCAGCCCGGCGGCTTCCAGAATGGTGGGCGCATAGTCGATATTCTGGACAAACTCGCCGATGTCGCCGAGGGGCTTTCCGCCCGGCAGGCGCACCACCAGGGGCGTACGGAAACTTTCCTCGTACATGAAGCGCTTGTCAAAGTAACCGTGTTCGCCCATGTAAAAGCCTTGGTCGGAGGTGTAAATGACCAGGGTGTTGTCCAGTAAGCCATTATCTGCCAGATACTTGTAAACGCGACCAACGTTGCGGTCTACCGAGCGGATGACGCTGCAGTAATCCCGCATGTAGCGCTGGTACTTCCACTCGTAAAGGGCTTTTCCGCTAAGCCGCTCCTTTTTGAACTGGGCAATGAGGGGGTCGTAGTAAGCGTCCCAGGCGGCCTGCTGCTCAGCATTCATGCGTCCCGGCACCAGTTCTCCCGGGGCAAGGTCCCGCCGGTACAGGTCCCGGCCGTAGTTTTCCAGCGGAAGATTTTCCGGCGTGTGGATTTCGCCTTCCTTATCGGCCATTTTAAGGTCGTAGACCACGTTCATATCGGATAGGATGCTCATCTCCTGCAGGGCGGCGGCCTGCCGGGTGGCATAGTCGTCGTAGAAGGTTTCCGGCAGCGGGAAGGTGACATCGTCAAAGGCACCCAGGTCCTGCAAATCCGGCATCCAGCTGCGGTGGGGGGCCTTGTAGTGGAGGAAGAGGCAGAAAGGCTTTTCCTTGTCGCGGCTGTCCATCCAGTCCAGGGCCACGTCGGTGGTGATGTCGGTGGAGTAGCCCTGACGCACCAGTTTCTCGCCGCCGCGGATGAAAACGGGGTTGTAGTAGTCGCCCTGTCCGGTGAGGATGTCCCAGTAGTCAAAGCCCGTGGGGTCGCTCACCAGGTGCCATTTTCCCACCATGGCAGTCTGGTAGCCGCCCGCCTGCAGGAGCTTCGGGAGGGTTTGCTGGCTGCCGTCAAAGATGCCGTGCTCGTTGTTGGTGAAACCGTTCTTGTGGCTGTGCTTGCCCGTGAGCATACAGGCGCGCGAAGGGCCGCTTAACGAATTGGCCACAAAGCTGTTGGTAAAGCGGGCGCCCTCGGCTGCCAGGCGGTCGATGTTGGGCGTTTCCATGAAGCGCCGGTCGTAGGCACTGATGGTCTGGTACGAGTGGTCGTCGCACATGATGTACACCACGTTGAGGGGGCCTTCGGGCGCTTTTTGGCTTGTGTTGCAGGCTGCGGCCGATGCCATGCCGGTGAGGGCCAGTAAGAGCTGAGATTTATCCATAGCTGCAAATATAGCAAACATTTTTAGTATCTTTGCAGGGTATGCAGCCCAAGACCATCCCCCTGGAAGATGCTGCCCGCCTGTCGGGCCCGCTGGCTTTCAATATCATGCTCAAGCCGGCCGGGTCGCTGTGCAACCTGGGCTGCGCCTACTGCTACTACTTGGATAAATCGGCCCTCTATGGCGGCCGGGAGCCCCGGATGAGCCTGAGGACGCTGGAGCTGGTGACCAAGGCATACATTGAGGCCAATGAGGTGCCTGAGGTGCAGTTTATCTGGCATGGGGGAGAGCCGTTGGTGCTGGGGCTGGACTTTTTCCGCAGCGCGGTGGAGTTCCAGCGCCGTTATGCCGGGGACAAGCGCATTTTCAATTCCATCCAGACCAACGGGACGCTGCTCACGCCGCAGTGGGCCCGGTTCTTCCGGGAGAATAACTTTCTGGTGGGCCTGTCCCTGGACGGTCCCCGGGATATCCACGACCGTTACCGTCTGGACCAGGGCGGGAAACCCAGTTTTGACAAGGTTATGGAGGGGTTGCAGATGCTGCAGGACGCTGGTGTCCAGTTCAATACCCTTACCACCGTGAGCCGCGCCGGGGAAGGCCGGGGCCGGGAAGTGTATCAGTTCCTCAGGGGCATCGGCAGCCATTATATGCAGTTCCTCCCGGTGGTGGAATACGTGCGCATGCAGGGCCGCAAGGGCCGTCCCGTCATTGTGGAGCCCAAGGCCGACGGGGCCACTCCGGCGTTCTGGTCGGTGTCACCGCAGGCGTTCGGGCAGTATATGTGCGATGTGTTTGATGAGTGGGTGCGCTCCGATGTTGGGAAGTACTACGTGCAGCTCTTCGATTCCACCCTGTCGGCCTGGTGCGGCCAGAAGGAAGGGGTGTGCGTCTTTGGAAAGACCTGCCAGGGGAATGCCGTGATTGAGCACAACGGGGACCTGTATGTCTGCGACCACTTTGTGTATCCCGCCTACCGCGTAGGCAATGTCCTTGAAACGCCCATCCGGGAGCTCATGGAAACGGAGCCGGTGAAACGCTTCGCTTACCGCAAGTGGACCAGCCTGCCCCAGCGCTGCCTGCACTGTCCTTTTCTCCCAGCCTGCAACGGGGAATGCCCCCAGCACCGGGACCCCAAAACGGGCGTGAATGTGCTCTGTGAGGGCTATCGGCAGTTTTTCACCCATGTGGCACCGGAGATGGACCGGATGCGTCTGCTGCTGTCCCAGGGGCGCGCCCCGGCCGAAATCATGCAGTTTCCCAGATAAGGGTGCGGCTGCCATCGGCCTGCACTTCAATGTGCACGCGCAGGGTTTCCTCCGGGAGCAGGGCTTCAATGTTTTCCGGCCACTCCATCAGGCACAGTTCCCCGGAATCCAGGTAATCGTACAGGCCGATGTCCAGGGCTTCCGCCGGGTTTTCGATGCGGTAGAAGTCAAAGTGGAAGATGGGGCGCCCTCCGGCCGCCCGGTATTCGTTCACAATGGCAAAAGTAGGGGAACTCACGGCGTCTTCCCGCACCCCCAGCGCCTTGCAAAGCGCTGTGGTAAAGGTGGTTTTCCCCGCCCCCATGGGCGCATAAAACGCCACCAGCGTTTCCGTCCCTATGGCCTTCAGGAATTCCCTGGCCGCGCGGTCCAAATCCTGAAGTCCCGCTATCTGAATTTCATGTTTCATGGTACAAAGATACTACAAATTCAGAATATCCCGTCTGTCCAGGAAGCGGTAGCCGGCGGCTTCGGAGAGGTGGGCGGGGAGGATGTCAGGGGCGGCGGCAAGGTCGGCAATGGTGCGGGCAATTTTGATGATGCGGGTGTATGCGCGGGCGCTCAGTCCCAGGCGGTCGATGAGCTGTTCCAACAGCTGCTTGCACTCCTCCGACAGCGGGCAGAAGCGCTCCATCTGCTCTTTGGTCATCTCGGCATTGGTGAAAATGCCGCAGCCGTCCAGGCGCCGCCGCTGCACTTCGCGGGCCCTCAGCACCCTTTCTGCAATGGCCGATGACGGCTCTGCCTTCCCTCCCCGCACCAGGGTACTCGTCTGCACCGGGTGAATCCAGAGTTGAAGGTCAATCCTGTCCATGATGGGCCCCGAAAGCTTGGACAGGTAGCTGAGCCGCTGTCCCGGCGTGCAGGTGCAGCGGTCGCCTTCCCCGTAATAGCCGCAGGGACAGGGATTGGATGCGGCCACCAGCATGAAGGACGCCGGGTAGGTAATCTTGGCTTTCAGGCGCGAAATGCTCACCTTGTGGTCTTCCAGCGGCGCCCGCAAGGCTTCCAGGGTAGATTTGGGCGCCTCGCAGAACTCGTCCAGGAAGAGCACTCCGCCCGAAGCCAGGGACACTTCGCCGGGCAGGATGTTTTCCCCGCTGCCGCCTCCCAGGATGGCCACTTTGGAGGCCGATATGTGCGGTGCGCGGAAGGGCCTCATGCGCAGGAGCCCTACGCCGCCGCCCGACCGCCCGGCCACCGAGTAAATCTTGGAAGTGATGGCGCTCTCTTCCAGCGTCATGGGCGGCAGGATGCCCGCCATGGCCTTGGCTATGGAACTTTTGCCGCTGCCCGGGGCCCCCAGCAGCAGGATGTTGTGCCCGCCGGCCGCTGCAATCTCCACCCCGCGTTTGGCTCCCTCCTGGCCCAGGATATCGGCAAAATCCATGTACTGCCTCCTGCCCGGGGCCGATGCCGCCGCCATGGCCCGCCGGTAAGTGTCGGTGTTCCAGATCAGGAGGTCGGAGGGGTCCTCCTTCCCAGCGAGGATGCGCAGCACGTCGTCCAGCGTCTGCACCCCGTAAATCTCCGCTGCGGTATAATCCACCGCTTCCAAGGCCGATGCTACCGGCAGGATGCAGCCGCGGAAGCCCTGTTTCAGGGCCAATTCCACCATGGGAAGGGAGCCGCTCACCTCCCGGATGCTGCCGTCCAGGCCCAGCTCGCCCATGATGAGGTATTGTTCCAGCTCCGGCATGGGGCATTGTCCGGAAGCGGCAATGATGCCCAGGGCAATGGGAAGGTCGTAACCGCTGCCCTGCTTGTGCATATCGGCCGGAGCCAGGTTGATGACAATTTTTTTGCCCGGAATGTGGTAGCCCTTGGCCTGGAGGGCCGTTACGGTGCGCAGGAGGCTCTCCTTGACGGCGGCATCGGCCAGCCCCACCAGGTGAATGCCCACCCCCAGGGTAATGTCCACTTCAATGGTAACGGGGACGGCCTCAATGCCCACGCATTTGGCGCCATGAATATAGGTTAGCATAATTACTGGATTTGAAGGGACGTGAAATATCCGTTGAAACGCACGGTGTCCAGCCGCTCATTGGTGAGGAGCACATGTTCCCCGCCGTTTTTCGCACTAAGGGCGGCGGCAAAAACGCCGTGGCGGAAGTCGCAGCACAGGGGTGTGCGGAAGGTATAGGTGCCAGAGGTTATCGGAAGCCGCACCTTGTTTTTCAGGATGGAAGTCACGCTGTTGTCGGGGCCCAGCAGCACCTGCGCCTGCACTCCGGCATCTACATAGAGCCCGTAATAGAGGTTGGAGGAGGTGGCCGAGTAGCGGATGCCGCCCATGTCCCGGAGCCAGAAGGTATACAGGCCGCGGAGATAGGAGTAGCCCCTGACCAGCATCTCCCCCTCCTGAGGATGCAATTTGCAAAGGTGGGTATTGCCCGATACGGCGCTCAGGATTTGCTGCACGGTCTCATCTTTGACCAGGCACAGGCTGCCGCCGCTTCTGAGTTCGCTCCGGTAAACGGCGCCCTGGTAGTAGCGGATGTCGTACACTTGTTCTGCCTGGGATACGGGGAAGGTTTTGACGGCTTCCGCCCCGCGCATCAGGTGGTATTCCCAAAGCAGCTCGCTACCTTTCCACACCGGGATGCCGTAGCTATAGTGCAGCTGCTCCGAGAAAGCACCATCGGCCCAATCCTGCTCCCAGGGCGTTCCCAGAAGGGTTCCGGAGGGGGAAGAGAACACTTCCTTGCCGTCTGTCCTGTAGCAGAAGCCGTCCCGTCCCTGCCGCTGTCCCAGGCTGTGCACCTGTCCGTCCGCCACCGTAAAGCCCATGAAGAGTTCTTCTCCCTCGAAGCGGCAGTACTCCTGACCGTCTCTGCAAAGCACGGTCCTGGTTCCGTCGCTGAAGTCGGTCCAGAGATGACCGGCCTTGTAGCGGTGCCGCTGGGGTTCTTCGCTGCCTTCCACCGTCAGGATGCGTTTGCCGTTTTTGAACAGCAGCACCTGCGGGGAACCGCCTGTGGGGAAAGACAGCGCCGTGGCAAAAATGTCCGGCATCCCGGGCTCGGCTTCCGTGGAGTCCCTGGCCAGGGTGGACGCCCTTGTCTGCTGCCGGGGAGAAGCCCGCAGCGAGGAAGGGACATTGTTGAAAAGCGGCTTTTGACAGGCGGTCAGCAGCAGGCCGGATAATAGAAGAAAAATCTCTCTCAACTTTCGCATAGCACATACCGTTTTGGTCGGCAAGGTGCGCAAAGCGGGGGAGATTTCCTATAAGCGGTAGAAAAAAAGTGTGGTTTTACAGGATTTTTGTGTGGTTTCTACCGGGTTTTGTGTGTTTTTTAATCTCGGTACAGGGCAAAGAAAGCACTTCCGCTGCCGCTCATGGAGGCGTAAAAAGCGCCTTCCCGGTACAGTTTTTCTTTCACTTGCCGGAGGGCGGGATACTTGGCAAAGACGGTGGTTTCAAAATCATTTTTCAGCTCTTCCCGCCAAGTGGCAGGGTCCTGGGCCAGCACCGTTTTCAGCGCTTTGGGAGGAAGGGCCGGTGTAATGCCCCTGTACGCATCGGCCGTGGAAACGGCAATTCCCTCGGGAACCACCACTTCCATGCGGAAACGCTCCAGCGGGAGGGGAAAAGGCTCCAGCACCTCACCGCGGCCGCTGCCGAACATGGGGCGGTTGTAGATGAAGAAGGGACAGTCGCTGCCCAAAGTGGCGGCATAGGCGGCCAGCCTCTCCTGAGAAAGCTCCAGGCCGGCTATCTCCGCTATCATCCTCAGGGCCCAGGCGGCATCGGCCGAGCCTCCGCCCAGTCCGGCACCCACCGGGGAGCCTTTTTCCAGGTAAATTTTCATGGGAGGCAGCTTAAAGTCTTGTGAGAGCAGAAAATACGCCTTGGCGCTAAGGTCTTTCAGCGGGTCCCAGTCCACCCCTTCCTTGCGGGCGATGCTGATCATGAGCTTTCCGTCCGGAGAAATGGCCTGGGCCAGCGTCCCGTAACGCGCTGCCAGGTTTCCCAGGGTGCGGCTGTAGTCGCTGCCTTCTATGATTTCCAGGGTGTCGTGGAGGCCCCGGTAGGGGACAAAAAGGGTCTCCAGGTCGTGGTATCCGTCCGGGCGCTTGCGAAGAACGTTCAGCCCCAGGTTAATCTTCACATTGGGGTACGCTATCATTGCCTGAGCCAGTTTTCGGGGTTCTGCGGCGAGGTACCCTTCCACAGTTCAAAGTGGAACTGGTCTTCTCCGCCGATGCTGTCCACAATGCCCACCACCTGGCCGGTCTTAACGCTGTCGCCCGGTTTCACGGCCACGCTTCTGAGTTTGGCGTAAAGGGTGAAATACTCCCCATGACTTACCATCACGCACTGGTTGTATCCGGGCAGCACCACCACCTGCGTAACCTTTCCGCCAAACACGGCCTTGGCCTGGGCTCCGGGTTTTACCAGCAGGGTAACGCCGTTATTCTGAGGAAGTTCAACGTTTTTGTATACGGGGTGGTTGTGCTTTCCAAAGCGCTCTACAATGGCGCCTTCCACCGGCCAGGGCAGCCGGCCCTTGTTGGCGGCGAACTCTTTGGAGAGGGCGGTGTCAATCTCGGTGGAAGTGGTCTTTTTCCCGCTGCCTTTCTTGCTGCCCGAGGCCGCTTTCTGGCTCTGCTCCCGGATGAGCTGCTCAATTTTGCGGTTCAGCTCCTGCTTCTGTTTGTTTTTCTGCTGCAGCTGCTTCTCAAACTGCTTGCGGTCTTTCTGCAGCTGATTCACCAGCCGGCCGGCATCCGACTCCTCATCCTTGAGTTTGGCCCGCTCCTGCACTATTTGCTTGCGCATGGCCGCAGCTTCGGCCTTGAGCTCTTCCAGCCTTTCGCGTTCCACTTCCAGCTGGGCCGATGTCTCCCTGATTTTCACGGCCTGCCCGTTCATGTCGGAGGACAGGCGGCGAAGGTAGGAGGCCCGGCTGAGGCCCTGCCCCACCGATTCGCTGGCCAGGATGTACATGTACCACATGCGGCTGTCGCGGTTTTTGTAGGCCCCGCGCACCAGGCGTCCGTAGTAGAGGGAAAGGGTGTCGTGGCGGGCCTGCAGCAGATTCAGCTGCGCCTGGCAGGTGGCAATGGAGTCGCCCAGCAGCTTCAGGGTCTGGTCACAGCCTTTGATGAGGCCTTCCCGGGCCGATATCTTGCTGCGTACCAGCGAGAGGGTGTTCAGGGCCTGGGAACTGTTCTTGCTGTTCTGGTCCAGTTTGCGGTTCAGGAGGGCAATGTCCTTTTCCAGCTGTGCGCGCTGGCTCTCCAGCTTTTTGATGGAGGTCTTCTGGGCTGTGACGGGGAGGCACAGCACAAAGGGTAAGAATATCAGGAGAATCAGCTTTCTCATTGCTTGGCTTCAAGGCGGGCGGCCTGGTTATGGTAAACTTTGGCGGTATCTTCTTCGCCCAGCGCCTCCAGCACGGTGGCGTAGTGCCGCAGGATAACGGCGCTTTCTTTGCCGCCGTAGAGCATGGCGTGCTTGAAGAAAGGCTTGGCTTCCAAGTCTTTGCCCATCAGGTGCAGAATCCAGGCGAAGGTGTCCAGGTAGGTGGCGTTGTCCGGTTCGGCCTCCACGGTTTTCTTGCTCATGGCATAGGCCTTCTTCATTTTCTTGCCTTCCAGGCAAAGGTAGTAGGCGTAATTGTTGAGGACCGGAGCGTAGGAAGGATTGATTTTCAAAGCCTTGTCATAGGCCTTGAAGGCTTCTTTTTGCTTGCCCAGCTCATGGTAGGTGTCTCCCATCATGCTGTAGGCGTTCAGGGCAATCTGCTTGTCCTTGGGATAATTGGTAAGCAGGTACTGGCAATTGCCGATGATGGCGTCGTAGTCTTGGAGGCGGTAGTTGGCCATGTTGGCGTAGTCCAGGAACGCCAGTTCCCGGAACTGCCGGAAAGCCTTCAGGGAGTAGTCCCGCAGACCTTCCCAGTCTTCCTGCAAGGAAAGATACTGGACATAGGTGGCCGACAGGGAAAGGCTCTCAGGGTAGGCTTCGGCGGCCTTTTTGAACCATTGGCCGGCTTCCTTCGGCCTTCCGGTAGAGTAATAGTAGCTGCCGGCGGTAGAAAGCAGGGTACTGTCTGCAGGATGGGCCTGGGTGGCCTCCAGCACCATTTTGTCAAAGCCTTCGCGGTGCAGCTGGAGCATCTTGGGGTCCAGCGAGCGCGTCATGTTTCCAATGTACATGCTTTTGGTGGCCGCCGGGATGTCCGGGGAAGAGAAGAAAGGCTCCAGCGAGGAGAAATAGTCCTGGTAGCGGCGCTGGTGCCGATACACTTCGCTCATGCCCAGCACCGCGGGAATATAGCTGCTGTCCAGCTCCAGGGCCTCCTGGTAGCGGGACTGGGCCAGGGAATCGGCAAACTCGGAAAGGTAATAGTCCCCCAGGATGGAAAGAACGGAGGGCAGGGCGTACTGCTGGCAGAATTTTTCCAGTCCCTGGGCGCCTTCTTCCTGCCGGCCAATGGCGGTGAGGACGTCGTAGCGGGTGCGCACCACTTCTTCGGAGGGGCCCTGCTCGGTTTCAATGGCATCCAGCGCCGCCAGGGCTTTCTCGAATTCTTTCCGGTTCAGGTACATCTCCAGCAGCTCGTACACGGCTTCGCTCTTGTCCGGGAAATCGCGGACCAGGGCTTCGTACAGGGGGATTCCTTTCTCGGTATCGGCCATGGAAAGGCGGGCCTGCATGCGGCGGTACCAGAAGTTGGTGCTGTCCAGGGCCACGGCTTTTTGCAGGGAGGCCTTGGCGCTTTCCGCATCCGAGGTGGCCGCCTGCGAGAGGGCCAGATAGTACCAGAGGGCATCGTTGTCCGGGTAAGTCCGGACGGCCTGCTGCAACTGGTCACGGGCCGCCGCCACCTTGCCGCTGCTGTACAGCTGCACGGCATCGATGAGGGCCGATGCTGCGTCCTGCGCTTTTGCCTCCAGGGCGCCGAAGAATATGGAAAGGAGCACAAGTGCCCGGAACAAATGCTTCATACTTGCAAAAATACGCTATTTTTCCGAAATTTGGGACCTTGTGAAACGTTTTTGGCCAAAATTGCATCTTATTATGTGGACAAGGGAAGATAATTCCCCTGGAGGCCATGCGTTTCCGCAGCAGCTGCTCCAAGACTGCAAAGACGGTAAGCTCAAGGCGCAAAGGCAGGTCTACGACGCCCTCTCTCCCAAAATGATGGCACTGTGTCTTCGCTATATGGGAAACAGGGAAGATGCGGAAGACGTTCTCCAAGAGGGTTTCATCACTTTGTTCACCAAGCTGGACAGCTATCAGGGAGCTGGTTCCTTTGAGGGTTGGGCCCGCCGGATCTTTGTCAATACTGCACTGATGCATCTCAGACGCACGGATGCCTTGGGACTGAGTGATGATATTACCGAGGCGCACGGTCTTTTCACGGAAGAGGCCACGCCGGTGCAAAAAATGGGATACAGGGAACTCATGCAAATGGTGGCGGCACTTCCTCCGGATGCCAGGACTGTCTTCAACATGTATGTGATTGAAGGCTATTCGCACAAGGAAATTGCCAAGGAACTTGGCTGTACGGAAGCTACGTCGCGCTCCAAATTGCAAAGAGCCCGCATCCGCCTGCAGGAAATGATAAATGAAACAAAATGAAAGAACAGGAATTTGATATATATGTGAGAAACACCCTCCGGGACGCTTCCGAAAGCGTTTCTCCAGAGGTGTGGAAGGGCGTAGAGGCAGGCCTCAGGCGCAAAAAGCTGCTGCCTTTCTGGCGCTGGACGGCCGCTTCCGTAGCCGCAGCTGCCGCCGTGGTGGCCGGATTTGTTTTCCTCAAGCCTTCTGCGGCATCCATCGAAGAACATTCTCAACCTACATCAATATTTATTGCCCAGTCTTCTGAGGAAATTCCTCAGGAGCAATTGCTTCCCATCCGGAAGCAAATCGCCGGAAAGCAGGTGCGGGTGGCCCAGGAGCTGCCTGCCCTGCCCGAACCGGTTGCAGAGGAGCCCGTTCCGGTACAGGAAGAAGCTCCGGTGCAGGAAGAAGTTACTGGGCTTGAGGAAGTTCCGGTGGTGACGGAGGCCCCTTCCGTTGAAGAGCATTCCCACGCCCTTCTCCAGCAACTGGCCCGGGAAGAGGGGAAGCCATTCCGCCGGGGTTTCGGCCTCAGTGCCTCCGGGAATGTGCAGGGCAACCAGCGCCAGGACGTGGGCGGCCACATTGCACCCCGGCAGTTCGGTGCGCCGGTTCTCCAGCAGGGCGAAGGCATTTACAATGCCACTCCGGAAACGTCGTTCTCGCTGCCGCTGTCGGCCGGCGTGGGGCTCATGTACTATTTTGCGCCCCGTTGGGCTGTGGGCAGCGGTCTGCGCTACACCTATATGGGCCGCACCTTCATGGGAGACTACAATTCCGGCGACGGCTTTGTCCTGGCCGGCACAGACATTGACAACCATCAGCATTGGCTGGGCATTCCGCTCAACGTGTATTTCACCTTCGTGGAAAAAGGCCGGTGGCATGTGCACACCTTCGCGGGCGGCGGCGTAGATTTCCTGCTGCGCAACGACTACCTGGTGCACTACAACAAGGATATCCACTACATGGAAAAAAGCCGCGCACCGCAGTGGTCGGCCAATTTGGGCGTTGGGGTTGAGTATCAGCTCAATCCCTTCCTGAGCCTGTATCTGGATCCGCAGTTCCGTTATTACTTTGGCACGGAACAGCAGCCGCGTTCCCTCCGTACCATCCAGCCTTTACGCTTTGACATAGAGGCCGGTCTCCGCTTCAATCTGGGCCGATAGCCGTTTACCGCAGGGGCTCCAGCGGCACTGTACCGGGGATGTCATCCGCCGGCGGGGCGCCGTGCAGGTAGAGGATGCGCTGGTTGGGGCTGCCGCGGAAAAGAAGGTCTGTGTCCCGCTGTTCCAGAATGAACGGTCCGTCCACCAGGACGTCCAGATAGGGCAGCAGCTGGGAAAGGCGTTCATCGGCCTGAATCTCCTCCAGTGTGAAGCCGGTCCAACACCAGATGGTCTTGGTGGTTTCCTGCTTGATGCGCCGCGCCAGCTCCGTGAAGGCTTCCACCTGGTAGAAAGGGTCGCCGCCGGAAAAGCTTACGTTGGACATCTCATCGGCCTTGATTTCCTGAAGGAGCTCCTCCACGTCCATCCAATAGCCGGCGTCAAAACTCCAGCTTTCCGGGTTGTGGCAGCCCTTGCACGCGTGACGGCATCCGGCACAGTAAATGGCGGTCCGGAAACCAGGTCCGTCCGCCATTGTCTGATGAATGATTTCTAAAACGCGGATTCTCATTACTTATGCACCACGCGGTCCTTGAGCTCTGCCAGCTTACCGGCGTTCCAGCGGTCTGTGGTGCCCACCAGGTAACCGGTGATGCGCTGCAGGGTGTCAATGTGGTGACCGTGGCAGTGCGGGCATTCGCGGAGGTTGTCGTCGGCGTTCTCGTAGCCGCAGTCCAGGCAGCGGTTGCGGTTGTGGTTCACGCTTCCGTAGCCAATGTCGTACTTGTCCATGAGGTCCACCACCTGCATGATGGCTTCCGGATTGTGGGTGGCGTCGCCGTCAATTTCCACGTAGAAGATGTGGCCGGCGCCTTCGTACTTGTGGTACGGGCCTTCAATCTTGGCCTTGTGTTCCGGGGTGCAGTGATAGTACACGGGGACGTGGCTGGAGTTGGTGTAGTAGTCCTTGTCCGTGATGCCGGGCAGGATGCCGAAGGTCTTCTTGTCGCGCTTGGTGAACTTGCCGGCCAGGCCTTCTGCGGGCGTTGCAAAGCAGGAGAAGTTGTGCTTGTAAATCTCTGTGTAGCCGTTGATTCGCTCGGCCATGTGGGAGACAATCCTCAGGCCCAGCTCCTGGGCTTCCTCGCTTTCGCCGTGGTGCTTGCCAATGAGGGCAATCAGGCACTCGGCCAGGCCGATGAAGCCGATGGCCAGGGTTCCCTGGTTGATGACGCTCTCGATGGTGTCTTCCGGATCCAATTTTTCCGAACCCAGCCACAGGCCGTTCATCAGCAGCGGGAACTGCTTCTTGAGGGCGGTCTTCTGGAACTCGAAACGCTCGTTCAGCTGGCGGGCGGCGGTGTCCAGGGCCCAGTCAAACTTCTGGAAGAACTTCTGGATGCGGGCTTCTTTCTCCGGCTCGGCCTGCATGGCCTCGATGGCCAGCTTCACGATATTGATCGTGGTGAAGGAGAGGTTGCCGCGGCCGATGGAAGTCGTGGGACCGAACTTGTTGCCGTACACGCGGGTACGGCAGCCCATCGTGGCCACTTCGTGGACATAGCGCTTGGGATCGT
>JAGBJY010000046.1 GCA_017934185.1 Bacteroidales bacterium | reverse complement strand
GGGCTGTTGCTCCCGCCGCTGCTGCCCCCGCCCCCGCGGCCGGCGCCGGCGAGAAGGTGAATTCTCCCCTTCCGGGCGTGATTGTGGAGGTAAGTGTGAAGGAAGGCCAGGCCGTGAAGGCTGGTCAGAAGGTGGCCGTGCTGGAAGCCATGAAGATGGAAAACGAGATATCGGCCCCCAAGGACGGAACCATCACTGCCATTCACGTGAACAAGGGTGACAGCATCCTGGAAGGAGCCCCTGTTGTAACCATCGCCTAATGGAACATATTTTCTCATCCCTTTCCCAGTTCTGGGAGTACACCGGTTTTGCCAATTGCAGCTGGCAGAACTTGGTGATGATTGGCATCGGCCTCGTCTTCATCACGCTGGCCATTGTGAAGGAATGGGAGCCCATGCTGCTGGTTCCTATCGGCTTTGGCATGATTGTGGGCAATATCCCCATGTTCCCCGGCCTGAACATTGGCGTATATGAGGACGGCTCCGTCCTGAATATTCTGTATCAAGGCGTTAAGCAGGGCTGGTACCCGCCGCTCATCTTCCTGGGCATTGGTGCCATGACAGATTTCAGCGCGCTTATTTCGCAGCCGCGGCTCATCCTTATCGGCGCGGCGGCCCAGATGGGTATTTTCGGCGCTTATCTGCTGGCCCTCCTCTTCGGCTTTGCGCCCAACGAGGCCGGTGCCATCGGCATTATCGGCGGCGCAGACGGTCCTACGGCCATTTTCCTGAGCTCCAAGCTGGCTCCGGACCTGATGGGCGCCATTGCGGTATCGGCCTATTCCTACATGGCCCTGGTACCGGTTATCCAGAAGCCCATCATGCTGCTTTTGACCACCAAGAAGGAGCGGGTAATCCGCATGCCCGCCCCGCGCACGGTTTCCAAGAAAGAAAAGATTGTCTTCCCCATCGTGGGCTTCCTCATCACCGCTTTCATCGTGCCTTCAGGCCTGCCGCTGCTGGGCATGCTCTTCTTCGGAAACCTCCTCAAGGAGAGCGGAGTAACCAAGCGTCTCGCCAATACCGCCAGCGGTCCGCTTATCGACGTGGTAACCACCCTCATCGGCCTTACCGTGGGCGCCTCCACCCAGGCCGATAAGTTCATCAGCGTCAAATCCCTGCTCATCTTCGGCCTGGGTCTTCTGAGCTTTGTGATTGCCACCACCTGCGGCGTGCTCTTCGTGAAGCTGATGAACCTCTTCATCACCAATCCCGCCAAGAAGATTAACCCGCTCATCGGCAATGCCGGCGTATCGGCCGTTCCCGACAGCGCGCGCGTTTCCGAAACGGTGGGCCGCGAGATAGACCCCACCAACCACCTCCTCATGCACGCCATGGGCCCCAACGTGGCCGGTGTCATCGGCTCTGCTGTGGCGGCTGGTATCCTGCTGAGTTTCTTAGGCTAACCTCCCGCCTATTGATACCGTTTTCCGGGGAAGAAGCGGGAAACCTTTTGGCAATAGCGGGGATATTCGGGGTACTTGGATGCGCTGATTTCTTCGGCGAAAGCGCTGCTTCCGAGAAAGAGGACTATCAGGAGAAGGGCGCCGATGAGGCTCCAGTTGAGCAGGCCGATGCCGCCGCCTACCGTGAACAGGTAGAAGCAGCACCAGACGGCCTGCTCGGCAAAATAGTTGGGATGGCGGCTCACACCCCAAAGTCCAACGCTATTGAAGCCTTTGTTGTAAGGGGCCGGCAATACTTCCAGCGTTTTACCTTCGCCCAGCATCTTCCATTTGACCGACTGGAACCGCCACTGCTGCTCATCGGCCACGGTTTCATAGAGGATGAAAAACAGCATGAGGACGGCGGCCACGGCATCTATCCAACCGAAGGGCACATCCACGTTCATGAGCACTAGCGCAGGGAAGGTGGTCATCAGCACTAATGCGTTCTGATAGATGCAGATGAAAAAGAGGTTGAAGACAACCCATTTCCAATGCGGCTGGAACTCTTTTTTGGCGCGGAGCACCTTCCAGCGGTAGTCTTCCTCCCCTTCCCAGAATCTCAGCTTGTAGGCTCCTTTCCGGGCGAAGTTAAAGGTAAGGCGGGCGCCCCAGAGGGTTGCCAGGCAGGCCATCAGCACAAGGCGGGCCGAAAGCCCCCCCTTTACAGCAATCACCCAAGTGTAAACGATAGGCAGGAGGCTCCAGAGCTTATCCATCTGGCTGTTATTGGAAGTGGCTTCCCCCACTACAAAGCAGTACAGTACACTGCATCCTGCAATGATTCCCAGCAGTTTAAGCGTTTCTACTTGAGCCGAATCCAAGGCCGGACCCACAAAAATGTACAGCAGCGGACAGGCAATGATGGAAATGGCAATCAAAGAGCCAACCAGTTTTACATTCATCTCAATCGATATTAGGAGTTTTTATTCCTGCAAAGATAATCAAAAAATACGGAGAATTGACAGAATCAGTGAGCGTATAGCCAACACGCGAGCCGCCGATCCACATAATGCGCCTCCTGTGCATTCTGGCTGCATCGGCGGCAAGGCTTTACAAAAAAAAGGGAAGGCCTGAAGCGAATGTTCAGACCTCCCTTAAGAATGAGTGGCTGCTCTTAGTAAAGAATGGAGCTGGCAACGATGCTGGCCACCGTGGAGCGGAGGCGGGAAGTGGCGCCTTCGTCCTTGGGATGGACGCGGTGGGCCAACACAATGACGGCTGTATTGGTTTCCAGGTCCATGATGAGGGAGGTTCCGGTATAGCCGGTGTGGCCGCGTACGGTGCGGGGGTTGAAGATGCATCCGCTGGTGTAGGGGCCGGTGTAGTAGGTGTCCCAGCCCAGGGCGCGGGCCACCTCGTAGGCGTTGGTTTCCGGCACACGGAACATCTGCTCAACGGTGAGCGGCGAAAGGATGCGCTTGCCATTGTAGGCACCGCCGTTAAGCAGGGCAGCCGATACCAGGGCCAAGTCTTCCACATCGGAGAACACACCAGCGTTGCCGGAATTACCGGCATTGGCCAGGCGGGCGGTGGGGTCGTGGACCTCGGCCTTCAGGATGTGGCCGTCTTCGAGCTGCTCCGTGGGGGCGCAGAGTTCGGCCAGGTCGGCCAGGTCGGGGCGGCAGGGCTCTTCACCGTAAAGGTTGAAGTATGTAGTGTGCTGAAGGCCCAGCTTGTCAAAGACATTCTTCTTGGCATAGTCGCAGAGACGCTCTCCGGTAACCTTCTGCAGGATGTTCTGTAAAGTAATGAAATTCAGGCAACTATAAAGCTGCTGGGTGCCGGGGCGGAAATTGCGCTTGGCCTGCGTGGATATCCACATAATCAGGGAGTCAGGGGAATTCTCTCCGTACTGCTCAATGTACGCCGGTACGTTGGGCAGGTAAGGGGCAATGCCGGAAGAATGGGTGAGGAGGTCCTGCACGGTGACGTCCACCTTCTCATGGGTCTCGGGATCCTCCCAGGGCTGGAAGTCCGGGAAGTAGTATTTCACGGGGTCCACTAAGCGCACTTTCCCGGTTTCAATGAGCTGCATGAAAGACAGGGTGGTACCCACGCACTTGGAAACGGAGGCCAGGTCGAACATGGTTTCCACGGTCATGGTGTCCTTCTCCGGCAGCAGGGCCTTATACCCGAACGCCTTCTTGTACACCAGCGCACCATGATGAACAACCCCAATGACAGCCCCGGGAATGTCACCGGCCTCAATGGAAGCCTGGACCGTGCTGTCAATGAGCGCCAGGCGCTGCGGATCCATGCCTACAGAAGCGGGCGAGGCATGTCGGATACCCTGGGTGGGACGTGGCGTGCAGGCTATCAAAAGGGCTGCAACTGCCACAAATAATGTTTTTCTCATATTACCGCAAAAATAACGATTTGCTCCCAGAAATCAAAGACTTCTGCCGATTCCTACCGATAGATGTCCGGTACGACTGGTAATTAAGTTCGACTTGCCCCTGTACTTCCCTGCCGCCGATGCAGCTAGAATGCACTGGAGACGGATTATGTGGATCGGCGGCAAGGAAAATGGCCAAAAGCGGCAAAATGAGAGCCGCCGATACAGAAAAACGCCATTTTGTGCGTTAGGAGTGGATCGGCGGCTATTTACAGAGAGTTAGCGCAAACAAAGGACGCCAAAGCAACCGGTCCCGTGGGCAAAATCGGCCAATGGGCGCTTTGTTTTGTGGCGCATTATTATTATATTTGTAGGACATAGAAAAACAATAACCAGATAAGATATGGATAAACTCCAACAGCTGACCCAGCAACTGTACGACGAGGGTCTGTCAAAAGGAAAGCAGGAGGGTGAAGCCATCCTCGCCAAAGCCAAGGCCGACGCCGAGGCCATTGTCAAGAAAGCCCAGGAAGATGCCGATGCCATTGTAGCCAAAGCCCGCAAGGACGGTGAAGACTACCGCACCAAGCTGGAAGGCGATGTGAAAATGGCCGCCACCCAGGCCTTGCAGGCAACCAAATCCCAGATTGAGGGACTCATTGTGGCAAAAGCCGCGGAGCCTGCCAAGGAAGCCCTGGCCAACCCCAACTTCCTCAAAGAAATCATTACGGCCGTTGCCCAGCGCTTCAGCGCCCAGGAGAGCACAGACCTTGCCCTGGTGCTCCCGGAGAAGCTTCAGAAAGAGCTGGAACCTTTCATCAGCGGCGAATTGGCAAAAACCATCGGCAAGGGCATTGAAGCCAGCTTCTCCAAGAAAGTGAGCGGCGGCTTCAAAATCGGCCCCAAGGACGGAAGCTATTTCATCAGCCTCACCGACGAAGCTTTCCAGAGACTTATCGGCGATTATCTGCGTCCGGCATCCAAGAAAATCCTGTTTGGAGAATGAGCAACTTCGAGTATATCATCGCCTCACTCCCCTTCCTCACGCGTGACTTCCAGTATGCGCAGGGCCAGGGTTTCCAGGACGTGATAGACGAAATCCGGGAGAACCTCTCGGATAAGGACAACGCTGCGCTGGACTTTTTGCTCAAAGGTTTCCAGGCCTCCGAGGCCCAGTTCTACCGGGAAGCCCTGCAGCACAGCGTGCCTTTCATCCGCGGGTACTTCAGTTTTGACCTGGACCTTAGGAACGCCAAAGTGCGCTACCTGAACCGCCAGCTGGGCCGTCCGGAAGAGCTGGACATCGTGACGCTGGCAGAGGAAGAAGGCCTGGAGGAGCCCCTGCGCGAGTTTGAAGAAGATCGCAAGGTAGAGGATGCCCTCTCCCTAGGAGACCTTGTAGAGCGCGAAAAAGCCCTGGACGACGTAAGCTGGGAAAAGGCCGATAAACTGTCCACCTTCCACTACTTTGACCTCACGGCCGTGCTGGCCTATGTAGTGAAACTGAACATTGCCAACCGCTGGCTGGCCCTGGACGAGGAGCGCGGCAAGGAACTCTTCCGCAAACTGGTTTCGGAAATAAGAGGCACATTCAAAGGAGTAAATTATCAAGAGTAATTATATGAAAACCAAAGGAATAGTAACCGGTATCGTAAGTAACCTGGTCACCGTACAGGTGGACGGCCCGGTTGCCGAGAATGAAATCTGCTACATCCTCTCAGGAGGCACCAAGCTCATGGCAGAGGTCATCAAAGTGAACGGTAACGCCGCTTCCGTGCAGGTGTTCGAGAGCACCCGCGGCCTCAAGGGCGGTGACACCGTAGAATTTGAAGGGAAGATGCTGGAGATTACCCTGGGCCCCGGCCTGCTTTCCAGCGTGTATGACGGCCTGCAGAACAACCTGGCCACCATGACGGAGGTGTTCCTCCAGAGAGGCGAATACACGGAGCCACTGGACCGCGAGAAAACCTGGGACTTCCAGCCCCTGGCCAAGCCCGGCGACAAAGTGGAAGCCGCCGACTGGCTGGGTGATGTGAAGGAAGGCTGGCTGCCCCACAAAATCATGGTCCCCTTCTCCTTCCGGGGAGCATACACCGTAAAATCCGTAAAGGAAGCCGGAGCGTACAATGTAGACACCGTCATTGCCACCCTGGTAAGCGAAGCCGGCGAGGAAGTGCCCGTGACCATGACCCAGAAATGGCCCGTGAAACTGGCCGTCAAGGGATACAAGGAGAAGCCGCGCCCCAACCGGATTATGGAAACGGGCGTTCGTGTGATAGATACCATGAACCCCATCGCCGAAGGCGGTACCGGCTTCATTCCCGGTCCCTTCGGCTGCGGAAAAACCGTGCTGCAGCACGCTATAGCCAAGCAGGGCGATGCCGATGTGATTGTGATGGCCGCCTGCGGTGAACGTGCCAACGAGGTGGTGGAAATCTTCACCGAGTTCCCTCAGCTGATAGACCCCCACACCGGCCGTCACCTGATGGAAAGGACCACCATCATCTGCAACACGTCCAACATGCCGGTGGCCGCCCGTGAGGCCTCCGTGTACACGGCCATGACCATCTGCGAGTATTACCGGGCCATGGGCCTCAAGTGCCTCCTTCTGGCCGATTCCACCTCCCGCTGGGCCCAGGCCCTCCGTGAGATGAGTAACCGCATGGAGGAACTACCCGGTGCTGATGCCTTCCCCGTGGACTTGTCGGCCATCATTTCCAACTTCTACGCCCGCGCGGGCATGGTGGTGCTGAACAACGGGCAGACGGGCGCCGTCACCTTCATCGGCACGGTATCCCCTGCCGGCGGTAACCTCAAGGAGCCCGTGACCGAAAGCACCAAGAAGGCCGCCCGCTGCTTCTATGCCCTGGAGCAGAACCGCGCCGACCAGAAGCGTTACCCCGCCGTGGGCCCGCTGGATTCCTATTCCAAGTACCTGGACTATCCGGAGATTGTAGCGTATCTGGACCAGACCGTAGAGCACGGCTGGGTGGAGAAAGTGCTCCATGCCAAGAATGTAATCCGCCGCGGCAAGGAAGCCGCCGAGCAAATTAACATCCTGGGCGATGACGGCGTTCCCATGAGCTACCACGTGAATTTCTGGAAGAGCGAACTGGTGGACTTCGTGATTCTGCAGCAGGATGCCTTTGATGCCATTGACGCCCTGTGCCCGCTGGAGCGCCAGCGCTTCATGCTGGACCTGGTGCTGGAAATCTGCGACAAGGACTATGAGTTTGAAGACTTTGAAAAATGCCGCGACTTCTTCAAGAACCTCATCAACGAGCTGCGCCAGATGAACTACAGCGCCTGGCAGAGCGAGCAGTTTGAGGCCTACAACAACACCATTAAACAACTCATCGCCTAAGATTATGAAAGCATATCAAAGAGTATATACCCGCCTGGAAGGCATTACCAAGGCCACAGTTTCCCTCCGCGCCCAGGGCGTGAGCAACGATGAGCTTGCTGTTGTGGGCGGCCGCCTGGCCCAGGTGGTGCGCATCAAGGGCGATGTGGTTACCCTCCAGATTTTTTCCGGTACCGAAGGCATCCCCACCAACGCAGAAGTAACTTTTCTGGGTGAACCGCCTACCCTGAAGGTATCCGAGCAGTTGAGCGGCCGTTTCTTCGACGCCTATGGCCACCCCATTGACGGCGGCCCCGAAATTGAAGGCGAGGAGCGCCAGATTGGCGGCCCTTCCGTGAACCCTTACAAGCGTCGCCAGCCGTCGCAGCTCATCCCCACCGGCATCGCCGGCATCGACCTCAACAACACCCTGGTTTCCGGCCAGAAGATTCCTTTCTTCGCCGACCCGGACCAGCCCTACAACCAGGTAATGGCCGATGTAGCCCTCCGCGCCGACGTGGACAAGATTATCCTGGGCGGCATGGGCCTCAGCAACGACGACTATCTTTTCTTCCGCCACAGCTTCGAGGCTGCCGGCGCCCTGGACAAGATTATCTGCTTCATCAACACCACAGAGAACCCGCCGGTGGAGCGCCTGCTGGTTCCGGACATGGCCCTCACCGCCGCCGAATACTTCGCCGTAGAGAAAAACGAAAAGGTGCTGGTGCTCCTGACGGACATGACCCTTTATGCCGATGCCCTTTCCATCGTATCCAACCGTATGGACCAGATTCCTTCCAAGGACTCCATGCCGGGATCCCTGTACTCCGATCTGGCCAAGATTTACGAGAAAGCCGTGCAGCTGCCCACCGAAGGGTCCATCACCATCATCGCCGTAACTACCCTGAATGACGGGGACATCACCCACGCCATCCCGGACAACACCGGTTACATCACCGAAGGCCAGCTCTTCCTGAGGGCCGATTCCGACACCGGCAAGGTCATCATTGACCCCTTCCGTTCCCTGTCCCGTCTTAAACAGCTGGTGCAGAACAAGAAAACCCGCGAAGACCACTCCCAGGTGATGAACGCCTCCGTGCGTCTGTACGCCGATGCCCAGAACGCCAAGACCAAGCTGGAGAACGGCTTTGACCTCAGTGACTATGACCACCGCTGCCTCGCCTACGCCAAGGACTACGCCCGCGAGCTCCTGGCCATTGACGTGAACATCTCCATCACCGAGATGCTGGACACCGCCTGGAAGCTCTTCGGAAAATACTTCACCCCGGCCGAAACCGGTATCAAACAAGCCCTCATCGACAAATACTGGGTTAAATAATGGCTATTAAATTCCAATACAACAAAACATCGCTGACGGAACTGGGCAAGCAGCTGAAAGTCCGCCAGAAGGCGCTTCCTACGCTACAGAACAAGGAAAGCGCCCTCCGGCTGGAAGTCCGCAAGGCCAAAGCCGACAGCGACCGTTTGATCGAAGAATTGGAACAGGCCCTGGAGCGCTACAACTATATGGCCGCCCTGTGGAACGAATTCGACCCGGGGCTCATCGCCATTACGGACGTAGACCTCTACACCAGGAAAGTAGCCGGTGTGAAAACCCCTGCCCTGGGAGAAATCCACTATGAATTAAGGCCTTTCAACGCTTTTGTAAAACCCGCCTGGTATGCCGACGGCGTGCAGATCCTCAAGGACCTGAGCCGTCTGGGCATCGAGAGCGAGGTTTTCCAGGAAAAGGCCCGCATCCTGGATTACAACCGGCGCAAGACCACCCAGAAGGTGAACCTGTATGAGAAAGTACAGATTCCCGGCTACCAGGAAGCCATCCGCAAGATCAAACGCTATATGGAAGACGAGGAGAACCTCTCCAAGGCGTCTTCCAAGATTGTGAAAAAACGTCACGCAGAGGAAGAGGAGGCCTCAGCCCTATGATTGCCCAAATGACCAAATACTCCTTCATCTTGCTCAACGGGCAGCAGAAGGGGCTCCTGGAGCAGCTTCAGGAACTGGGGCTGGTGGACATTACCCGCACGGCGAAGCAGGTGGATGAGGCATCGGAGCGGCTCTCCTCGGAAGTGGAACTGCTGGACGGGCTCATTCAGGGCCTGAAGAAGATTGAACTTCCGGAAGACATTGAGCCTGAAGCCTTTGACGGAGACATTGTGCGCCTTACCGGCGGCCTTCTGTCACGGTATACCAAAGATGCGGCCGACATTGCCGAACTTCGGAAAAAGGTGGAAGGCCTCCGCGTATGGGGCCATTTTGACCCCGAGATTCTTCAGAAACTCAGCGATGCCGGCGTACCGGTCCACTTCCACAGCCTCTCCAACAAGCTCTTCAAGGCCGATTGGGCCAAGGAATATGCCCTCGCGGTCATCGGCCAGGACAAGAACAATACCTGGTTTGTAGTGGCCGGAGAAGATGGCCTGCCAGGGCTTCTGCCCACGCCGGAAGGCGATGCCGCTGCGCTGGAGGCCAGTCTTACCACCCAGGAAGCTCATTTCAAGACGGTGCAGCGCCGCGTTGCCGGAGCCAAGGAAAGGCTTCCGGAACTGGAAGCGCTCCGTAGGGAAGCCTACGCCAAGCTGGACCTTTACCTGGCCGGCCAGGCTGCCGTTCCCGCCGCCGAAGACACCATCGTCACGCTGGTGGGGTATGCCACAACGGAGACGGACGACGCCGTTACCCGGGCGCTGGATGCTTCGGGCGTGTTCTACTTCAAGGAGGCGGCCGTGGTGGAGGATAATCCGCCCATCTCCCTGAGGAACAATTGGTTTGTTCGCCAGTTCGAGGTTCTTACGGATATGTATGGCCGTCCCGCCTACGACGGATTTGACCCTACCCCCTTCATTTCCGTGTTCTTCCTGCTGTTCTTCGCCTTCTGCATGGGCGACTGCGGATATGGCCTGCTCCTTATCGGCATCGGCCTTCTCCTGAGGAAAGTGGACAGTTTCAAGGACATGGCACCGCTGGTGGTGCTGCTGGGCATCGGGACCACCGTCATCGGCTTCCTTTTCCATACTTTCTTTTCCATGGACATCTCCACTTGGAGCATTTTTGCCCCTGTCAAGTGGATGTTCCTCCCCGGGAAGATTGCCGGCTACGACGGCACCATGGTGCTCTCCATTGTGGTGGGTATCGTGCACCTCTGCCTGGCCATGTGCGTAAAGACCTATGAGGAAACCAAGAACAAGGGCTTTGCCGGCGCCCTGGGCACCTGGGGCTGGACGCTGCTCATTGTGGGAGGAGTCATTGTGGGCTCCCTGGCCCTCACGGGTGTGCTGGACAAAGACCTTACCAAGTGGATCGTCATTGTGCTGGGCGTAGTGAGTGCCCTGGGCATCTTTGTCTTCAACGACCCCAAACGCAATAAGTTAGCCAACGTAGGCGTGGGCCTCTGGGACACCTACAACACGGCCACCGGCCTGCTGGGAGATGTCCTGAGTTACCTCCGTTTGTACGCACTGGGACTGGCCGGCAGTATGCTGGGCATGGCCTTCAATAACATCGGCAGCATGGTGCTGGGAGACGGCTCCAATGCCCTGCTCTGGGTTCCTTTCCTCCTCATTGTTGTCATCGGCCACACACTTAATATTGCCATGGCAATCCTGGGCGCCTTTGTGCACCCGCTGCGACTCAATTTCCTGGAGTTCTTCAAGAATTCCGGGTACGAGGCCCGCGGCCGTAATTTTAACCCTCTGAGTAAATAAATATCAAAAAATTCTTAATACTATGCTTACAACAATTCTCGGTTATTTGGGTCTCGGACTCGTCCTGGCCCTTGCAGGTATCGGCTCTTCCATCGGTACCACCATCGCCGGCAATGCGGCAGAAGGCGCCCTCAAGCGCAAACCGGAAGGCTCCGGTAACTACATGGTACTCAGTGCCCTCCCTGCTACCCAGGGTATCTACGGCTTTGTGGCCTTCTTCATGCTCATGGGCCGCGTAGCCACCGACGGCGCCATGGTATTCGGTGTGGGCCTCAGCGTGGGTCTGGTTTGCATGCTCTCCTCCATCCGCCAGGGCCAGGTTTGTGCCAACGGTATCGTGGGCATTTCCCAGGGGCATAACGTATTCACCAACACCCTTATCTACGCCGCTCTCCCGGAATTCTACGCCATTCTGGGTCTGGTAGGCGCCCTGATGCTCTAATCCCGCCATTGCATCGATCACAAGAACTGGCTCCCTGCGGGCCAGTTTTTTTTGTTTTGCAGCGGAACACTCAACTCGCTAATAATCAGCCGTTTCCATAAAAACAGTAAGCAATAATTGCTTACTGTTTTTATGGAAGTAATTCAGTACCAAACCGTTAAGCTTTCTATCGTTTTAGTACTCACGGGGGCCGAAGAGGTCGGTGCCGATGCGAACCATGGTGGCACCGTGACGGACGGCGATGGGCCAGTCGCCGGACATGCCGATGGAAAGCTGGTCAAAGCCAGGAAGCCCCAGCGACTGAATGCGGTGAAAGAGCCCCTCAATCCGGGCAAACTCCGCCGCTATCTGCGCTTCATCCTCCGTGTTGGACGCCATGCCCATGATGCCACGGAGCCGTATGCCGGGGAAAGATTCTTCGCTGCGCTCAGAATGACAGGAATGACAGAGGGAGAGGATTTCTTCCTCCGTGAAGCCCTGCTTGGTCTCTTCGGCCCCCAGGTGCAGTTCCAGGAGCACATCCACTACCCTGCCGTTGGCAACACCCCAGGCCGAGATGGCTTCCAGCAGGTGATGTGAATCCACCGACTGAACCAGCGAAACATACGGGAGCACCAGTTTGAGCTTATTGGTTTGCAGATGGCCGATGAAATGCCACTGGACATCCGAAGACATCTGCGGCACTTTGGCCGACAGTTCCTGCGGGCGGCTCTCAGCAAAAATCCGCTGCCCGGCGGCATAGGCTTCCTGCAAACGCTCCACGGGATGGAACTTGGAAACCGCCACCAGCGCAACTCCTGCCGGAAGGGCGCTGCGAAGCTTACTGAGGGCATCGGCAATCATCAGAGGGCAATGGCTAAAGACAATCCGTAACAAGAACCGGCGGGCGTTGAGGCCACAAAGGGAAGTGCCTGCGCACGGATGCGGGGATTCACATGAAAGAGCCGCCGCTCAAGGGGCAGAAGCCAATAGGCGGCATTGGCCGAGAAGATGCCGATGGCTGCTCCCCCGAGGAGGTCACTGGTCCAGTGGTAGTTGTTCACCAGACGCATGAACGCGGTAACACCGGCCACCGAATAAGCCGCCAGCCCCCACCAGGGGCCGAATTCCAGCCGCACCAGCTCTGCTCCAAGGAAAGCGGTGGTGGTATGTCCGGACGGGAAAGAGCGCGAGTCGTAGCCGCTGGGACGCTGAACGGCAGCAAAATACTTGATGGAACGGGACAAAGCCAGGGCAATGAGGGCGCCGGTAGCGGCACTCATCAGCTGCTCAACGCGCCCGTGCTCTCCCCCGCCGATGCCCAGCCCCACAGCATAACCCGCAAAGGGAACATACTGGAGGTAATTGTCAAACGTGAAGTTGGTTAACTCCTCCGAATGCCCCCACCGCCGGTTAAGGCCGTTAGCCCAGTTTTTCACCGGCAAGTTCACATTCCGCTGATACCAGGGCGAGAAAGTAGCAACTGTCCCCGCAGTCATAAGGACTCCGGGGACAATGAGTTTGGCGGGCTTGAAACGCTCCGAGGCTGTGTACACAGAATCACGGCGCTGGGCCTCAGCCGGCAGGACCGCGGCACAGACGCAGGCAAGTATCAAAGCCAAGTGTTTGAGCATACGCTATTTACGGCCTTTCTTCTGCTGCTGTTTCTCCATCTCGCGCTGCATCTTCTGGGCCTCTTCCAGGCGCTGCTGCCACTTACTCTTGGGAGCCGATTTGCCGGAAGCTTCGGCGGCCTTCACCTTGTTCAGGACATCCTGCGGGTTCACCACCCACTTGCGGATCACCCAGGTTTCCACCATGGTAATGAGGTTGGACAGCAGGTAATAGTAACTGAGGCCGCTGGACAGATTGTTACAGATGAAGAACATCATAATGGGCATCATGTAGAGGCTCATGGCCTGCATCATCTTGGCATTGGGGTCGTTGCCGGCGTTCTGCTGCTGCATGGTAATCTTGGAGTAGAAGAACATGGACAGCGCCATCAGGAGGGCAAAGAGGGAGATATGGTCCATGCCCAGGATGCTGGTGCCCCAGTGGATAACGTCGTCGTAGGCGCTAAGGTCTTCGGCCCAAAGGAAGGGCTGCTGACGCAGTTCGATGGAGGCCGGGAAGAAGCGGAACATGGCCCACAGGATGGGCATCTGCAGCAGCATGGGCAGGCAGCCTCCCATGGGCGACACGCCGGCCTTGCGGTACAGGTCCATGGTTTCCTGCTGCTTCTTCATGGCATCTTCCTGCTTGGGATACTTGGCGTTGATTTTGTCCATATAGGGCTTGAGCGCCTGCATCTTGGCCGATGAAGAATAGCTCTTGTAAGCGAACGGCAGCACCACAATCTTGATGAAGATGGTCATCAGGAGGATGATAAGGCCGAAGTTGCTGATGAACTTGTGGAGCCAGTCAAACAGCGGAATAATCACCCACTTGGTGAAATAGCCGATGACACGGCCGCCCAGCGGAATCACCTTCTCATAAGCATGCCCATAAGCCTTCAGGCCCTTGTAATTGTTGGGGCCGAAGTAGAACTCGAAGGGAACCTCGATATGATCGGAGATAGCATTGATATCGGCCCGCATCTGGGCGCTGCAATGCATGAGGTCCGCGCCGCCCTTGGGCAGGAAATCGATGGCGAACTCGCCGTAGCTGAAGTTTTCCGGCGCACGCATGATGGCGCTGAAGAACTGCTGCTGGAAGGCAAACCACTCGATGTTGTTGTTGAAACGCTTCTCCCCTTTCCGGCCATTGCCGATGTTCTCCGGCTTGTTGTCGTCCGGGAAATAGTAGTTGAGGCGGGAGTATTGGGTCTCGTTTTTATAGCCCTTCTCCATGCGGGGAATGGTGGCGTCAAAGTCCACGTCAATACTGCGCACATTGTGGGGAATGAGACTGCCCATCCCCACAAAGGACACGGTTTCCTTTACAGAATAGGAATCCTTCTCCAGCACATACTTCTGCTCGATATAGCCGCCCGCGCCAAAGGGCAGCCGCATCACCACCGTACTGTCCGAAGAAGCCTCCGGGACATACTGGAAGGTGAATTTGCGGGTGTCGATGGCCGTGGGAGCATACACCACATAACCCAGTTCGGACTTTCCGCCCTGCAACAGGTACAGCGGCTCCTTGGAGTAGGTAAGATAGTCTTTAACCAGCACGGAGTAAGGCTGTGCGCCGCGGGTGGTGAAGGCAATCTGCAACTTACTGTTTTCCAAGGTAATGAGCTGTTCCTCTGCGCGGGCCGCCATATTCAGGAGAGAGTCTGAGTACACGGGAGCCACCGGCACCACGGCCACATGCGCGGCAGAATCGGCGGCTGCGGCGGCCTCCGGATGCTCGGCCCGCCAGGCGCTGTCCAGCTGATACTGGGCATAGGCCTCTGCGGCGGCAATGGAATCCAGCTGCGCCTGATACTCCTGCTGTTTCCTGACCTGGCGGCTCTGATACCCGAAGAAGCCCATCATAATGAGGGCAATCAGGACAAAGCCGATGATAGAATTTTTATCCATACGCTTACTCCTGGTTCTCCTCCTGGCTTTCCTTGGCACGGATTTCGGCCTTGAGCTGCTCCAGTTTGGCCTTGGCGGCGTCGATGCGCTCCTGCATCTGGGCTTTCAGTTTTTCCGCCCCCTTGGACAGGCCGAAGAAGCCGATATTGTTCTCGTAGGTCTGGATTTCCTGCTGAAGCTGGGCAAACTGCTCTTTCAGACGGTCAATCTCCGAAAGCGGCTTGCTGCGCTCACCACCCCTCGGGGCATTCCCGCGTTCGCGGCGGCCGCGGCCACCCATGCCGGGGAACTTCTCTTCCAGGGCTTCCCGATAAGCGCCCTGCACGGCTTCCTTTTCTTTAAAAGGAACAAAGCCGATGGCATTCCAGCGCTCCTGGAAGGCTTTGTAGGCCTCCATGGTGGGCTCGCCGTCGAAGGCTTTGATTTCCTCGATGAGGGCCTTCCTGGCCGCAAGGTTGGCGCTGAAGCTGCCGGTGGCTCCGGGACGGTTGTCACGGGCGGTGAAGAAAGCATCGCAAGCAGCGCGGAAACGCTTCCAGATTTGCTCGCTCTTCTTGCGGGGCACGGCGCCAATCTCTTTCCACTGGCGCTGAAGCTCTACCAGACGGTCCGAGGTGGCTTTCCAGTCGGTGCTGTCCTTGAGCGACTCCGCCTCCTCGATGATGGCCATCTTCTTGGCCAGATTCTCGTTCATGGAATCCTTGAACTCCGTGAAGGAGGCGCGCTTGCGCTCAAAGAATTTGTCGCAGGCGGCACGGAAACGGTCGTAGACCTTCTGGTTTTCCTTGCGGGTGGCAAATCCGATGGAACGCCACTGGGCCTGAATCTTTTCAATCTCCTTGCTAAGGGCATTCCACTGGGCCGATGAGGTAATCTCCTGTTCCGCAATGGCTTCCACCTGCTCGCAAAGGGCAATCTTGGCCTGCAGGTTTTCGGCCTGCTGGGCCTTGAGGCCCTCGAAATGAGCCTGGTAGCGTTTGTTGATTACGGAAGTGGCAGCACGGAAGCGCTCCCAGATGGCGTCGCGGTACTCCTTGGCCACAGGGCCCAGGTCTTTCCACTGCTCATGCAGTTTCTGGAGTTCCTTGAAGGCTTCCACCTCGTCCTCGTCCTGGGCCAGGGCTTCGGCCTGCTCGCAGAATTCGGTCTTGGCTTCCAGGTTCTTCTTGAAGTCCAGGTCACGGAGTTCGCGGTTGATGTCCACCAGGTCGTAGAACTTGGTCACGTACAGCTGGTAGGTGTCGTTCACGTCGCGGAAACGCTGCTGGGGCACGGGGCCCACCTCGCGCCAACGGTTCTGGATGTCGCGGAATTTGGGGAAGGCATCCTTCATCTCGCCGGGCTCGTCCACCAGCACTTTCAGTTCTTCGATGATGGAGAGTTTCTTCTGAAGATTCTCCTCGCGCTGGGCATCCTGCTCCTTGTTGTATTCGGCGCGCTCCTTCTTATACTCCACATAAAGGGCCTTGAAACCGGCCTCGATGGCGGCAAAGGGGCTCACGGGGCCGCTCTGCATGGGAATGGTGGCATCCTCTACGGGCGTATTCTCGTCCGGCTCGTCCACGGTGGCGTCTTCGCCGGCTGCAGCTTTCTCCTTGGAAAGCCGCTTATAGAAGGCCGATTTGATGGCTTCGGCCTCCTTGGACCGCTTCATGCGGTCTTCACTGTCTTTGAGGTTCTGGAACAGTTCCGACAGTTCGGCCAGGGTTTTTTCGGCGTAGTTCACTACGGCCTCTTTCACTTCCTCCACCACGGATACTTCCTGTTCCTTTTGTTCTACATCTGCAGTTTCCTCTACGGGCACTACAGGCTTCATTTCTTCGCTCATGTTAAGTACAATAAAGTTTTACATTTAGTCTAACTCACAAAGATAAGAATATTCCGCGAAAAAAAGTTAATTTTGCAGCGTAATTGTACTTGCCATGCTCAGAATAGACATCCTAACCGTTGTTCCCGAACTGCTCGAAAGCCCCCTCAGCCACTCCATTCCCGGCCGCGCCCAGAAGAAGGGCCTGGTGGAAATCCACGTGCACAACCTGCGCAAATACGGCCTGGGGCCCCGCCTCACGGTGGACGACTATTCCTACGGCGGAGACGCCGGCATGGTGATGATGGTGGAGCCGGTGTTCAATTACATCAAAGAGCTCACCGCAGAGCGCCATTACGACGAGATTATCTACATGGCCCCGGACGGGGAAATCCTGGACCAGGGCATGGCCAACGAATTGTCCCTCAAAGAGAACATCATCATCCTCTGCGGGCACTACAAGGGCATTGACGAGCGCATCCGCGAACACCTGATTACCCGCGAAATCTCTGTGGGAGACTTTGTAGTGAGCGGAGGGGAAATTCCCGCTGCCCTGCTCTCCGACAGCATCATCCGCCTCATTCCCGGCGTACTCACCGACGAGACATCGGCCCTCAGCGACTCCTTCCAGGACGGCCTGGTATCCCCCCCCGTCTATACCCGCCCGGCCGAATTCAACGGCTGGAAAGTGCCCGATGTCCTTCTTAGCGGCAACCCCAAACTCATCCGCGCCTGGCAGGACGAAAAAGCCGTCGAACGCACCCGCGAGCGGCGGCCGAAGCTGCTGGAGTAAAATTCCTTACAGAATATTCATACTCTGCTCGCGGATCTTCTCCAGCTCATCCTTCATGCGCACAACCAGCTGCTGGATGCCGGCGTGGTTGGCCTTGGAGCCGGTGGTGTTGATTTCGCGGCCCATCTCCTGGATAATGAAGCCCAGTTTCTTGCCCGGATAGGGTTCACCGTCAATTACTTCCATGAAGTACTTGCAGTGTTGCCTGAGGCGTACTTTCTCCTCGTTGATGTCGTATTTTTCCAGATAGAAAATAAGTTCCTGCTCAAAGCGGGAAGGGTCCGGCTTGGCAGAGAGTTCCTCCAGCGCTTTGTCCAGTTTCTCCCGCACAGCGGTGATGCGCTCCCCTTCCAGGGCCTCCACCTGGTCGTACAGCTTCCCGATGCCTGACACGCGGCTGGTGAGATCGGCATACAAGGCCTTTCCCTCGCGGGCGCGGTAATCGCAAATGGCATCCAGGGCCTTGCCTATGGCCTTTTCCACCGCCGGCCAATCCTCGGGCGTGATGACATCGGCCCTGCGGGCATCCGTCACCTCCGGCATACGGAGGAGGCCAGACACCAGAAGGGCCGTAGCCTCCGAACCAGACAAATCGGTGGGAACAACCGCCTTCACCTGATTCAAATACTGCAGCAGCGCCTCCGTGTTGATGCCTTTGGCGGCCGATGCATTGGGTTCGAAGGTCAGGAAAAGGTCGATGGTGCCGCGCACAAGGCGGTCGGAGAGCATTTTCCTTACAGCCAGTTCCTGCTCCTTGGGGAGCAGCGAAGTCTTGAGGTTGATGTCGGCATTCTTGCCGTTGAGCGAACGGATTTCCACCGTAATCTTTCCGGCGGCAACAACGGCCTCGGCCCGGCCGTACCCTGTCATGGACTGAATCATGCTGTTTTGTCTTTGAATCATGCAAAGGTAGCAAATAATCGGCAGAATACAATTGCCGTGTTGGGCCAGAGACATGGCCGGGCTAAGCATATTTTTTTGTATCTTTGTACAAACCCTACGCCATGAAACATCTCTTTGCTGCTGTTATTGCCATCTTCGCCGCACTGTCGGCCCAGGCGCAAGTCCCTGCCCCGGTTCAGATGACCCGGATGGAGGGAGCGCCCAACACCTCCAGGGAGCTTTCCCGCAAGATTGGCGGAAAGGCCTTCGCCCGCAAGACGGCCTCCCTGCCGGCATTTGCATGGGAAGAAGCCTATGAGCTTACGCTTACCCCCAAGGGCTATAAGGTGGAGGCCAATACCGAAACCGGCTATTTCCGGGCCCTGCAGACCCTCCGGCAACTGGACGGCTGTGCGGCGGTGTACGACTATCCCCGTTTCCAGTACCGCGGATTCATGCTGGATATCTCCCGTCATTTCCGGGACAAAGACTTCATCCTCAAGCAGATGAAGGCACTCTCCAGCCTGAAGATTAATGTCCTCCACCTGCACCTGACCGACGATGCCGGCTGGCGCCTTCAGGTGGACAGTTATCCCAAACTGACTTCTGAGGCCGCCTGGCGTGAAGGAGCCACCTGGAAGGAGTGGCAGACCACCGGCCGCAAGTATTCGAAAGAAGGTGCCCCCGAAGCCTATGGCGGTTACCTCACCAAGGCCGATGTCCGCGAAATCCTTGCCGAAGCCGAACGTCTCCACATGACTGTGATTCCGGAAATCGAGATGCCCGGTCACAGCCGCGAAGTGGTTTTTGCCTATCCTGAGGTGGGGTGCCGCGAAGGGAGCTATGAGCTCTGCCCCGGCAAAGAAGCCACCTTTACGCTGCTGGAGAGCGTCTTGGAAGAGGTCATCGGCCTGTTCCCGTCGGAATACATCCACATTGGCGGCGATGAGGCCGACAAAGAGCATTGGGAAAGCTGCCCCGACTGCCAGGCCCGCATGCAGGCCGAAGGGCTTGGCTCTGTGGAAGAGCTCCAGAGTTATCTGGTCAGGCGCATCGAACGCTTCATCAACGCGCATGGCCGTCAGCTGTTGGGCTGGGACGAAATCCTGGAAGGCGGCCTCTCGCCCAACGCCACCGTCATGAGCTGGCGCGGCACCAAGGGAGGCATCGAAGCCGTGAGCCAGGGCCATGATGCAGTGATGACGCCGGGGCGGTACTGCTACTTGGACAAAGTGCAGGATGCGCCCCTCTACGAGCCGGAAGGCTTCGGCGGCTATCTGCCCCTTGACGTGGTGCATTCCTATGATCCGCTCCAGGACATTCCGGAAGAAGGGAAAAGCCATATCCTGGGCGTCCAAGGCAACCTTTGGCACGAGCGCATCCCCACCCCCGAACACACCGAGTACATGATGTATCCGCGCGTGGCCGCCATTGCCGAAGTGGGCTGGTCCCAGCCGGAAAACAAGGACGGCTTCCTTGAGCGCGTCACCCGCTGGAACGACGCCCTTATTGCCGATGGCTACAACGCCTTCGATATCAAGAAAGAGTACGGTGAACGCCCGGCCTTCAAAAGCGGCATCCGTCATAAAGCCGTGGGCAAGAAGGTTACCTACAACACAACGTGGAGCGGCTACCCCGCCGCCGGAGAGGCCACTTTCACAGACGGCATCGGCGGCGGCTGGTCTTACGGAGACGGCCGGTGGCAGGGCTTCCTCAAAGCTATTGATGTGGTCATTGACATGGACGAGGTGCAGGACATCCACTTTGTGGGCGGTACCTTCCTCTGCGAACCCGGCCCCGACATCTTCCTCCCAAAATCCGTAGAAGTGTGGCTGTCGGAAGACGGAGAGCGCTTTGAGCAGGCAGCCGTGATTCCCAACGAGATTCAGGAACCCTCCCAGAGTTACGTCCTCTTCGGCACGCCGGTACAGGGAAAAGCCCGCTACATCCGCTTTGTGGCCCATCCTACCCGCGGCTTCCAGTTCCTTGACGAAATTGTGGTGAATTAAGGCAGAAAAATTTGGAGCAACCGATTTTTCTCCCTATCTTTGTAATCCTTTTGAGGGCATAGCTCAGTTGGTTTAGAGCGCTTGCTTGACAGGCAAGAGGTCCGCAGTTCAAATCTGCGTGTCCTCACAAGCAAAAAGACACTCACAGCCTTGTGAGTGTCTTTTTATTTTTCTAACCGCTCCTTGGCGTACTCCAGAGTGAGGCGGAAGACCTTCTTGCGGGTGGAGGGGGCTTCGAACATGGCATCGGCCATAAGCTTTTCGCAAATGGAGCGTAAGCCTCTGGCGCCCAGCTTGTTGCAAAGGGCCGTATCCACAATGAGGTCAAGTACGGCAGCGTCCACTTCCAGCTTCATGCCATCCATCTCAAAGAGCTTCTGGTACTGCCTTAGCAGGGCATTCTTGGGCTCCGTGAGAATGCGTTTGAGGGAAGCGCGGTCCAGCTGGTCCAGATAGGTGATCACCGGCAGGCGGCCCACAATTTCCGGAATCAGGCCATAGGCCCTGAGGTCCATGGCATCTACGTATTCCAGCAGGTTTTCCCTGTTAATGCGCTGCTTCTCCTCGGCCCCGAAGCCGATGATCTGGGTGTTCTTGCGCTGGGCGATATGCCGCTCGATGCCCTCGAAGGCACCGCCGCAAATGAAGAGGATGTTCTGGGTGTTCACATGGATGAACTCCTGTTCCGGATGCTTGCGGCCTCCCTTGGGCGGAACATTCACAATGCTGCCTTCCAGGAGCTTGAGCATGGCCTGCTGCACCCCTTCCCCGGAGACGTCCCGGGTGATGGAGGGATTGTCGCTCTTGCGGGCAATCTTGTCTATCTCATCGATGAACACAATCCCCCGCTCCGCTTTCTGGAGGTCGAAATCGGCCTCTTGAAGCAGACGGGTGAGGATGCTCTCCACATCTTCTCCCACGTACCCGGCTTCGGTGAGCACCGTGGCATCCACGATGGTGAAAGGCACATCCAGCATCTTGGCGATGGTGCGGGCCAGCAACGTTTTTCCCGTTCCGGTGGGGCCCACCAACAGGATATTGCTCTTTTCCAGTTCCACACCGTCGTCGGGCTTCTCTATGAGATTGTGGTTCACCCGCTTGTAATGGTTGTACACGGCCACGGCCAGCACCTTTTTGGCACGGTCCTGCCCAATCACGTACTGGTCCATATACGCCTTGATTTCTTCCGGCCTGGGCGCTTTCCCCAGTTTGGCAGGGGTTTGTTTGCCCTGATTGCCCTCCAGTTCATCTACGTACTGGGCAGCCAGACGTGCACAGTCACTGCATATAAAGCCGTTAAGCCCTTGCAGCAGGAACGGCACTTCCTCGTCCGAGCGGCCGCAGAACACACAATGCTCCTGATGTCCTTTCTTAGCCATTAACGTTTCTTTTTACGAAGAATCTCGTCCACCATGCCATAGGCCTGGGCCTCTTCTGCGGTCATCCAGAAGTCGCGCTCGCCGTCGGCGGCCACTTTCTTGTAGGGCTGGCCGCTGTGCTGGGCAATGATGTTGAACAATTCCGTACGGGTTTTCTCAATCTCCTTGGCGGCGATGAGAATTTCCGTAGCCTGGCCCTGGGCGCCACCCAGCGGCTGATGGATGAGCACGCGGGAGTGCGGGAGCGCGCTGCGTTTGCCTTTTTCACCGGCGCAGAGGAGCACCGAGCCCATGCTGGCAGCCATGCCGGTGCAGACAGTGGCCACATCGGGCTGCACAAGCTGCATGGTGTCGTAGATGGCCAGGCCGCTGTGCACCTGCCCGCCGGGGGTATTCAGGTACATGGTAATGTCGGCACCCGGGTCCTTGGCGGCCAGGAAGAGGAGCTGGGCCTGGATGATATTGGCCACGTCATCGTCGATGGGAACGCCCAGGAAGATGATGCGGTCCATCATGAGGCGGCTGAAAACATCCATCTGGGCCACGTTGAGCTGACGTTCCTCGGTGATGGTGGGATTGATGTAAGCGTCCAGCTGGGACGAATAACGAGAGAGGGTCATCGATGATAACCCTCTTCCCTTCACTGCGTATTTTTCGAAATCAGTCATATTACCTATATTAACAGCAATAACCTGCCTCAAAAGCGACTTTTGCCCGGAAAGCGACAGGAGCGTTGAGGCAGGTTATTGCTATTTCAGTTCACGGAACTTGTCCATGGAGATTTTCTTGGTCTGGAGGGTGACTTCCTCACGGACGCGGGCAATGGCCTTGTTGTCTTCGCACTGCTCTTCCAGACGGCGGCGCTGGTTCTCGTCCTGAAGCATGTTCTCTGCGGAAGACTTGATGATGTTCTCCGGAACACCGGCCATGCCGTACATGGCATACTGATAGGCCACATAGCTTTCGGCGGCTCCGCGGATATCGGCCTCGTCCACTTTAAGGCCGAACTGCTGCATGATGCGGCCGCGCACCAGCTGCCACTTGAAGTCCTCCAGGAAACCATCGAACTGCTTTTCTACATCCTCGGCGGTGAACTTGCCCTCGTTGGCGTATATCAGCCAGCGCTTGAGGAAGGCTTCGGGAAGCTCCAGGGCGGCTTTCTCCACGTAGAACTTGCGCACATCGGCACCGAAGCGGTAATTGGCTTCCTGCTCGTGGCCGGCCTTGATGCGCTCCACAATCTTTTCCTCAAACTGCTCATCGGTGGTAACGGCACCCTCGCCGTACATCTTGTCCCAGGTCTCCCGATTGGCCTCTGCGGCCACGAAGGTCTTCACATTCACAAGGGTGAAGTTGAACAGCGGATTCAGGCCTTCCAACTGGTTCTTTTCCACTTTCAGCATGGCGGCACGGTCGGTCTCGTTGGGGAAGGCCACGTTCACGTCCAGCTGGAACTTGGCACCGGCTTTCTTGCCGATAAAGGCGCCACGGGCTTCCTCTGCCACGTTGGAAACAGAGATGTAAACGCCCTCGGCCTTATGGCCTTCGTTCTCGATGTCGGCAATCACATAGTCGTTCTCGCCCACCTTGGAGCCTTCCTGAAGGGAACCGAACTGCTGGAGCAGCTGTTCACGGGTAGCCTTCTTTTCGGCGGCGGTGATGTTGATGTCGTAGTAAGGGAGTTTGTCTTCCTTGCTCACCTCAAAAGTAAGTTCCGGGCTCTGGGCCAGGTCGAACTTGAAGGTGAAGTCTGAGCCGCTGGTCCAGCTCAGCTGGGGCTGGTCCTCGGAGGGCATGGGCTCACCCAGTACACGGATTTTTTCGTCCTGGATAAACTTATCCAGCTGCTCGCCCACCAGACGGTTCACGGCGTCGTAGAGCGCCTGGTCCCCGTACATGCGCTGAATCAGGCCCATGGGAGCCATTCCACGGCGGAATCCTTTGATATCGGCCTGGCGCTTGTATTCGTTGAGGCGCTTACGCAGCGGCTCGGCATAATCGGCTGCGGCGATCTCGATGGTTACCTGATAATTCAGGGCATCGGATTGAGTTTTGCTTACGTTCATAGTATTTGATTGGTTTTATTATCGTGTAAGGGGCGCAAAGGTACGAATTTTCACTTAATTTATCAACCCCTCCGCTTGGGATACGCCACCCGGGCATGGTAAATCTGCTGAAGATAGGTCTTGAGCATTTTCTTCATCACGTTCATGTCATGGAGGGTAATGTCGGCATCCTCAAACTGGCCGGCCTGCTCCTTGCCGGAAACAATGCCTTCCACAAAGCGGTTGCAGGATTCCGGAGAGAAATCCCGCAGGGAACGGGAGGCGGCTTCAATGGAGTCGCAGACCATCAGAATCACTTCTTCCTTGGTGGCCGGCTTCTGGCCATGGTAGTAGAAATCGCCCACCTGGGAAGGGTCTCCGCCGTCATTGAGGTACTTGTTCAGGAAATAAGCCGTACTGGAGGTGCCGTGGTGGGTACGGATAAAGGCCTTAATCTTATCCGGAAGCCGATGCTCGTCGGCAATGGCAAGGCCGTCGTCCACGTGGCGGATAATGTCCCTGGCGCTCTCCCGGGGCGTTTTCTCGGCGTGATACTTGGGAGCATCCGGGTTGGAGCTCTCATTCTCCACAAAGCAGAGGGGATTCTGCATTTTGCCGATGTCGTGATACAGGGCCGCCGCCCTGAGCAGGGGCACGTCGGCATCGGTGGCATGGCCCACGGCATCTACCAGATTCATCACCTGGAGGCAATGCTGGAAGGTGCCCGGCGCCTTGGCCTGAAGCTCCTGGAGGAGCGGATTGTTGGTATCGGCCAGTTCGATGAGGCGGGTCACCGACACCAGGTTGAACAGGCGCTCGAACAGATAGATGATGGGATACAGGGCCACAGTGGCCAGGGCGCCCACGAAGATTTGCAGCAGGTTCACCCACCAGAGGGAAGTGCTGCCGGCGTCAATGAGCCGGAAGCCCAGGAACACCACCAGTTCCACGCCGAAGATAATGAGGGCATTGACAAACTGCAGCCAGCCTTTGCTGAAAGAGCCGAAGGTTTCCAGGGTAACGGCGCCGGCGGCCAGATACATCACAAACAGTTCCATTCCGTTGCCGCAGAACACCAGCAGGGGCAGCAGGGACACCATGTATACCGGGAACACCAGCCGCTTGCGGAAGAAGGCCAGCAGGTACAGGGCAAAAACCGGATAAGGAATCATGTACAGGAAGCCCGAAGCCGTGCGTTCCACCACGAAGGTAATCATGGTGACCAGCAGGAAAACGGTAAGGAGGTAATAGTAACGGTTCCTGTCGTCAAACACTTTGGGATTGGCAAAGAAAAGGGCAAAGTACAGGATGACCACATGCACCAGCGACAGGAGAATATTGCCAAGATAAAGAAGGACACGGGGCCCGTCATAGCCGAACACCTTGTTGTACTCTTCCTTGTAACTGTCCAGGATTTGGGCAATCTCGGCGGTTACTATCTCTCCTTTGGAGACAATTTTTTCATCGGCCTTCACATAGCCCAGGGTGGGAGAAACATAGTCATCGCTCCGGGCGTGCGTGAGTTCGGTCATGGCCCCGTCGTACAGGAGGTTGGGCGCGATGGCCTCATAAACGCCCGTACGGCGGAAAAGGGAGTCCAGATTAACGGAGGGATAGCTCTTGGCCAGCCCCGCCACCAGCTCATCGCGGGCTTCGGACACTTTGTACACCTCGCTGCGGGGATACTGCGTGGCCCTTTTGTTGCGCTGGATGTAAATGAGGTTCTCGGACACCTGGGCCGATCCCTGCTCCAGTTTCACCTTACCGTCGGAGATGACCCCTTTGGCATAAATGTCACTGAGCCGGGTAACCACCGCAGGACGGATGCTGTTGAGATTCCCCAGATCCAGGCTCTGGACATTGCGCACCGCCGTAGAGGTAACTTCCTCCGAATAACGGTAGAAAGGAATGACGATGGTGCCGGCCTCATCCCTTTCGGCCTGAATCTGGTCGGAGGTTTTGAGGATGGGAAAGTCAAACTGGGAGATAAGGGTTTCGTACGGCCAGGGCGTTCCTTTCTTGTAGTCATAATTGAATTTCGCGGTCCTGGGCATCAGAAGCACCAGGACTGCGAAAACAATGACAAGCGGAACTATTTTCCGGGGTAACTTAGGCGTCGATATTTGCATAATGCGCGTTTTCTTCGATGAAGGCGCGGCGCGGCGGCACATCGTCGCCCATGAGCATGGAGAAGGTGCGCTCTGCGTCGGCGGCATTTTCGATGGTAATCTGGCGGAGCACACGGCGGGCGGGATCCATGGTGGTTTCCCACAGCTGCGTGTCGCTCATTTCACCCAGACCTTTGTAGCGCTGGACGGTAACGCCCTTGTCCGTTCCGCGGCCCAGCTCGGCCGTAGCGGCTTCGCGCTGGGCATCGGTCCAGCAGTAGCGCTCCTCCTTGCCCTTTTTCACCAGGTACAGCGGCGGGGTGGCCAGGTACACGTAACCGTTCTTGATAAGGTCAAACATGTAGCGGAAGAAGAAGGTAAGGATGAGGCAGGCAATGTGGGAACCGTCCACATCGGCATCCGTCATGATGATTACCTTATGATAGCGCAGCTTGGAAAGGTCCATGTGCTTTTCGCCGCTTTCATCTTCCTGGGCAACCGTAACGCCCAGGGCAGTGTAGATGTTGCGTACTTCCTGGCTCTCGAAGGCACGGTCCTGCGCAGCCTTTTCCACATTCAGGATTTTACCGCGCAGCGGCAGGATGGCCTGGATGCGGCGGTCGCGGCCCTGCTTGGCGGTACCGCCTGCAGAGTCTCCCTCCACCAGGAAGAGCTCGCACTTCTCGGGGTCGTGGTCGGAGCAGTCGGCCAGTTTGCCGGGCATGCCGGCGCCGCCCATGGGGGTTTTGCGCTGCACCATTTCGCGGGCCTTGCGCGCTGCTGCTCGGGCCGTGGCGGCCAGCACAATCTTCTCCACAATGGTCTTGGCCTCCTTGGGATGTTCTTCCAGATACTGGTCCATGGCGGCGGCAGTGGCCTGGGATACGGCCGATGTTGCCTCCGGATTCCCCAGCTTGGTTTTGGTCTGGCCCTCAAACTGAGGCTCGGCCACCTTCACGGAGATGATGGCGGTAAGGCCCTCGCGGAAGTCTTCCGGGCTTAAATCGCCCTTGAACTTGCTCAGGAGGTTGTTCTTCTCTGCGTAGTTCTTGAGGGAGCGGGAAAGGCCCATTTTGAAGCCCTGGAGGTGGGTACCACCCTCTATGGTGTGGATATTATTGACGTAGGAGTAGATGCGCTCGCTGAATCCGGTGTTGTACTGCAGGGCAATGTCGATGGGAATTACCTTGTCTGAATTCACGGTGATGGGCTCCGGAATGAGCTTGGGAGCGCCTGCATCCAGATAGTCGATGAATTCACGCAGACCCAGTTCCGAGAAGAAGGTATCCGTGCGGAAAACCTTGTTTCCCGTGGCTTTGCGCTCCCCGTCTTCGGCGGTTACAAATTCGTCCACTTTCTCCCGCAGGTCCGTGAGGGTGATGCGGATGCCCTTGTTCAGATAGGCCAGCTCCCGGAGGCGGTTGGCCAGGGTGTCGTATTTGTAGACGATGGTCTGGGTGAAGATGGTCTGATCCGGATGGAAGGTGATGGTGGTACCCGTATCCTGCGCCTCCCCCGTCACCTGAACGGCGGTAATGGGCTTACCCTTGGAGTATTTCTGGACAAAGACCTTGCCTTCACGGTGAATTTCGGCCACCAGAAGGTCTGAGAGGGCATTGACGCAACTTACGCCCACGCCATGCAAACCACCGGACACCTTGTAGCTGTTCTTGTCAAACTTACCGCCGGCGTGAAGCACCGTCAGGACCACTTCCAGGGCACTTCTGTGCTCTTTTTCATGCATGCCGGTGGGGATACCGCGGCCATTGTCCTGCACGCGGATGGAATTGTCTTCCAGAATCTTGACATCCACGTCCGTGCAATAGCCGGCCATGGCCTCGTCAATACAGTTGTCCACCACCTCATACACCAGATGGTGCAGGCCTCTTTCGCCCACATCGCCAATGTACATGGAGGGACGCTTCCGCACCGCCTCAAGACCTTCCAGAACCTGTATACTGTTTGCCGAATACTGCTGCTCGGCCGCTTTCATTTCTTCGTTTTCAATCATTTTTTCACCTGTTTCACTAAATCATACAAAGATAACATAATTCCATGAATTATGCAAGTGAAATTAGAGGGTAAAAACCACTCCCACAGTGGCCCACGGGCCGTGCTGCGCATAGCCGGGCACATACTGAACGGTACTGCCCAGAAGATTGCCGACGCGGGCCCACAGGCCCAGCCGGCGGCTCATCTGGAAATCGGCGTAAAGTCCCAGGTCTGCATAGCCGGGAAGCGTGAGCGACTGGCTCCGGGTGTCCGTACGGGCATCCAGGGTTACGCCGCCGCGGAAACGGTTGCCCCATTTGTACAGCGCCTTGAGCTGGGCGGTAAAGGCCGGCGGCGCAAAGAGCTCTGCGGCATCTACCGTGCTGGAGTACCGGTAAAGCAGGCGGGCATCTGCATCCAGGTAATCGGACTTCCAGCCCAGGGCTGCATCGGCATAGAAGCTGGAAAGGTTTTCTTCATACCCCATGGCGGGCAAAACCGGCCCGTAACCGTAGAGCAGCGCATTCTGCCACCAGGCATACCCCACTTTGGCATCGTAGTGGAAACGCCCGGAAACATTGCCCCGAACGCCCAGGGCGGCATTTACCCGTTCCACGGAAGTATCCTGGTACCCAGCGAAGCCGGGCAGAAAAGGATTGCTTTCCAGAAGGTCGGAGGTCACATTCAGATGGTTGCCGCCGGTAGCCGATGCATAGGCCGTAAGCACCTCCGGCACAAGGACAATGCTCACGCGGGCATCCGGAAACACAACGCCGCCCTTGTGGGGATAATAATAGGCAACGTTCTGAGAGCGGTAGAGGATGGAAAATTTCACGCCGAGATCCAACTGGAAACGCCCGGCTTCAAAGACGTAGCGCGGCGTGAGCGACACATTGCCGGCAAAACCAGCCTCTTCACCCACCGTCTCCAGCCCCAGGCCCAGGCGCACATGATGGAAGCCGAAATGCGTCCCCAGAAGGGCATCGCTCACGGTATGGGTCTCGGCATAATTGCCGCCCATCACGGATACGCGCGTACCCGCCTCATAGGCAAAAGCCGCCTCCGGACTGCTCTTCACACGGGCCTGCCCCTGGAAGAAATTGTGATAGACATTCTGTCCTTCCTGTATGGTAGCGCCGATGTTCTTGTAGGAAAGGTCTGCGGTGAAATGGCCGCCGGTCCAGCCGTAGAGCACATCGGCACCGGCCTGGGTGCGCATTTGCACGCCGCTGTAGCGGTTGCCGCCGTCCTGCAGGGCCCCTTCCGAGACTGCCATCTGCTTGTATCGGCCAAAGTAAGACTGATGGTCGGCGTAGAGGTTCAGGCGGAAATTTTTCTTATTCAGGGGCGTCCAAACCAGCGTAGCCTCCGGATGGAGGGAATAGCCGGCCCCAGCTTTCACATAGAGCGTCCCTTCCGTGGAAGGCCGCGGCTGGGGTTTCAGCTGCACCAGATAGGGTTTGAACTCGTAAGACCCCTTGTAGGGCGTTGTGCGCACGCTGTAGTCAAAGTCCAGGTTGAAGCGGAGCACCGAATCCGGCACTTCCATAAGCTGGACGGGTTTTTCAATGCCGGAAGCTTCCCGGACATAGGTATTGGTCACCTCCACGGTGGGATTCAGGTTCTGCGCCAGGGCACTGGCCCCCAGAAGAAGGGCCGCACCTGCTATGATGAGCTTCTTTTTCATGCTAGGAAAGTTTATTGAGCCGGAGTTCAACCTGGTCCAGGACATCGTCTTCCAGACCGGTGGAAGCATAACCGTTTTTGATACTCTGGAAAGTGGCTTTGGCCTGCGGGAGGTTCCCCTGCTCGGCGAAGGTGTCGCCCAGCACGATGAAAGCCTTGGCCAGCCAGTAATTCTGGCCGCCGGCCTTGCCCGAGAAGTCGTACACGGCCTCCTGGATGCCTTCAAAGCGGGCGCGGTCGTACTGGTCCTGAATCAGGAGATAGGTAGCTTCGGCGCCCTCTGCGGTGGAAGGCTGTTCAGAGAGGACTTTCAGCTCTGCAAGGGCCTCCTCACGACGGGAACTGAAAAGGTAGGACTTGGCGCGCACATAACGGGCTTCCCGCTGGACGGCTTCGCCGCTGAGGGTACTGAGCACGATGCCCGCATCCGCAATGGCATCGTCCCATTCGCGGGCGCGGAAGGCGCTTCGCATCATGCCCAAGGCGGCGTTCTGAACATTCACCGGCAGCTTGGCCGATTCTTTCAGGCGCAGATAGGCGCCGTAGGCCTTGGCATAAGCGCCAAGCTGGTACTCGATGGCAGCAAACTGGGAAAGGGCGCTTTCGGCAAGGGCCCCCTCCAAACCGGCATCCAGGGCCTCCTGATAGGCATCGGCCGCCTGTTCCCCGGCCCCGGCGAAGCGGTAGCAGTCGGCCAGATAAAACTTGGCCTTGGCGGCGTACAGTGCCTGCGGATACTTCTCCAGATAGCTTTGCAGGGTGGTCTGGGCCTTGGCATAATCGCCGGACAGATACACCTGTTCTGCGCTGGAGAAATACACTTCCTCCTTCTGGGCCTCCGTGCGGTTTGCGCTGCTGCCCAGGCTGTTCACATAGGCAAGATAGGCATCCGGATCCTGCCGGGTGCGATAGATGGCCTCTATGGCCAGGAGGGCATCCTCAGCGTATTCTCCGCCCTGGGCCACCAGCTCTTTGTAGAAGCCCAGCGCCTCGTCGCTGCGGCCGGCATTGCGGGAAACCATGCCCAGTTCCAGAAGGGCCTTGCTGGCAAGGGCGGGATCCGAGGTGTTGCCGCGGAGGGTGCGGAAGGCGCGGATGGCATCCTCTTCATCCCCCAGTGCTACATAGGCCCGGCCCAGTTCATAGATGGACTCTCCGTAATACGGGGCCTGCGGGCTGGCCATCTTGGCCGCCTCCAGGAAATGGACCTTGCGGGTATTGTCTTCAATGAGGCCGCTGGCCACCCCTGCCCTGAAACGGGGATAGAGGTTGTCCGGGTCCGGATAATCGGTCATCTGGCGCTCATATGCCGCCACGGCCGTGGTATAGTCGCCGCTGAAGAAATAGCAGTCGGCCACGCGGGTCTCGGCATCGGCCCCTTGCGTGAGATTATCGCCCTCCAAGTAGTTCCGGAACCATTTCAGGGCCTTCTCATAATCGGCCTCCTTGAAATAGGTGTAGGCCATCTGGTAGCTGATGAGCTTGCCTTCGGGGCGCTGGTTCAGGGCCGATAAGTTGTACAGGTCGCTGAGAATCTGTCGGGCATCGGCGTATTTGCCGTCGCGGTAATAGGATTCGGCCAGGTAATAGCGGGCCAGCTGGTTGAAGCCGTCCCGGCGGGGGCTGTAGTAGGCCGCCGCTTTCAGACGAGGGACCGCGGCACGCCAGGACCCGCTTTCCATGAGTTCGCGGGCGCGAAGAAGGTAGGCCTTCATGTAATTGGACTGCATCTTGGGGTCCAGCTCGTCAATGTGGTCGTAGGCCTCCACGGCAGCCTCGTAGTCGTGGTTCTGCAGGGCCACCATGGCCATATAGGAGTAAATCTGGTCTCCCTTTTTCTGGCTGCCGTAACGCTGGAGATACTCCTGGAAAGGTGCCGTGTCACGGTTCAGGTCAAACGCCAGCTTGCCGTAATTGTACAGGGCATCTTCCTGGATATCAGGCGTATAGTTTTGCCCGGAAGCCAGCTTGAAAGCCTCCATGGCCGCCACCTTGTTCTTGAGCTGGACGTAGCTGTAGCCCAGCTGGTAAGAGGCAACCTGGCCCAGGGAGTCGGCGCGCTCCCCCATTTGCTCAAAGTTTTCCACGGCTCCCTGCCAATTCTGGATGAGGTAATTCACCTCTCCGGCATAGAAGTAGTCCGAGCGGGTCAGGCGGGCCTTGTTCCTGAGGTTCTTCTCATAGTACGAGCGGGCTTTGTCCACGTCTCCCAGCACCAGATAGCTTTCGCTCATGATGCGGGCCATGTGCGGCTGCCGGTCTTCGGGCACTTTGTCAAAAAGATCTTCCCCGAATTGCACCACGTACTTGTAGTCTTTCTCGTTGAAGCGGCACTCCAGGATGTAATAGTTGGCCAGCAGGGAGAAGCGGGGGTCTCCCGCGGAGAGCTCAAACCACTCGCAGGCCTCCTTGAAGTTCTTCTGGGCATAATTGATATAGCCCAGCGTGTAATACGACGCCGCGGTATAATCACTCACCGGCAGGGCGCGGCAGCGCACCAGAAGCCCTTTTGCGCGCTCCCATTCCCCGGTTTCATAGGCGCAGTAGCCCATTTTGTAGCTGTATTCGGCCACCTGGGAAGGGCGGATTTCTTTCACGGAAATCCGGTTGAACTGCTGCAGGGCCTCCTCGTACTGCTGCTGGTCAAAAAGTTCCAGGGCCCAGAGCAGGCGCACCTGCGGCACCTGGACGTGTTCCTCAAATTCCTCCGTGAAATGGCCGGCCAGATGATAGGCGTTGGGGAGTTTGAGCTGCAGGGCGCAGAGGGTACGCCAGGCTTCCGAGTCCGGATCTGACTTTCCTTCCAACAGCTCCATGGCCTCCGAGTACATGCCGGCGCGATAGAGGTCTTCTATATTCTGGGCGGTCATGCCCCAGGTAAAAAGCAGTGCAGCGAAGGCTGCAAGGAGTCTTTTCATACGTTGCGGTTTTATCTTACAAAAATAACAAAAAAATTCGTTATATTTGCCTGAATTTGGGATTTTTACTATGGAACCTGTCATTCATTTCAAGGAGGCCGATATCCTGAACGGCGAAAACATCGTAGTCTACGGACTGAACATGGACATCATGCCCGGCGATTTTGTCTACATCATCGGCAAGGTGGGTTCCGGCAAAACTTCCATCATCCGCACCATGACGGCCGAAAACCGCATGGAGAAGGGCGAGGGCGTGGTCTGCGGCTTCACCCTCCCGGGCATCCGCAGCCGTGAAATTCCCTACCTGCGCCGCTCCCTGGGCGTGGTTTTCCAGGACTTCCAGCTCCTGACAGACCGCAGTGTGGAAGACAACCTGGAGTTTGTGCTGCGCGCCACCGGCTGGAAAGAGCGCGGCCGCATAGACTCCCGCATCTCGGAAGTGCTGGAGGCCGTGGGGATGAGCACCAAGGCCCATAAAATGCCGCACCAGCTCTCCGGCGGCGAGCAGCAGCGCATTGCCATTGCAAGGGCCCTGCTGAACAAACCCTCTGTAATTTTGGCCGATGAACCCACCGGCAACCTGGACGGGGAAACCGCCGATGAAATTCTCCAGCTCCTGCAGGACCTGAACGCCGGCGGCACCGCCATCGTGATGGTTACCCACAACCGCTCCATCTTTGAGAAATATCCCGGCCGCGTATTCTCCTGCGCCGGCGAGCACTGCGAAGAAGTGATAGACGAGGGCATCGACGTTACCCTATGACCCGGAAAGAAAGATACAACTCCATCATTGAATGGTTTGCCCAGAACCAGCCTGCCGTGCAGAGCGAGCTGCACTTTCAGAGCCCGTTCCAGCTGCTTGTGGCGGTGATCCTCAGTGCCCAGTGCACCGACAAAAGGGTGAACCTGGTAACGCCCCCGCTCTTTGAGCGTTTTCCTACGCCGGAAAGCCTGGCAGGGGCCAGCTTCGACGACGTTTACCCCTTTGTAAAAAGCGTTTCCTACCCCAACGCCAAGGCCCGGCACCTCATAGAGATGGCCCGGATGCTGGTGGCCGATTATGGCTCGGAGGTTCCCTCGGACATCGATGCCCTGATGCGCCTTCCCGGCGTGGGCCGAAAAACCGCCAATGTCATTGCCTCCATCGTGTACAACCAGCCTGTCATTGCCGTAGACACCCATGTTTTCAGGGTTTCGCACCGGCTGGGCCTTTCCGACGGCAGTACCCCCAGGGCCGTGGAACTGGACCTGGAGCGCCACATTCCCAAGGAGCAGCGGGCCATTGCCCACCACTGGCTCATCCTCCACGGCAGGTACATCTGCACCGCCCGTAAACCCAAATGTGAGGAATGTCCCCTGACCCAGTGGTGCAGGGATTATCCTAATTTGTAAATCTCGGAGACGTGGGAAAAGCCGCGCTTTTCAAAGAAGCGGTGCGCGGCGTGATTGTTCTTCCCGGATTCCAGGTAAATATCCTTGATACCCCGGCTCCGGAGCCAGTCTATGGCCGTTTGCAGCAGGGTGGCACCGGCCCCGTGACCCCTGTAGCTTTCCTTTACCAGAACGTCGCACACCATGCCGAAGGGAACGTCACCGTCCTCCTCGATATCGGCAACGGTAAAGCCTACAATTTCATTGCCGTCTTCCGCCACCCAAACCCCGGCCAAAGAGGGGGTCTGAATGTGCGCGTGGATGTATTTCAGCCACTTCTCCCGGCCGCCGGCGGCCGGGCGGGCCACCAGGACGCCGTCCTCTATCACGCCTTCCCCTACCCCCATCTGAATTTCTCCGTGGGAAATGTATTCCGTATGGGCAGTGATGTGCCCCATGAAGATGTCGGCCAGGGCCTGGGCATCCTCCCGTTTAGCAAGTCTTATTTTCATCGGCCAATGTTTTCTTTAATGCGGTCCCAGATGCTGCGGAGCGAGTTGCTTACCACCAGCAGCAGGGCAAAAATGGTTACGCAAGCCACCACGGCCACCACAATGGCGGCCAGCTTGCTGGATTTGAGGCCAAAGTACTCCAGGAACGGCATCTCCGAGTTCTGAAAGAAGAGCTCGAAGGTGGACGCCACGGAGATGATGGCCAGGATAATGTTCAGGAGGAACTCGCTGCGCATGGACTTGTAGTCCGACAGATTGTGCAGGCTGCTGTCCACACTGTCCATGAGGGCACTCAGGCGCTCGTAGTCTTCGTTCAGTCCCAGGCGGGCGGTGGTGCGGTCAAACATCACTTTGTGGGAAGGGAATTTGGAATACTTCACCACGTCCAGCTGCGTAACCATGCGCGTCAGACGCATGGAAAGCGCGGCGTTCTGGCCGATGAGGTCTTCCGACGACTTCTTCTCCACGTCCAGGGTTGAAAGCACCAGGGTGTTGGAGGCCAGGTCAATGACGTATTTCTTGGCCAGAATCATTTGCAGGATCATCAGGTACTCCGGCCAGGAGACATGGTAATGGGCGCGTTCTTTGAGGTGTTCCACCCAGTTGACGCCTTCTTCTCCGGCGCCGCGGCGGCCATAGGTTCCCAGCACCAGGCAGAGGGAACTGCCGGCCAGCACCAGGTCGTCGGTATCGATGGCGATATTCTCTCCGCACACCTCATCGTAGGCGGAAGGATCCCGGTACCGCCATTCTTCCGGATACAGGGTAAGAAGACCGATGAGCTCGCCCTTGTGTTCCTCGCGAATGTGCTCTACAATCTGGGCCTCCGTGAGGCGGTTTTTGGCATTGTTGTCAAAGAGGTCCGTGCCATCGGCTTCTATGTGCTGGAGGTTTTCCCAGATATCCACCATGGCATAGTGGAGGTCGTTGTCCACGGTGAAGGGGGCACTGTTCCAGCGGCGCTCCAGTTTTTTGCGCTCAGACAGGGGGATATCCTCCTTGAACTGGGAGCAATGCTTGTAAATGAAGTTCTTGTAGCGCAGGGCCACGGCGTCAAAACTGCGGCCGGTGCCCAGATTGTCTATGCGCTGGGGGCTGTCCAGCGGGTCTCCTTCTGCACTGAGCCAGATGGCATCCACACCAAAATGGGTTTCGTAATCGATTGCTGTTTTCTCTCCCCCCTCTTCCTTGCTCCAGAACTCCGCGCTGAGCCAGTTGGAAAGGAAGGCGATGATATGGTCCGTGACCACGGGCCTTGAGATTTCACAGGCGTGTCCGTCAAAGAGGAAACGGTAGGTGATGGATGCAGTGTGGCCGAAGAAAAGGTTCATCTCCACATTGCAATGGCCTTTGAGGGTAACCTCGTAGATGGATTCATCCTCTGCCGGGACTATGGGCATGGTGAAATCAAAGCCCCGCAGGGAATAGCGGCGCACATTGCCTTTAGTGGGGTCGCGGCGGTCCTGCGGCAGCACGAAAATCTGGTTTTCGATGTCCCGCTCCATCCAGGCGATGGGAACTTTCAGGGCATCGGCCTTTTCCACATACACTTCGCGCGAGGGGTCCCAGTCCTCGTAAGGAGTATCCATCTCCCGAAGGGCGTCCTCCGGGAGAATGAATTCCTTGGTATGGTGCACAGAGAAGGTCTGGATAAACACCACCGAGAAACCGGGATAGGTAAGCATCCGGCTCATAGACAGTTAGCTGATGAATTGGGCTTTAAGGGCTTCAATTTTGGCGGGAGCGTCGTTGCCGCGCGCCCCAAAGTAGAATTTAATCTTGGGTTCTGTTCCGGAAGGACGCACGGAAACCACGTCGCCCTCGGCATTGAAAAATTGCAGCACGTTGCTCTTGGGAAGGCCGGTTTCTTCCGGTTTCAGGTAGTCGATCACCTTCACCAGCGGGCTGCCGGCAATCTCCTTGGGAGGGCAGGCACGGTAATCGGCCATGATTTTCTGGATTTCCTCCGCGCCGGTTTTGCCCTTCCGTACAATGTATACCATCTTCTCTACGTACAGGCCGTACTCCTTGTACACTTTCTGGAGGAGCTGATACAGGGTAAGGCCCTGTTCCGCGGCCCAGGCGGCACATTCGGCCACCATGACTCCGGAAATCTGGGCGCACTTGTCACGAACGAAGGAGCCCAGGTTGAAGCCGTAGCTTTCCTCGCCGCCGCAGATGAACTCCGACAGGCCTTCCTGCTGTTTCTGCACCTCCGCAATGTATTTGAAACCGGTGAGCACATTGTAGCACTTGACGCCGAAGCTCTTGCAAATGGCTGCAATGAGTTCCGTGGTAACAATGGTCTTTACGCAGTACTGGTTGCCGTTGAGTTTGCCCAGTTCTTTCCAGCGGGTGAGCACATAATAGGTGAGGAAGCTCCAGGTCTGGTTGCCGGTGAGCTGTACCATCTTGCCTTCGTTGTCCCGTACGGCAATGCCCAGACGGTCGGCATCCGGGTCGGTGGCCAGCACCAGGTCGGCGCCGGTTTCATCGGCCTTGGCAAGGGCCATGGCCATGGCAGCAGGCTCTTCGGGGTTGGGGGAAACCACGGTGGGGAAATTGCCGTCGTTCACGTCCTGCTCGGGCACATGAATGATGTTGGTGAAGCCGATGCGCTTCAGCGCTTCCGGCATCAAGCGTACGCCGCAGCCGTGGAGCGGGGTGTACACAATCTTGAGGTCTGCGTGCTTTTTCACGGCCTCCGGGCTCAGGGTAAGGGTGAGGATGTCGTGCAGGTAGCACTCGTCCATCTCCCGGCCCATTATCTCGACAGGGGCTTTCTCTGCACCGGGAACACTCTGGAAACGCACGTCGGCCGGGTCTTCAATCTTGGCCACCTCGGCCACGATGTCTTTGTCTACAGGAGCGGTAATCTGGCCGCCGTCGCTCCAGAACACCTTGTAGCCGTTGTATTCCTTGGGGTTGTGGCTGGCCGTTACCATAATGCCGGCCGTGGCCTTCTTGGCGCGGATGGAGTAGCTCAGTTCCGGCGTAGGACGCAGGCCTTCAAAGAGATAGACCTTGATGCCGTTGTTGGAAAGAACATCGGCCGATATCTGGGCAAAGAGCTGGGAATTGTTGCGGGCGTCGTAGGAGATGCACACGCTCTTCTCCCCTTCCACATGGGCCTTGATGTAATTGGCCAGGCCTTGGGTGGCCATGCCCACCGTGTATTTGTTCATGCGGTTGGTGCCCACACCCATGGTGCCGCGAAGACCGCCCGTCCCGAATTCCAAATTACGGTAGAAGGCATCCTCCAACGCTACGGGATCTGTTTCCATGAGGTGCTTCACCTCGGCCTTGGTCTGGTCATCGAAATTACCGTCCAGCCAGCTCTGGGCCACTTGTTTGTAATCTTTCATATCTTGTGGTTTTAGTGTATCCGCCTGGAGATTCTTCGTCACTTCGTGCCTCAGAATGACAAAAAACTCTTGCCCTTGGCATACTGTGCGCACGTCTGTCTTTTGTGTGCACTTTTGTCATTCTGAGGGCAGCGAAGAATCTCTTCTGTTTAACAAAACATACAAATATAAAGATTATTCAGTATTTTTGCAATATGGATTTCAGTGAATTCATATTGCTGCATGACGAGGACGATTTGGGCCGTCTGGCACTCTCCCGCGAGCGCTTTGCCGCGGATGTGCCAGATTTTGACCTGGCCCTTACCACGCTGGAAGCCAGGCGGAAACTGCGCACCAAGGTCCCTGAGTGGTACGCCGTGCCGGGGCTGCACTACCCCACCCGGCTATCGGCCCAGCAATGCTCCTCCACAGAAACCGCCCAATACAAGGCCTCGGTGGCCCAGAGGACAATTTTAAGCGCAAAAACGCAGCAAAATGCACTTAAGATGGGCCCAGAGGACAATCTTAAGCGCAAAAATGCCGCAAAATGCGCTTTAGACGGGACCCTCCTTGCCGATTTAACCGGCGGGCTGGGGGTAGACAGCTGGGCGTTCGCTCAGGTCTTCGAAAAGGTGCTGTACAATGAGATGAATCCCGCCCTCTGCGAGGCCGCGCGGCACAACTTCGAGCTTCTGGGGGCCGATAACATCTGCGTCAGGAATAGCGAGCTTAGATCCCCTATCAGGTCGGGGATGACGGGAGATTTCCAGCCGGACATCCTCTATCTGGACCCGGCACGGCGGGCAGCGGACGGACGCAAAGTGTTTCGCCTGGAGGAGTGCCAGCCGGATGTACTGACGCTGCTTCCGGAACTGCTGGAGGCTTGTCCGCACCTTCTGCTGAAGCTCTCCCCCATGGCCGATATCACCCTGTTGTGCAAACAGTTAGGCTGCGTGAAAGAAGTGCATGCAGTGGCCGCCGAAGGAGAGTGCAAAGAACTGCTGCTGGTGCTGGAAAGGGGGTATGAAGGACAGGCCGCGCTTGTTATCTGCGAGAACGGGCATGCACAGATTCTTCGCTGCGCTCAGAATGACGAAGGATCTGTATTCGCCACGACCGAAGACCTTCACGGCTGGCTCTTCGAGCCCGGCAAGGCGCTTCTCAAATCCGGGGCCTTCCACTGGCCGTCATCGGCCTTCGGCCTCAAGAAACTGGGCCGGCACACGCACCTGTATGTATCGGCTGCAAGGATTGATGAACTTGCACCCTTCGGAAAATGGTTCCCCATTGAGCGCGTCGTCCCTTTGGACAAGCGCCATCTCAAAGAAACGGCCCGGAGCTACCCGCAGGCCGATGTCAGTGCCCACAACCTGCCGCTTTCTTCAGAAGCGCTTCGCTCCAGACTGGGCGTGAAGGACGGTGGTGACCATCATCTCTTCGGGGCGCGCATTGATGTGCTCTCGGAGAACTTCCTGCTGATCACCGTGAAATGCAAATAGCTAACTATTAAGCACTTACGCAAATCTGTCTATGTAAAAACACATAGACGGATTTATGCAAGTAACTGTATTTCAGTCAATTGCATTTCACGCCATGGCTTCAATCATGGCCTCCGCCACGGCTTCGGAGGCGCCGGAGCCACCCAGGAGGGAGCGCACCTGGGCATAATCAGAGAGCATACGGGAACGGTACGGCTCATCGTAAACCAGCAGTTCCAGTTCTTTCAGGAGATTATCCGTGCAGAAATCATTCTGTATCAATTCCTTGAAGGCACCCCGGTCAATGATGAGATTGGCCAGCGAGATGTAGCGCACCTTGATCATATGCCTGAGCATTTGATACGTAAAGGCGTTCAGTTTGTAGCCCACCACCTGCGGCGTTCCGATGATGGCGGCTTCCAGCGAAGCCGTTCCGGAATTGATGACCGCGGCCGAAGCGTGGCGCAGGGCCGCGTAAGTTTCCCCAAAGACCACGTGAACAAAGTCCCTCTGTCCCAGATACTTCTCATAATCGGCCAGGGTTCTGGAGGGGGCGGCCGCCACCACAAAGTGGAACTGCGGATGGCGCGCGTGCCAGGCATCGGCCATTTCCATGAAGGTGGGCATCATGGAAGCGATTTCGTTGTTGCGGGAACCGGCCAGCAGGGCTATCCACGGGGCATCGGGCAGGCCGCAGCGCTCCAGAAAGGCCCCCCGGCTTTCCAGCAGGGCCGGACTCTGGTCGATGGCATCCAGCAGCGGATTCCCCACATAGGTGAAGGGCACGCCCTTGGATTCAAAATAAGGCACCTCGAAGGGGAACACGATGAAGAGCCTGTCTACCCAAGCCTTGAGTTTGCGGATGCGTCCCTCACGGGATGCCCACACCTTGGGGGCAATGTAATAAAACACCTTGTAGCCGGCCTTGTGGGCAAATTTAGCGATCTTGAAATTGAAACCGGGATAGTCAATGAGAATGACCACATCCGGGTGCCACTCGGCGATATCGGCCTTGCAGAAAGCCACCTTTTTCAGGAGGGAGCCGGCCTTCAGGAAAACTTCCATAAAGCCGATGATGGCGCCGTCCCGGTAATCCTTCACCAAGCCCGTGCCTTCCTGAAAAGCATGGTACACGGCATCCATCTTGTCGCCGCCCCAGAAGCGGATATCGGCCTTGGGGTCCTTTGCATACAGGCCTTTCATGAGGTTGCTGCCGTGGAGGTCGCCGGAGGCTTCGCCGGCTATGATGTAGTACTTCATAGATTCTTCGCTTCGCTCAGAATGACAAAAAAGTTCAAAATGACAAATGGGCCTGCTGCTCCAGCACGCTGTAATGGGTAAGATCGGCCGAACAGGGCACAATGGTTACCCAGCCGTCTTCCATCAGGAGATGGTCGGCGGTAGCCGCCTCCTTGTCATCGTTCACAAATTCCCCGCGCATGAACACAGCCTGCTCCCCTTCCTCCAGTTCCACGCGATGGTGCTGCCACAGGAAACTGTCGGTAAGGCCGCCCAGCCGGCTCTCGTCCCACGGTTCAAACTCCTTGATCCAGTGGCCTTTTCCCATACGGGCCATCCGGATTCCCTTGATTTGCTCCAGCGGCAAGGTGGGGAAATTCACATTATAATAGAGGCCCCAAACGCCGGCGGGCCAGTTGTCCCAAAGCTTCCGGACAATGCCGGGCAGCAGCGCCTCGATGGCCGAAAAATCGCACTCGGAAGCATGGCTGGAGATAGAGACGCCGATGGCACGGAGACCATTCACGGCCGCTTCCTCCGCGGCACCCAGCGTAGCACTGTAATTGGCCGCCGTAGAAGCATTATAGCCGTGGTTGATGCCACTCATCACCAAATCCGGGTCCCGGTGCTCATACTTGAACTCCAGGCCGAATTTGATACAGGACGCCGGAGTTGCATCCAGGTAGGTCCATGCACCCGGTCCTTCTTCCGGTAAATCCTTGTATGCCAGTTGCTTTACGCCCAGGGAAACCGCCATGGACATGGCACTTTGGTGGTATTTCGGGGCCACTACGGTCACTTCTCCGAAGCCGGCCATGATACGGGCCAGGACGTGAATGCCCTGGGCTTTGTATCCGTCGTCGTTGGAAATGAGTATTCTCATGCGTAATATCCGTAAAAAAGTGCAATGGATTCCATCCCGGCAAAGAGTTGCCTGAGAAGATAACTCTCGTTGGGCGAATGGATGGTATCGCGCTCCAGGCCGAAACCCATCAAGAGCGGGTCAATGCCCAGGATGCGCTGTAAATCGGCCAGCACCGCAATGCTGCCACCGCCCCGGCTGGGAACCGGCGCGATGCCATAGACATCGGCCATGGCCTTGGAAGCGGCCTGAAAAGCCGGAGAGCTGATGGGAATCAGGAAACCGTCCCCTCCCTCGAAGGGCGTCACCTCCACCTTTACATAAGGCGGCGCAATGGCCTTGAAATGCCTCTCAAAGAGGGCCGATATCTCCTTCCCCGTCTGATTGGGCACCAGGCGCATGGAGATTTTAGCGTGCGCCACGGACGGGAGCACGGTCTTGGCGCCCTGTCCGGTGTAACCGCCCCAAATGCCGCAAACGTCCAGGCAGGGACGGATGCCGGTGCGTTCCAGGGTGGTGTAGCCTTTCTCTCCCCGCACCTCGGCAATGTCCAGGAAGGCCTTGTACTCTTCCAGGTCAAAGGGCGCGCGGGAGAGCTGGGCGCGGTCATCGGCCGATAACTCCACCACCTTGTCGTAGAAGCCCGGCACGGTGACGCGGCCGCCATCGTCGATGAGGCCGGCTATCATCTCGCAGAGCACCTGGATGGGATTGGCCACGGCGCCGCCGTAATGGCCCGAATGGAGGTCTTTGTTGGGACCGGTTACCTTTACTTCCAGATAGGCCAGGCCCCGCATGCCGCAGTTGATGGATGGCACTTTGTCAGAAATCATGGTGGTATCCGACACCAGGATGACATCGGCCTTGAGGAGGTCCTTGTGCTCCTGCGCCCAGGCGGGAAGGGAGGCACTGCCGATTTCTTCTTCACCTTCGAAGATAAACTTCACATTGTGAGCAAGTTTCCCGCTCCTGAGGAGGTACTCGAAGGCCTTGATGTGCATGAAAATCTGGCCTTTGTCGTCGTTGGCGCCGCGGGCGTAGATGGCCTGCTCCCCTGTGGCAGGGTCCGGGGCAATGACGGGCTCAAACGGGTCCGTGCGCCAAAGCTCCAGCGGTTCAGGGGGCTGGACGTCATAGTGACCGTATACCAGCACCGTTTTGGCAGCACCGGGAACGGTTTTTTGGCCGAAAACCACCGGATGGCCGGCGGTGGGGCAAACGCGGGCTTCATCGGCCCCGGCTTCCATTAGCAATCCTGCCAGACGCTCTGCGCAGCGCTGCATATCGGGCTTGTGCTGGGGCTGGGCACTTACCGAGGGGATTCTCAGGAGGGAGAATAGTTCTTCAAAGAAGCGCTCTTTATTTTGGGCTATATATTCTTTCATAGTTTTCAAAGTTACAAATTTTTGCAGAAATATTTGCAGAATCGGAAATAATCCGTAACTTTGCGGTGTAATAGAACACTAATACACTCAAAGATATGGAAAAGAAGCTTTACAGAAGCAGGACTGACAAGACCATCGCCGGCATTTGCGGCGGTATGGGCAAGTACTTTAACATTGACCCCACCATCATCCGTCTGGCCTGGGTCTTTGCCATCTTCTTCGGGGGCAGCGGCTTCTTCGCCTACCTCATCGCCCTCCTCATCGTTCCGCAGGAACCCGAGTATTAGAAAAAGGCATCGCCGCGGCGATGCCTTTTTTGTGGAGTATAGGGGATTCGAACCCCTGACCTATAGATTGCGAACCTATCGCTCTACCAACTGAGCTAATACCCCAACCGTTACTTACTTGGTGATGACCTTAGCCATTTCAAGCACCTTGTTGCTGTAACCCCACTCGTTGTCGTACCAGGCGCAAACCTTTACGAAGGTAGGATCCAGCTGGATACCGGCCTTCACATCGAAGATGGAAGTGAGCGGGCAGCCACGGAAGTCGGTGGAGACAACGGCCTCGTCGGTGTAACCGAGAACACCCTTGAGCTCGCCTTCGGAAGCCTTCTTCATGGCAGCGCAGATTTCCTCATAGGAAACTTCCTTATTCAGTTCCACGGTGAGGTCTACGAAGGAGACGTCGGAGGTAGGAACACGCAGGGACATGCCGGTGAGCTTTCCGTTGAGTTCAGGGAGAACCTTACCTACAGCCTTGGCAGCGCCAGTGGAGGAAGGGATGATGTTCTCGAGGATACCGCGGCCGCCGCGCCAATCCTTCTTGGAAGGACCGTCAACGGTCTTCTGGGTAGCGGTAGCAGCATGAACGGTGGTCATGAGGCCGCGCTTTACACCGAAGTTGTCGTTCAGGACCTTGGTAAGAGGAGCCAGGCAGTTGGTGGTGCAGGAGGCGTTGGAGATGATGGTCTGACCGGCATAGGTCTTGTCATTCACGCCATAAACAAACATGGGAGTGCTGTCCTTGGAAGGAGCGCTCATGATAACTTTCTTGGCACCGGCCTTGATATGGGCCTCTGCAAGCTCGGCGGTGAGGAAGAAACCGGTGGATTCCACAACGACGTCTACGCCAAGGGCGCCCCAGGTGATGTTTGCGGGATCTTTCTCGCAGAAGACCTGAATCTTGTTACCGTCAACGATGAGGTAGTTGCCCTCAACCTTGATGTCGTGGTTGAAAATGCCGTGTACAGAGTCGTACTTGAGCATATAAGCAAGATAATCGGGATCCAGAAGGTCGTTGATACCTACCACCACGATGTCTTTGTTGAAGTTCTCGACGGCGGCGCGGAAAACCATACGTCCGATACGGCCAAAACCGTTAATACCAAGTTTGATCATTTTACTAAAGTTTATAATTTGTTAAACGTTGTTGCTTTTGGGCGGCGCAAATTTACAAATTTTTATGTAAATAAAAAAATTATTGACGGGGTGTAAACAGCGCCTGTTCAACCACATCGCAAAGGATATGCCCTACAAGGGTCTGGCATTCCTGAATTCTGGGGGTATCGGCCGAGGGAATATGAATCACATAATCGTAGGCGTCCATGGCGCAGGGGGCCTGCCCCACAAGGGCCACACTCACCAGCCCCTTTTCCCGGCAGGCATCCAGCGCCTTTACCAGATTGGCCGACTCCCCCGAGGTGGAAATGCCGATAAAAACATCTCCGGGGCAGCCGTTGGCAATGATTTGCCGGGCAAAAACCTGGTCGTAGCCATAATCGTTGCCGATGGCGGTAAGGATGGAGGTATCCACCGTCAGCGCCAGGGCCGGCAGCCCGCTGCGGGTCAGGCGGAACTTGTTCACCAGTTCGGCCGCCATGTGCTGGGCATCGGCCGCAGAGCCGCCATTCCCTGCCCAAAGGCTCTTGCCCCCGGCTTTGTAGGTGCGCACCAGCAAATCGGCCACATCGGCCGTAGCGGCCATGGCTTTTTCATCTTTAAGGAAAGCCTCTTTCACGGCGGCCGACCGGGCCACTTGCTGCTTTACAGAATCTAGCAATTCACTCATAGCTTGCAAATATACGCTTTTTCCCGTAAATACCGCCTAATTCATCCCGCGTTCTTTCTTGATGGTCTCATAGGCCTCCTGCACCTGACGGAACTTCTCCTCGGCGGCCTTCTGTACATCGGGGCCCAGGGTGGCCACCTTGTCCGGATGGTTCTTCATGGCCATCCGCCGATAAGCCTTCGTCACCTCGTCATTGGTGGCCGATGGGGATATCTCCAGCACTGCATAGGCCGAGCTGCTGTCTTTGTAGAACATGGCAATCACGGAGGAGGCGTCGGAGGCCGAAAGGCCGATGGTGGAAGCGATGGCCTCCAGGACAGACTTCTCACTTTGGTCAAACTGATTGTCCGCGATGGCGATCTGAACCAGGTAGTGGAAGAGCTGGAGCCGCTGCGAGTAGTTCATATAGCGGGCTATCTGCGGACCCACCTCGTAGATGTTCACCTGAGTGGCGTTGAGGCGGCGGAGGTATTCCATGGCCTCATCCACCACAGCATCCCCGAAGTTGCGCCGGATAAAGTCCCGCACAACGTTCATCTCCGATTCAAGGGCCTTCCCATCGGCCTTGATAACAGCCGATGAAAGCACCAGTAGGCTCACGAGGAAACTGTTGCGCTGCTCGGTGGCCGAGAAAGAACGCTGCCCTCCTTCTATGGCGGAATCAATTACCGAGCCCACTACAAAGCCCAGAAGGGCCCCGATCGGCCCCCAGGAAACCCATCCAAGGAATCCCGCTATCCATTTTGCTGAACCCATGTCTTCGTTGGTTTTGCCCTTCCCCCTTACAAAAGCCGCTCCAAAACCTTCCTTCTGCCAAAATGGCGGGTTTTGGGCCTGGTGCGCGCAAGATTTGGGCCAAGTGGGATTTTAAGCCGCAGACCACGCCCACACTTTCTGCCACCGAAGCCGATGTAACGCCTATTCAACGGGCGTAGTGTCACACATTACTAAGCGAGCAGCCGTTTCACAACCGAAGAGATGGTCCGCCCGTCGGAGAGTCCCGCAAGAGCCTTGTTGGCAGCGCCCATGACCTTTCCCATATCCTTGATGGAGGTGGCGCCCACCGCAGCGATGATCTCTTTAACTTTGGCCTCAACTCCGGCCTCGGAGAGCTGCTTGGGAAGGTACTTCTCCATGACGGCCGCTTCGGCGAGCTCATTATCAGCCAGTTCCTGCCTGCCGGCTGCCACAAACTGCTCGGCGGCTTCCTTGCGCTGCTTCACCAGCTTCTGGATCATTTTGAGGACGTCCCCGTCCGTTACCTCCTTCGCTCCGCCTTCGGCGGTCTTAAAAAGAAGGATTTCTCCCTTGATAGCGCGCGTTGCGTTAAGCGCTGCCGTGTCTTTGGCCTTCATCGCGGCCTTGATGTCTTCTTGAATTTGAGTTTCGAGTGCCATACATATTTCAGTTTTTAGTACATGACAAAATTTGAAATAATTGCCGTAAATTATTGATTGTCAGTTAATTATATTTGCAAAAGACCTCAAAATTTCGTAACTTTAAGGTATATAACTACCACATTATTACCATGTTACGAAACCTCGAGGTC
>JAGBJY010000045.1 GCA_017934185.1 Bacteroidales bacterium | reverse complement strand
GGTAGTTGATGGGAAGAGTAACCAGCAGCACGAAAATGACCGCAAGGCCCAGGCCGGCAGCTGTCTTCACATTCTTCGATACCGCCAGGAATGAACACATTCCCAGGAAGTAAGCGAAGATCATGTTGTCCACAAAGATGGACTTGACGAATAAGCTAAGATATTCCATAAGGCATCACGGTTTATTTCTCCTGCAGATCTTTCTGGATGCTGCGCTGTACCCATACGATGCATCCCAGGAGGATGAGGGCGAACGGCGGCAGAATGACCAGGTTGTTGGGAACATAGCCCATCCAGTTAAGGATGTCCACCCCGAAGAGGGTGCCGCTGCCCAAAAGCTCGCGGAAGAAGGCTACAATAATAAGAATCATACCGTAACCGGCACCGTTGGCAACGCCGTCCAGGAAGCTGGGCCAGGGCTTGTTGCCCAGGGCGAAAGCCTCAATGCGGCCCATCACAATGCAGTTGGTGATGATGAGGCCGATATACACAGACAGCTGCTTGTCAATGGCGTAGGTGGCTTCGAAGGATTTGAGGATCTGGTCTACCAGAATCACCATCATGGCCACCACCACCAGCTGTACGATGATACGTACACGACCGGGTATGGTATTGCGGAGCAGGGAAAGGATGAGGCTGGAGATGCCCGTGACCACAATCACGGAGAGGGCCATCACCAGGGCACCTTTCAGCGTAACGGTAACCGCCAGGGAGGAGCAGATGCCCAGCACCAGGACGGTAATGGGGTTCCCCTTGAAAATGGGGTTCAGAATGGTTTCTTTCAGTTTTGCATCCATGGCTTATTCCTCCACATTACGGGTAAAGTACTTTGCATAAGCAGCCAGCCAGGTGTCGATGGCGGCATCCAGGCCATTGGAGGTCATGGTTGCGCCGGTAATGGCGTCAATCTTGTTGTCCACCACAGACTTGCCGTCGGCATCCTTGGGTGCGCCGCCCTTCACAATGTCAAAGACATTGGCGGAAGAGAAATCGGCCACTTCACCCACGAACTCGGCCTGGAAGGAAGGGTCGTCCTTGATTTTGGCACCCAGGCCGGCGGTCTCGGACTCATGGTCGAAGTAAGCGCCGCCGATGGTCCGGAGGTCACTCTCGAAGGACATGTAGCCCCAGATAGGGCCCCACAGACCGGCACCATAGATGGGAACTACGGTTTTGCCGTTCTTGAACACGAAGACGGGAAGTTCCGGCTCTCCGCTCTTGTTGGGACCGCCTTTGATGTTATAATTCTGGCGCTTGAGGGCCTTAGGGCTGTACACCTCAATGTTCTCACGGGAGGTGGACAGTTCACGAAGGACTTCGCCATCCAGGTTGATGACAAAAGCCTCCTGAATTTCCTCGGCGTACTTGTCCAGAACAGCTACATTGCCCAGTTTGCCCAGTTCGGCCTTGGAGGCATAACTGGCGCTGGTGAGCATCTGGGAGATGGTATCGGCCTTTTCGTTTGCATCCTGTTTGGCTTTGAGGCTCTGGGACACAAACGCAAGGAGCGCTGCCACTACTACCACAATGACGGTGGTGTAGATAACGGTATATACGTTGTTGTTTGTATTCATAGCGCGATTCCTTTAGGCGTTAACAGCTTTCTTGGCGCGGCGGCTGGTGTGGGCCGATACAACGCAGTGGTCAATGAGCGGGGCCATGGTGTTCATGAACAGGATGGAGAGCATCATGCCTTCCATGTAACCGGGGTTCCACAGGCGTACAACCACGGCCAGGGCCCCCACCAGGAAGCCATAAATCCATTTGCCGGTCTCGGTCTGGGCTGCGGTGACAGGGTCGGTGGCCATGAAGACGGAACCGAAGAGGAAGCCGCCCATGACCAGCTGATAGTAGCAAGGCACAGCCGTTGCCCCTGCCAGCTGACCCAGCCAACCCACCAGAAGACCGCCGGCGAGGGAGCTCACCATAATCTTCCAGGAGGCAACGCCCGTCCACACAAGGATGAGGGCGCCGATAAGGATGGCAATCACGCTGGTTTCACCGGTGGATCCGGGAATGAAGCCGTAGAACATGTCCATGAAGGAGTACTGGCCCACAGCGCCGGTGGCGGCATCAAAAGCGCCGTCATGGGCAATGGCAAGGGGAGTGGCGGCCGATACGGCATCCACGCCCTTGAGGGCGGGCACCCAGGTCTTGGAAACCCAGACGCTGGAACCGGACATGCTGGAGGGATAGGAGAAGAAGAGGAAGGCGCGGGCCACAAGGGCCGGATTCCAGATGTTCATTCCGGTACCGCCGAAGACTTCCTTCACGAAGATGACGCTGAAGGCAACGGCCAGGGCCAGCATCCACAGGGGAACGTCTACGGGAACAATGAGGGGAATGAGGAAGCCGGTAACAAGGTAACCCTCGTTCACTTCTTCGCCACGGATTTGGGAACTTGCGAATTCAATGGCAAGGCCCACTACATAGGAAACCACAAACAGGGGAAGCATCCGGAGCAGTCCGTAGAAGAACATGTGCCAGAAACCCCAGTCCAGGCCATAAACGGTAGAAGTCTGGAGACCCACATTGTACATGCCAAAGAGGGCAGCGGGGACCAGCGCAATCACTACCATAATCATGACACGCTTGAGGTCAATACCGTCACGTACGTGAGCGCCCTTAGCCGTTACGGTGCCGGGGACGCGCAGGAAGGTATCGAAAGCGTCAACGGTGGAATGCCACCAGGGAGTTTTCTTCTCGTCTGCCATAACTTATGCCATTTCTTTGATCATGAGGTCAATACCCTTTTGGATAATGGCCTGGATCTCGTTCTTGGAAGGGTCTACATAGTCGCAGAGGGCCAGGTCCTCGGGCAGGACTTCGTAGATGCCGAATTTTTCCATCTTCTCAATGTCGCCGGCAAGGCAGGCCTTGATGAGGTAAATGGGGAAGATGTCCATGGGGGTCACGTCCTCGAAGCACTTGGTTTCCACGAAGGCGCGGGGACCGCCATGCAGGTTGGTGTCCATCTTGTACTCCTTCTTGGGGGTAAGCCAGGAGAAGTAGCACCAGGAAGAGCTGAACACGCTGGGACGGAAGGGCTTGGCCCAGCCGAACCATTCACGTGCAGTGCCTTCTTCAAGTAGAGTAAGCTGGTCCTGGAAGAAGCCCAGGCAGCCATCGGCCCCCAGGACTTCGCCGGTGAGGGCGTCGCCGCCCACCACGCGGATGTCTCCTGCGGGAAGGTCAGTGAGCTCCTTGACGGGCGTGCCGGGAAGGGCCACCACGTAAGCCGCCTTGGGAGCGCACGGGCCGGTAATGGCCACTTTGCGGGTAAGGTCCAGTTTGCCGGTATTGACCAGTTTGCCGATGGCGGCAAGCAGCAGCAGCGACACCGTCCAAACGGTTTCACCCTTTTGGATGGGAGCAATGTGGCTGATTTGTACGCCCACGTTGCCGGCCGGATGAGGACCGCTCACGGAGTGAACCGTGGCGTTCTTGATGCCTGCAAAGGCCGATCCGGCCTTCTTGACAGCGAAGTGCACGGGGGCTACCTTGGCAAGGGCGTCAACGCCGGCCTGGATATCGGCCACTGCGCTGCCCAGCACAAAGTCGGTGTCCGCTGCCAGCGGAGCCGTGCTGAAAGAGGAGACGAAAATTGCCTTCGGCTGGGCGTCCGGGCTGGCAACGGTGCCATAAGGACGCTGGACAAGGGATACCCAGAGACCGCTCTTGAGGAGCAGTTCCTTGACTTCCTGAGCCGTCTTGGGCGCCTGGGCGCCAAAATCTACGTACTCTTGCTGGGCATCGGCCTTTACCAGAACGGCAAGCAATTTTCTCTTTTCACCCCTCACGATGCTTTCCACCTTACCGCTGACGGGCGAGGTGAGAAGAATCTCGGGGCGGAGTTTGTCGGTCATCACGGGAGAGCCTGCTTTTACCACGTCACCTTCCTTCACCAGCAGCCTTGGAGTAAGGCCGGCGAAGTCTGTGGGCTTGATGGCAATAATGTCAGGCTTCACAGTCTTGACCACTTCCGGGGCGGGAACACCCTTAATGGGAATGTTCAGACCCTTTTTCAAATCGAGATTGTTTGACATTATTGATACAGTTTTGTGTATTTGCTATAAAATACCGTGCGAAGTTACGAAATTTTTACTAATTTCGCCATACCAAAACGGGACGATATGAGTGAGATCTTGAAGGATTTGAATCCAGAGCAAAAAAACGCCGTAGAATGCATTGACGGGCCGATGTTGATTGTAGCGGGGGCCGGGTCGGGCAAAACCCGCGTACTTACTTCCAGGATAGCCTACCTTATAGAAAATGGTGTGCCGCCGGAAAGGATTCTGGCTCTGACATTTACCAAAAAAGCAGCCGGGGAGATGAAGGAGCGGATTGCCCTCATGGTGGGGGAGCGGAGCGCCCGCCGCATCTGGATGGGCACCTTCCATTCCGTGTTCATCCGCTTCCTCAGGGAATACGCCGGTGTAATCGGTTTCCCGGCTACCTTTACTATCTACGACACCACCGATTCCGTGAGTGCCGTCAAAACCTGCATCAAGCAGCTGACCCTGGATGACAAGGTGTACAAGCCCAAGGAAGTGCTTTCCCGCATCTCCAAGGCCAAGAACGACCTCGTAACCCCTACACCTTATTCCAATGGCGTGGGCGGATACCTGGAAGACGACAAGCATCACAAGAAACCGGAGATTTACCGCATCTATGCGGCCTACTGCCAAATCTGCCGCCAAAATGGCGTGATGGATTTTGACGATATCCTGCTGTACATGAACATCCTCCTGAAGAAGTCGCCGGAGGCCCTTGCCGCCATTTCGGGCCGGTTCAGCCATCTCCTGGTGGATGAGTACCAGGATACCAACATGGCCCAGTACTTCATTCTCAAGAAGCTGGCGGCCATGCATCAGAACCTTTGCGTGGTGGGGGACGATTCCCAGTCCATCTACGGTTTCCGCGGCGCCCAAATCCAGAACATCCTGAACTTCCGCAAGGACTTTCCATCGGCCAAAACCTTCCGTCTGGAACGGAATTACCGCAGCACCCAAACCATTGTGAATGCGGCCAATACCCTCATTGCCCACAACGAGGGGCGCATCCCCAAGGAGTGCGTTTCCATGGGGGAGCAGGGAGAACTTATCCATCTGGTGCGGTCGTATACAGAGCAGGAGGAAGCCCTGCAGATAGCTTCGGCCATCCTTACCCGCATGCGCATGGAACACGCAGAGTATGAAGACTTTGCCATCCTTTACCGCACCAATTCCCAGTCGCGTGCCCTGGAGGAACAGCTCCGCCGCCGCAACATTCCTTATATGATATATTCCGGCAACTCGTTCTTCGAGCGGGCCGAAGTCAAGGACCTGATGGCCTATTTTAAACTGGCCGTAAACCTCAATGACGACGAGTCTTTCCGCCGGGTGGTGAACAAACCGGCCAGAGGCATCGGGGATACCTCCCTGACGGCGCTTTTGGCGGCTGCCCGGCATGAGCAGGTGTCGCTCTTCAAGGCGGCTTCGCTCCCGGATTTGGAGACTTACGGGCTTCGGGGCGCGGCCATCGGCAAAATCCGCAGTTTCTGCTCCATGATGGAAAAGGCTGCCGCTGAGGCACTTACCGGCGATGCCTACGACGTAGCCATGACCCTGGCCCAGGAAAGCGGGCTCTATCTTTTCTATAAGGCCGATACTTCTGTGGAAGGCCAGAGCCGCTTTGCCAATATTGAGGAACTGCTGAACTCCGTAAAGGCGCATGTGGAAGAGGTGCAGGGGGATTTCCGCAACGGCCTGCTGGAGGACGGCGTTACGGAAGAAGTGGAGCTGCCGCGCGTTACTCTGGCCGATTATCTGGAAAACGTTTCCCTTCTTTCCAATGTAGATGTGACCGATGACGAGACCAACAACAAGGTGGCCCTGATGACTGTCCATACGGCCAAAGGCCTGGAATTCCCTTATGTCTTTGTTGCCGGCATGGAAGAGAATCTTTTCCCTTCCGGCGGCTGGATGCTCACCCCGCAGGACCTGGAAGAAGAGCGCCGCTTGTTCTACGTGGCCATCACACGCGCCAAAAAGGCCGTTTCCCTGAGCTATGCCGATACCCGCATGCGCAACGGAAAACACGAATCCAATGCCCCCAGCCGCTTTTTGCGGGAATTGGCACCGCAATACCTGGACCATCCGCTGCGCCGGGAAGACATGGTCTCCCGCGAGCCGGCCGAAGACTTCACGGGTAGCGGGTTCCGCTGGAGTTCTAGGCCCGCTCAGGCTGTCCGTACTGCCGTCACTCCCGGCCCCGACCGGGAGTCTCCCCGCCGCGAACTTCCGCCCCTGGTGGACGCCAATTTCGTCCCGGACCCCATGTCCTCCTTCCGCGTGGGCGACCGCATAGAACACAACCGTTTTGGCGCAGGAAAAGTGCTGGAAATATCCGGAAATGTCCCAGAACTGAAGGCCCGGATTCTCTTTGATAAGTACGGTGAAAAACTGCTTTTGTTAAAATTTGCGAAAATAAGGCATAAATAGTTTGGAATTAAGATATTATATCCTTAACTTTGCCCTTGAAGTTTTTCATAGTTTAAGTTTAGGTTAAGTAACCGGCCTTCTGCAGTGATGCAAGAGGCCGGTGAATTTTTAGGGGTATTTAAGGAATGAAAAGTCCTATCCGCAATAGAAGTACTGCGCTACAAGGCGCCTCATTAGTTTGGTATCGCCCCGGGCTTCGCGGTGCAGCGCGGCGTCATTGTGGGCTTTCAGGGCCTTCACAATCCCGTCAATCATCCGGGGACGGAACACATCACAGGCTTCATAGACAGCCCGGTCGGCCTCCAGGCAGGCGGCCGATTCGGTGCAGCAGGTGGGAAGCTGGTCCAGTGTGGCCAGTTTCGCTGCACTGGCGGCCTGATGGATATCCATGTCCACATATTTTTCCGCGGCCAGTTTCAGGGCCTGCCCGCGCGGCATCTCCAGGCCGATGCGGCAGGCTACGCAAAGGCCGGCCATAAGCTGGTAAATATCGGCCGAGCAGTCGGGGCTGCGCATCTCGAAGGTTTGCTTGGCGGTGGTGTCCTTGTTGGCTGCCGGTTCCAGCGGATTGGCCTTGGAGCACATGTCCGTGCCGGAACTCCAGCCCAGGGGTACGCGCACCAGGGCACTGCGGTTGCAGTCGCCCCAACAGACGTTGGTGGGGGCTTCCTGATGGGGTACCAGGCGGAAGTAGGAAGTAGGGTTCTTGTTGCCGAAGGCTGTGATGGACGGGGCCATTTTCATGAGGCCGGCAATGGCAGCGCGGGCCTCTTCGGAGAGTTTTCCATCGGCCCCCAGGGTGACATTGCGTCCGTCTTTCATCAGGCGCATGTGGATGTGCATGCCGGAACCGGCCTTGCCTGTGGTGATTTTGGGGGCGAAGCTCACGTCCAGCCCTTTCTTGTAGGCCAGGTTGCGGATGACCCACTTGGCCAGGAGAAGCTGGTCGGCGGCGGTGTCCACCGGGCAGGGGAGGAACTCTATCTCATTCTGCTCGTACACTTTGCCGTCCAGGGTGAAATTGCCCACTTCGGAGTGGCCGTACTTGATTTGGCCGCCGGTTTTGGCCACATGGTCCATGCATTCGCGGCGGAAATCGTTCAGTTTGGCAAAGGGCTCGCTTTCATGATAGCCTTTCTGGTCGGTAGCGGGGAAGAGGTCGCTCTCGTCGCAGATTACGTAATACTCCAGTTCGCCCATAGCCTCAAATTGCAGGCCTGTAGATGCCTCAAAGGCTTTTTCGGCCCGGGTGAGGGTAGCGTGCGGGGCGCAATCGAAGGGCTCGCCGTTCTTGTCGTAAAAGCCGCACAGCAGGCACAGCGTGGGAATCTCGTTGAACGGGTCCACAAAGGCGGTGCGGTAGCGGGGAATTACGTAGAGGTCACTGTTGCCGGCCTCAATAAAGGAAGGGAAGAGGCTGGAGCCGTCTACGCGTTCGCCCTCGGTGAGGATGGTCTCGGCGTACTGCAGGCTGTTTACGGTGAAATTCAGGGTCTTGACTCTGCCATCCTCTGCGGGATACATGAAGTCAATCATCCGGATGCCTTTTTCAGTGATGAAGGATAACAAATCGGCCCGGGTAAAATCCTGGGGCCGTTTCTGGAGGAAGGCAACTACCTCGTTGGTGTTCAGTGCTATTAATTTGTCCATGATATCAGATTGGTATGCAAAGATACGCAATCCTCTTTGATTTCACAACAGCCCTTGCGGATTTGCGGGTAACAAAGACCGTAACAAAAAAGAAAAAGGCGCTGATTTTCAGCGCCTTTTGTGGAGCATAGGAGTTCCTAAGTGGAGATAAAGAATCCGCCACGCAAACACTGATTTTCAAATAGTTACGGTGGTATTTTGGGGTATCGAACCACAAAAGGTTAGTAAGCGTCTCCGCGATGCCGTAGGCGGCGCATAAAGAAAGCAGGGTCAGACGCCCTGCACTTTCTTTGTCCACTTGTCGGGGAGAAGGTTCCGGAAGGCTTCCGGTGGCGCTCCGTTTTGCATTTCCGCCACCCTGTTGAGTATGT
>JAGBJY010000044.1 GCA_017934185.1 Bacteroidales bacterium | reverse complement strand
GACCTACATTGTCACCGGCCTCACCCTGAGGGAGGAGCTTGCGGAACATTTCCACACCGGTAACCACGGAGGTACGGGGCTCATCACCGAAACCTACGAGTTCCACAGGGTCGTTCACGTGGATGGTGCCGGACTCGATACGGCCGGTAACCACAGTACCACGACCAGTGATGGAGAAGATGTCTTCGATAGGCATCAGGAAGTCCTTGTCAACCAGACGCTCAGGCAGCGGGATGTACTCATCCACAGCGTCCATGAGTTCCATGACCTTGTCTTCCCAAACCTTCTCACCGTTCAGAGCACCAAGGGCGGAGCCACGGATGATAGGGCAATCTTCGTCGAAGTTGTAGAAAGCGAGGAGGTCGCGGATTTCCATCTCAACGAGGTCCAGCATTTCTTCGTCGTCCACGAGGTCCACCTTGTTCATGAAAACAAGAATCTTAGGTACGTTAACCTGACGGGCGAGCAGGATGTGCTCACGGGTCTGAGGCATAGGACCGTCGGTGGAAGCTACAACAAGGATAGCACCGTCCATCTGGGCAGCACCGGTAACCATGTTCTTCACATAGTCGGCGTGACCAGGGCAGTCAACGTGAGCATAGTGACGTTTTTCAGTCTCGTACTCAACGTGAGCAGTGTTAATGGTGATACCACGCTCTTTCTCTTCCGGAGCATTGTCGATCTGGTCGAAGGATTTCACCTTGTCGGCGTTACCGGAAACACGCTCTGCCAGCACCTTGGTGATAGCGGCGGTGAGGGTGGTCTTACCGTGGTCAACGTGGCCGATAGTACCGATGTTGATATGCGGTTTGGTTCTCTGGAATGTTTCTTTTGCCATAGTTTTATTATTGTTTAAACAATTGTTGCTTCATCAAAGGGTCAAAACCCAAAAAAAGAGCCGGTGATGGGAATTGAACTCATGACCTCATCCTTACCAAGGATGCGCTCTACCCCTGAGCTACACCGGCTTAACTTATTTGAGCGGAAAACGAGGTTCGAACTCGCGACCCTCAGCTTGGAAGGCTGATGCTCTACCAACTGAGCTACTTCCGCTTGCAGTTAACTTGTGGGAGGTGGTGGACTCGAACCACCGAACCCTGAGGGAGCGGATTTACAGTCCGCCGCAATTGCCACTATGCGAACCTCCCAATAGCGCTTTTCAGTATTTCAAAGCCCTTTCGAGCCGATAGAGGGATTCGAACCCACGACCCCGAGATTACAAATCACGTGCTCTGGCCAACTGAGCTATATCGGCAGCTCATGAATCCTTCCTCGTTGAAAGGACTGCAAAGGTAGGTACTTTTTTTGAAACTGCCAAACTTTTTTAAACATTTTTCATCATCCCTATCAAAAGGTCCAGCAGCGATTCGCTGTCCAGACCGCAGGCGGCCCACTGGCCTTTCTGGGTATCCTGCCGGATAAACCTGTCGGGAATGCCCACGCCTTTGATGAGGGGCGCATCCGTGCGGGCGGCAAAGTATTCGCTCACGGCGCTGAAGAGGCCTCCCTTGAGCGCTCCGTCCTCCACGGTGATGATGGCCCTGTACTGGGAAAGTTCCTCCATCAGGGCGGGATCCAGCGGCTTCAGGAAACGGGCGTCATAAACGGCAGGGCCCACCCAATAATCGGCCTTGTGGCGCCGGGCGGCCTCTAGGGCACGGTTCACCGAAGGGCCCAGGCCCACAATGGCAACGCCCTTGCCGTCCAGCAGTTTTTCCCCCTTGCCGATGGGAAGCGGCTCGGCGGGGGCCTCGCGCCAGGGCGTTCCTTCTCCGCAGCCGCGCGGGTAACGGATGATGAAGGGGCCGCCGGTAATCTCCAAGCCGGTGTACATGAGGCGCTTGAGCTCGGTTTCGTCGCGCGGGGCGGCAATGATGGCGCCCGGGATGCTGCGGTAGGCGGCCAGGTCGTAGCAGCCGTGATGGGTGGCGCCGTCTTCTCCTACCAGGCCGGCCCGGTCGAAGCACAGGACCACCGGCAGGTTCTGCAGGGCAACGTCGTGGATGATGTTGTCGTAGGCCCGCTGGGAGAAGGAAGAATAGATGTTGCAATAGGGTTTGAGCCCCGCGGCAGCCAGGCCGGCCGAGAAAGTGACGGCATGTCCCTCCTCAATGCCCACATCGAAGAAGCGGTCCGGGAAGGCCCGTTCCAGTTTCACCATGCCGCAGCCGGAAGCCATGGCCGGCGTAATGCCCACAACCTTAGGGTCTTTCGCGGCCAGCTCCACCAGCACCTCGCCAAAGACATCCTGGTAGCGGTCGGCGGCATACACCGTCTTGATGCGCTGCCCGGTGGCCGGGTCAAAGCGGCCGGGAGCATGCCAGGTGGTGGGATCGGCCTCGGCCGGGGCATAACCGCAGCCCTTGCGGGTGTGGATGTGCAGGATGCGGGGCCCTCGGAGGTTTTTCAGGCGCCGGAGCGTATCGGTAAGTTGCTCCACGTCATTGCCGTCAATGGGGCCGAAATAGCGGAAGCCCAGGCTCTCGAAGACGGAGCCGCCGCTGCGGCGCACCAGATTGGACTTGGTGTCGATGACCCGCTTCTGCACCCAGTCGCGGGTTTTCCCCTCGCCCAGGGAATTCCAGATCTTGTTTTTGACCTTATTATAAATAGGGTTGGTGGTGACGTTCAGCAGATAATCGTGCACCCCGCCGATGTTCTGGTCGATGGAGATGTTGTTGTCGTTCAGCACCACCAGGATATCGGCCTTGGAGGAGCCGGCGTTGTTCAGGCCTTCCCAGGCCAGGCCGCCGGTGAGGGCGCCGTCGCCGATGATGGCCACGCTCTTTTCCCCGCTGCCGGTCAGACGGGCCGCTTCGGCAAAGCCCAGGGCCGCCGATATGGACGTGGAGGAATGTCCGGCACCGAAGGCATCGTAGGGGCTCTCCGAGCGTTTGGGGAAGCCGCTGATGCCCTCCAGGGTGCGGTTTTTCTTGAAAAGCTCCCGCCGGCCCGTAAGAATCTTATGGGCATAGGCCTGATGGCCCACGTCGAAGATGAGCTTGTCCTTGGGGGTGTCATAGATGTAATGCAGGGCCACGATGAGTTCCACCGCCCCCAGGCTGCTGCCCAGATGGCCGGGATTCACCGCGCAGCACTCCACCATGTATTTCCGCACCTCCTCACATAGCTGCTGCAGCTGCGTTTGCGGCAGTTTCCTGAGGTCCTCCGGGGACTGTATATGATTCAGAATCTCGTACATCGACTCGCAAAGATAAGCATTTTTGGCCGATTTTGCGTTTTCTCCATCTTTGCGTAACGGAAAAACCGCCATTTTGCAGTGAGAATGACGGTTTTCAATTGCGACCGTGCGTGAAATCGGTCACTTTGGGCCGAAAACGCGCGATTTGAGTTGGCGGGCGGCGGATGTGCTGCCGGAGCTAATTCTTATTCGGTTTGTCCAGCCCCAGGGAAGGGTGACGGCGGGAGGTGCGCATGAAAAGAAGGGCCACCAGCACCGAGGCCACGCAGAGGCCTGTGAACATCAGTTCTACATGGAAGGGACCGTTCAGGGCCGATGCCCCCAGGATGGCGCCGGAAACCCATTTGAAGCTGAGGAGGCCCAGATTCTGCACCCAGTTCACCAGGGCGAAGGTGGTTCCCAGCACTTTGTCCGGCACAATTTTGGGGACGGAAGGCCAGAGGGCGGCGGGCACCAGCGAGTAGCCGAAGCCCAGGAAGACCATGGCCAGGTATCCCCAGAACGGCACGCCCTGCGGGGCAAAAGCCAGCAGGCTGTGGGCGATGAGAGCCAGAATGGCGCCAATGACCATCCAACGGGTGCCGTGCCCCACCTTGTCTACCAGCATGCCAAACAGCGGCGCAAAGACAACGGTGGAAAAAGGCAGCATGGATACCATCCAGCCGGCGGCCGATGCGGGGATGTCGAAACGGGGAATCAGAATGGCTCCTGCGAACTTCTTGAAGGCGATGATGCTGCTGTAGAACAGTACACAGAGCAGGCCCAGCAGCCAGAAGTTCTTGTTCCCCAGTACTTTAAGGACGTCTCTAAGACGGAAGACTTCTTTGTCCTGAGCCTCAGCGGCAGAGGAAGAAGCGCTTCCATCCGCGTCGCTTTGCGACCCTGTCCGGGCATCCAGCGCCACGAAAACCGCCCACAGAATGAGCCCCAGGGCCATCAGGCCCATCCCTACTTCGGCGGGACGGGCTGTTTCGGCCAGGGTGTAGACATGATTGGCCTGCTGCTTTACCAGCGCCGGCGAAAGCACCAGCGCAAAGGCCGTCCCCAAGCGGGCAATGGCCAGTTGGAGCCCCATGGCGAAAGCCATCGGCCCGCCTTTGAACCATTTTGCGATGCTGCGAGTAACGGCGGTGCCGGCGATTTCACTGCCCAGCCCGAAAATCATGCATCCTGCGTAGGCCACTTTCAGCGACCAGCTCTGTCCGCCCAGAAGGGCCCACAGCACCAAGCCGGCGCCGGCAACCATGAGGCCCACAAAGAGCGATCCGGTTACCCTGACGCCCCATTTGTCCAGGAGGATACCTCCCAGGACCAGACCGCCGAACACGCACAGGACGCTGTAGCCGCTGGCGTAGAGACCATAGCCGGACGCATCCCAGCCAAGCTGTGTAAGTGACGCATTCTCAAACAGATACGAGATGCTGGAGAACATGTCGTCGAAGTAGTACGATGCGAACATCGGCACTACAAGGCAGGCCAGCACCAGCCAGGCCGCCGACCTGTAAACTTTACGGGCGTCCATTATTTATCGGAGCATTCGTCTTTGGCGAACTCTTCGGCCAGGGTTTCGGCGTCAACGGCCACGGGTTCTTCCTTGATGTTGGGAAGTTCCAGGCCATAGCCTTTCTTCTTGTCTTCTATCTTGAGGAGGAAGGTGAACAGGAAAGCAATGAGGCCGAAACTGGCGAAGATAATCATGGGAACGGTATAGCCGCCGGTGGCTTTGTTCACGGCGCCAATCAGCAGCGGAACGCCCCAGAGGCCGATGTTCTGTACCCAGAAAATCACGCAGTAGGCGCTTCCCAGAATCTTTTCGTCAATGATTTTGGGAACGGAGGGCCAGAGGGCGGCAGGCACCAGCGAGAAGCTCACGCCCAGGATAAGAATCAAGCCTACGGCCAGCCACTGGGCCTTGTACACGGGCAGTACAAAGGCGAAGCACAGGTGGCACACCATCATGATAAGGGCGCCAATCATGAGCATGGTGGCTCCTTTGCCCTTCTTGTCCAGGAAAATGCCCAGGAAGGGGGTAAGGATCATGGCCAGGATGGGGAACCAGCTGAACAGGCGGGCGGCCAGCGAAGCTTCCACCTGCAGGGTCTCCTCCAGAAAGTTGGTGGCGAATTTCTGGAAGGGGAAAATGCCGCTGTAGTACAGTACGCACAGGATGGCCACAATCCAGAACATCTTGCTGGTGAAGATGCGGCCCAGGTCCTTGATTTGGAATTCATCGGACTTGGAGTCGTCGGACTGGCCGATGGCCGCTAGCTGGGCATCGAACTTCTTGTCCATCACGCAGAAGACGCTGAAGGTGATGAGGCCGATGAGGAGCAGCAGGGCGCCGAAGAGGACCGGAGCGCCCACGGCATCCGGGAATGCCTTGGAGATGGCCGGGGAAAGCCACATGGCGGCAAAAACGCCCAATCGGCCGATGGACATCTCCACGCCCATCGCCAGAGCCATCTCCTTACCCTTGAACCACTTGGCGATGGCCTTGGACACCGTTGTGCCGGCCATTTCGCAGCCGCAGCCGAAGATCATAAAACCCAGAGTAGCCATTTTGGCGCTTCCGGGGAAGGAGGTCCACCAACTGTTGAGCCAGTTCATCATCTCGGTGCTCTGGAACCAGTCGCTTACGCCCACGTACTTCACGCAGGCGCCCACAAACATGAGCGAGGCGCTGAGAATGCCGGTGAAGCGTACCCCCATCTTGTCCAGGATAATGCCGGCAAAGATGAGGAAAAAGAAAAATACGTTCAGGAAATACTCACCGCCGGCATAGGTGCCGAAAGTGGCGCTATCCCAGCCCCTGGAGCTCTCCAGCAGCGATTTCAGCGGGGAGAGGATGTCTGCGAACAGGTACGCGAAGAACATCATGAGGGCAATGAGGATGAGCGCTGTCCAGCGCAGGGTCGCGCTGTCGTTCATGAGGGATTTAATCTTTTCAGACATATTCTTCTGTTTTTATATACACTTTACTAACAGAGCGCTAAATTAACGAAAAAATCCCAACTCCCAAACCCCGGCCACCCCAAATCGCGCGTTTTTAGCCGTTTTTGACCGATTTCGCGCTTGGACGCATCTCAAATCGTGCATTTTCAGCCAAAAATGACCGATTTGAGGTGGGGCTGTTAAAGAAGCATTAGCGCAGTTCTTTGGAACCCAAGAACTGCCTGACAATCTTTTCCTTCACATAAATGGTTGTAGAGATTTGATAGGAGTTCATGCCAAACTCCCGATGGAGGATAATCATGAGTTTTCCTTTGTCCTCTTCCGAAAGCATGCGGAGGGTTTTGCCGCTGAACCGCTGCTGTAGCGTTTGTGAGACGATGCTCTCCAACTCGCTTTTGCTGTATTTGGTGAGTTCCCCCAGCCGTGATGCAATCTGATAAAACACCTCGTAGTCTTTTACCAGCGCTATTTGGAGGTCTTTGGGGTGAGGAAACAGCGCCCTCACTGCATCCACATCTACAAATGAGCCGGGCAACAGCCCTATTTCGGGATGCACCAGCCAATGGCCAGGCAATTCGTCCTCTCCGCCCAGCATCCCCTTGAGGCTGCGTTTGGAGATTTGACTAACCGGAGTGCCTTGTAGCAAGGTGGAAAAGTTGGAGTAATAGAGCCACTCGGAGCTCCACTGGTACCCGCCCACCGCACATAGCCCTTGTTCTAAGGGATTCCGCAGAACATAAATGAACTCTTGCCGAAGCTGCAGCTCCGAATCGATGGGGGTGAGCATGAACCAATAGTTGTCCGGTAATGGACCATACCCGTCCCGTTTGAGCCGGGCCGACAGTTTCCGTTTCAGGAAGTCGAACGCCAGCACGCAATTCTCCCCTGTGCCATGCAGAATGATATGGATGTGGTTGGGCATCAGCGTAAAAGCATAAATCCGGATGGAGAACTTGATGCAAATGAGCCCCATCAGGAACATGCCAAACGAATACTCCGCTTGGGTGTTGAATAAAAGGCCTCCGCTGAGACCGTCTGTGCAGAAATGGTAATCTCCCTCACCTACTGCCCGGTATATTTTTCGTTCAATCAATCTTGACATGGAGCAAAGTAAGCAATTCTTATCCGTTTAAAAAATATGAAACGGATAATTTTGTAAAATCGGCCTTCTACGCACTTCAGGCCGATGTCCCCTTCATCCACAATGCGCGAAATCGTGCGTTTTCGGCCCAAAATGACCGATTTCACGCACGGTCGCAATTGAAAACCGTCATTTCTGCCCCGAAATGACGGTTTTCAGTTAGATATGCGTGAGGAGGAGTTATACCGTACGGCCAACAAGGCTGCCGGCGAACTGCCGCAGGGCCTCGTGCCCATCCGCGCCCATGCCGGCATCGGTGCCTTTGAAAATGGCGCGGGTGGTGAGGTCGCCGATGGCTTTGCGTGCATCGGCCGCCACGTCTACGCTGTCGTAGATGGCTTTTACCCGGGCAATCTTGGCGGCTTTCTCTTCTGGGGTTTCGGCCGGGGCCTGCAGGGCTTCCATCAGCCCCTCTGCGCCTTTTTCGTAGGCCCGGATGGTGAGCCAGGACTTCTTCTGGTTCAGGATATCCCCGCCGATGGGTTTCCCAAACACCTTTTCGTCACCGTAGGCATCCAGATAGTCATCGGCCACCTGGAAGGCCAGGCCCAGGTAGTAGCCATAGTCGTACAGGCACTCCTGACTGGGCAGGTTGGCCCCGCCGATAAGGGCACCCAGCTGTGCCGCGCAGGCAATGAGGACGCCGGTTTTAAGGCCGATCATCTGCATGTAGTCCCCCATGGGCACAATCTCCTTGCGCTCGAAGTCCATGTCCAGCTGCTGTCCGTCACAGACCTGGCTGGCGGTGCGGGAGAAAAGGTCCAGCACCTCAGGGAGAACGGCCGATGGAGCCTGCGCCATGCGGCGGTACGACTCGATGAACATCACATCGCCGCTGAGGATGGCGGTATCTTCCCCCCACTTTTTCCAAACGGTCTCATGGCCACGCCTCAGGGGGCTGCGGTCCATGATGTCGTCGTGGATGAGGGTGAAGGTGTGGAAGATTTCCAGTCCGGCGGCCGGCTGCAGGATGGCAGGCGTGAGCTCATCGGCATAAATGCCGTAGGTGGTAAGGCAAAGGCGGGGGCGGAGCCGCTTGCCGCCGATGGCGATCATATAACGCAGAGGGTCGTACAGACCCGCCGGCTCCTGCTGAAAACCAGGGTTGGCGAAAAGGCTTTCGAGGGCGCTTTCGAGGGTGTTTTGTGCTATCATTTTGCAAAGATAGCAAAAAGTACGGAGCTGCAAGCCGGCCCCTTAAACTGAAAACCGTCATTTTTGGCTGAAAATGCACGATTTGAGATGCGTCCAAGCGCGAAATCGGTCAAAAATGGCCCAAAACGCGCGATTTGGGCCGAAGGGGCGAGGGCAGACTGGCCGAAGGAGCTAGCCGCTACAGCGTCAAGGCCGTTTTTCCGCGGTAGAAGCGGAGGAGGGCCCGCTGGAAGAGGTATTCGTAAGTGGCCTGCACGGCGTCGGACTGGGCTTTTACCAGGCGGTTACGGGCCTCGTTGAATTCCGTGAGGGTGGCTTTGCCGTTTTCGTACTTGGCGGTAGCCAGTTCCATGGCATCGGCGGCGGCCTGCCGGGCCAGAGTGGAGGCGCGCAGCTTGGCCTGAGCCGCCACGGCCCCGTTCCAGGCCTGGACAATTTCCTTGTAAAGGCTTTGCTGCACCCGCTGCAGCTGGATTTGCTGGTTCTCCCTGTTCAGCCGGGCCTGCCGCACCTGGCCGCGGGTAGAGAAACGGTCGAAGACAGGGATGTTCAGCGACAGCCCCACGTACTGGCTGAAGTTATTGCTGAGCTGATTCCAAAAACCTTGGGAGCCGAAGGTGGAGTAATAATTGGTGCCCAGGCCGCCGCTCAGCGACAGCGAAGGAAAATACCCGGCCTTGGCAATCTGCAGGCTCTTTTCACTCCCCTCCAGGCGCAGTTTTTCGGCCTGGACAGCCGGGCGGGACAGTACAGCATCGGCATAAATGTCGTCGGGAGTGCCGATATAGCTGTCTTCGAAATCCACCGCCGGGCGCTCGATGGAAAAGCCATCCCATACGGGGAGTTCCAGCAGCTGGGACAGCTCCAGCAGCGAGCTTCTCACATTGTTGGAGGCCTGCACCCAGGTGAGGTAGCTCTGGGCCTGGGAGGCTTTTTGCTCGGAGACCTGGGCGGCCGATGCCTTCCCGCTCTCGAAGAGCCCCTGGAGGCGGGCCACCTGCAGCGAGTCAATGGACAGTTGCTCCCTGGCAACCTCCTCTATCTCATAATTGTACAGCACCTGGACATAGGCCTGCGTCACAGAGACGCGGATGTCTTCGCGGGCCTTCTCCAAATCGGCCGTAGCGGCCTCCAGGTTCAGGCGGGACAGCTGTATGCGGCGGGGCGTGGCCAGGCCGTCAAACAGCGTCATGTTGGCGCCCAGGCTGAAACTGGTGGAAGAAGAGTTGCCCGACTGGTAGGTGTTGTCGCCGCCGATACCGCGCCCGAAGCTCCAGTTTTCACCGGCCGATGCGCTCACGCTGGGCACCCAGGACCAGTCGGCCGTCTCCTTGTCTACCTGGCGGAGCTCCGTGGTAAGCCTGCTGGACGCTACGCTGAGGTTGTGTTCGAGGGCCCAGTCCACACACTGGGCCAGCGTCCAGGGGTGGGAAAGGTCCGGCAGGGTATCGGCCGGTGCCGCAAGGGCCAGGGCCAAAAGAAGTGCTTTCATAGGCTACTTACTGCTAATGATTTGCGGGCCGCGCACTTTGTCGCCGGCGCTGAGGCCCTCTTTGATTTCAATGCGCACCCCGTCGGAAAGGCCCGTCACCACGTCTTTCCGCACATAATCGGCCCCTTCGGGGATGAAGACATAGGTTTTCTCCCCCTCGTACTGGATGGCGCTTTCGGGGATGGTCACCACGTCCTGCACCTCCTGGAGCACGATTTCGGCATTGGCGCTGTAGCCGCTGCGGATGGTGACACCGGAGGGCACTTTCACGGAAGCCTTGATTTCGAAGAGGTTGGTGCCGTTGCTCTCCGTGGCCTTTGGTGCGATATACTCCAGCGCCGCGTCAAAGGAAAGGTCCTGCAGGGCCCCCACGCTGATGCGGACAGGAAGGCCGATGTGCAGGCGTCCCACCTCCGTCTCGTCGATATTGCCGTCGAAGATAAGGTCGTCCATATTGGCCACCGTGGCAATGGTGGTACCGTCGTTGAAGGTGTTGGAATTGATGACGGAATTACCCACTTTCACCGGCACGTCCAGGATGAGGCCGGAAATGGTGGAACGGATAAGGGTGGTGCTGCCGCTCTTGTTGGAGGAGGCCACGCCGTCGCGCACAATCTCCAGGCTCTCCTGGGCGATGGCATACTCTTCCTTGGCCTGATTCAGGGCCTGGAGCACTTTCTCGTACTCGTCGGCACTCACCAGCTGCTTGTCCCACAGCTCTTTTTCCCGATTGTAGTCGGTCTGGGCCTGCCTGAGGTTCAGCTCGGCCAGGCGCACGCGGCTCTGGGCCGATGACAGCTGGTTCATGTCCGGAATCACCTTGAGCTTGGCAATGACCTCGTTCTGCTGCACCATCTCGCCGGCCTCTTTGTACACCTCGGCCACGATACCGCTGATCTGGGGCTTCACATTCACCTCGTCGCGGGGCTGGATTTTGCCGGTGACCACGGTGCTGCGCGACACGGCCCCCACTTCGGCCGTAAGCTCCTGGTACTGGATGGCCTTAGGCTGCGAGCGCTTGAAAAGGTAGGCGAAAGTGCCCAAAAACACAGCCGCAATGGCTACAATCAGAAGTATTTTTCCAAACTTTTTCATATTGTGTTTAACTATTATTCGTCCCTCATGGCGTCTACGGGTTTAATCTGCAAGGCGCGGGAGGCCGGCATGGCACCGGCGGCTACGCCCAGCACCGTGAGCAGCATCGCGGCCAGCACCGCCGTGGCAAAGGGCACCTGGAAGGCGGCTTTCAGGATACCGCCCTGCGTCATGGCCATCTCTACGCCGGCAAGGATGAGCACGCTGAACACAATGCCCGACATGCCCGCTACCAGCGTAAGGACAATGCTCTCGGAAAGAATCTGCCCCAGAATCTGCCGTGGTGTGGCACCGATGGCCCGCCGGATGCCTATCTCCGTGGTGCGTTCCCGCACGCTCACCATCATAATATTGGACACGCCGATAATGCCCGCCAGCAGCGTTCCCAGGCCGATGAGCCAGACCAGGAAGTTAATGCCCCGGAAAAGGTTGTCCACGATGCCGAAGATGAGCTGGGTGTTCATGATAAAGAGGGCCTGCTCGTCGGTAGGGTCTACGTAATGCGCCCGGTTCACCACTTCCCGCACCCTGGGGGTAATGTCGCTGATGGCAATGCCCTCTTTCCCCGTAAAGCAAATCAGGTGCACGATGTTGCCCTGATTGTAGGCCTTGCGGGCCAGGTTCAGGGGGATGCTCACCGTTTCATCGGCACTGCCGTTGATGGAAATCTGTCCTTCGTTCCAGTCTACGCCCACCACGGTAAAATAGCTTCCGTCAATGCGGATGCGCTGCCCGCAGGGGTCGCCGCCTTCCGGGAACAGGTTAGTATAGATTTTCTTCCCCAGCACGCAGACTTTGCGCTCGGCGGCGTTGTCGCTGTCGGTGAGGTAACGGCCGTAACGGAGTTTGGGTGTTTCGATATTCGCATAGTCTGGGCGCACCCCTTTCACTACGGCGTCAGAGAAACTCTTCTCTCCGCGGGCGATGCTCCGGCCCCAGAAACTGACGGTAGGGGTGACGGTTTCCAGCTCCGGCACCAGGTTCTTCAGGCGTTCGACATCCGCGTAGGTCATATTCCAAGTGCGTCCCTTCTTGAAGCCCTTGTACGGTTTGGAGGTCTGGCTGGAGAAGGCGATGCCGGTATTCTGGGCAAAACCCTCGAAATTCTTCATCAGAAGGCCTTTCAGGCCCTGTCCGCCACCAATCAGGAGCATAAGCATGAACACGCCCCAGAACACCCCGAAGCCGGTGAGGAGGCTCCTGGACTTGTTGCGCAGGAGGCTGTCCAGGATTTCCCGGAAAGTATCTGTATCAAACAGTTTCATTCGGCTCTGAGGGCTTCAATGGGTTTTACTTTGGCGGCTTTCCAGGCGGGCACCAGTCCGGCCAGCGTCCCGGCAATGATAAGGAGCAGCGTAGCTTCCAGGGCCACATCCAGGCCCACGGAGGGGTTCACCAGCATCTTGATGGTATCAAAGCCCACGTTCACGCCCCGCTGTGCCACGGTCTTGTCCATAATCTCACAGGCCAGCATACCCAGGAACATGCCCACATAACCGAAGGCCGCCGTAATGGTAACGCTCTCGGTGATAATGAGTTTCAGGATGTCGCCCGGCTTGGCGCCAATGGCTTTCCGGATCCCGAACTCATGGGTGCGCTCCTTCACGGTGATGAGCATGATGTTGGACACGCCCACAATGCCGCTGATGAGCGTAAGGAGCCCCAGGATCCAGAGGGCAATCCGGATAATCCCGGAGGCCTTGTTCATTTGCATGTTCTGGGTGTAGCCGTTGCGCACCCAAAGGCCCATCTGGTCATCGGGCGCAATGCTGTGCATGCGTTTGAGGGCCCCCACATAGGCCTCCTGAAAGGCCTCATGCTCCTTCAGGTTCTTGGGACCGCTCACGGAAAAGCTGATGCTCTCCACCTTGTCGGAGCTGTCGTAAATGCCTTTGTAGGTGGAATAAGGGATGGGGGTGGGCCGACGGAAATCCTGCTCCTCGGTGTGATAAAGGCCGATGACACGGAAGGCCAGCGCCCCGGCGTTCACCCACTTTCCCACAATGCCTTCCGGGTCCTGCGGCTGAAGCTCTTTGGCGTGGGCCGTGCTAAGGACGATGACCTTGCGGCGCTCCTTCACATCGGCCGCATTGATATACCGGCCCGCAGCCATCTGGCGCTTTTCCATCTCCAGGTTTTCCGGCATTACGCCCATAATCCAGCCCCCCGCGGAATGCCCGTTCAGGGTGAGGGTGGCGCTGGTGGAAGGCGTTGTGGTGGTAACGCCTGTGATGGTGCCCTCCCAGTCGCGTCCCTCGGTGTAGTCAATGTCGCGCTGGTCCAGTTCAATGCGCCGGTTCTCCTTGTACCCCGCATAAGGCTTGGAGGTGCGCCAGCCCTCCACACTGACGGTCTGGCTCACAAACTGTTCCATGTTCCCCATAAAGGAATTCATGAGGCCGTTGCCCGCCCCCAGAAGAGCGATGAGCAGGAAAATGCCCCAACTCACCGCAAAGCCTGTAAGGGCCGTGCGGAGCTTGTTGTTCCTCAGGGAACTGGCTATTTCATGGAAAAGTTCGCGCATTACTTGATAAGGCCGCCTTGCCAGGCGTCGTGACGGGTGTTTTCTTCTATTTTGCCGATGACCCCGTCCTTGATGTGGATAATCTTGTCGGTCTCATTGGCAACGCCGCTCTCATGGGTAACCACAATGATGGTAATCCCCTCTTCCTGGTTCAGCCGCTTGAGGAGCTGCATCACCTCCACGGAGGTTTTGGAGTCCAGGGCGCCGGTGGGTTCATCGGCCAGGATAATGCGCGGCTGCGTGATGAGGGCACGGGCAATGGCTACGCGCTGCTTCTGGCCGCCGGACATTTCATTGGGGAAATGGCCCGCCCAGCTGGTGAGGCCCAGCTTCTCAAGGTACTCCATGGCTTTTTCGTGGCGCTGCCGGCGGGGAACGCCCTGATAGTAAAGCGGCAACTCAACGTTCTCTACGGCCGTTTTGAAACTGATCAGGTTGAAGCTCTGGAAAATGAAACCTATCATATGGTTGCGGTAAGAAGCCGCCTGCTTTTCCGAGAGGTCCTTCATGAGCGTCCCGTCCAGGAGGTAGGTGCCGGTGTCGTAATTGTCCAGGATGCCCAAGATATTAAGGAGGGTGGATTTTCCGGAGCCGGAAGCTCCCATGATGGCCACGAACTCCCCCTGCTCAATCTGGAGGTTGATGCCTTTAAGTACGTGCAGCGGCTGCCCGTTGTTGTAGGTCTTGTTGATGTCTTTGAGCTCGATGAGCGCCATTTGCTTGCTGTATTAGTATGCTATTACACTGCAAAGATAGAACAGATTTTTCTTTCGTGCAAATTTTTGTGCAAAAATATTGCCGTTACCGAAAAAGGTCGCGCAGCACGGGGAGGGAGCGGAGGGTGAGGCTCTGGTCGGTGTGGTAGGCCAGGTACTGAACCAGGTCCTCGCAGAGGGCGCTGCGTTCGGCGCCGGAAAACGGCAAGAGCATGCAGTCCGAGAAACTGGCCGACAAAAGGGCCTGCATCTTGGGGAGGTGCTTTTCGGCAAAAGGAGCCACATCGGCAAGGGTAGGCCGAAAGCCCAGCGCCGCGGCAAGATCCAGCAGGAATCGCAGGTGATAGTTCGCGTAATCGGCCTCCAAAGCATTGTAGGTGAGGATGCTGCCCACGCACCACTCGTACAGGCCGTCCTCGTTGGCGCCGTCGCGAAGGACGCGGAACAGCACCTCGGACAGAAACAGCGTCACGGCACTCTTGTCCAGGCGGCTGCGAATCCCGGACAGCGGGTCCCGCAGCGTGATGCCGGAAAGGGTCCAAAGCTCGCTCCTGGGGTTCTCACGCACATCGGCCTCCAGGATATTGAGGGGAAGGAAAAGGGCCGTGCCGGCTTTTTTGGCCGACCGGACCAGGAATCCGCGCCGGCCGTATTCCCTGGAAAGGGTGTGTACTACCAGCGCGTTCTCCCCCACCTTGGTGGTTCCCAGAACAATGAACTCAAGGCTTTGTTGCATAAGATTCTTTGAGGAAGGCGGCCATGGCCGAAAGCGCCTTGTAGCGGTGCGAAATGGTGTTTTTCACTTCTTCCCCCAGCTCCCCGTTGGTCTGGGTGTAGCCCGCGGGAATAAAAATGGGGTCATAGCCGAAGCCGCCGTTTCCACGGCGCTCCTTGGCAATGCTGCCTTCCATGACACCGTCAAAGAAATGGCGCTCGCCGCCCAGGATAAGGGTTACGGAGGTGCGGAAGCGCGCGCCCCGGGTGGCTTTGGGCGTAGACTGCCCGTTGGTGCGGGCCATGGCCGCTTCCTTTTCGCGGCGGGCCATCTCCGTGAGGAGCTTGGTCATATTGGCCTCCGAGTCGTGGGAAGGCCCGGCATAGCGGGCTGTCTCCACGCCGGGCGCTCCGCCCAGGATGTCCACTTCCAGGCCGGAATCATCGGCAAAACAATCCAGGCCTGTCTTTTCATAGATATAATTGGCTTTCTGCAGGGAATTGGCCCTGAGCGTGTGTCCGGTTTCGGGTATTTCTTCGGTGATGCCCACCTGTGCGGGGGTAACGAGCGCAAACTCCCCGCCTAAGATTTCGGCTGCTTCCCGGAGCTTTCCGGGGTTGCCCGTTGCAAATACTAATTTTCTCATACACTAACAATTGCGGGCCGCGCGGGCCCATATCTTCTAACCGGCGGCAAAGTTAGCACTATTTTTGTTAACTTTGCACACTGCTATGAAACGAATCCTTATCTTTGCCGCCCTCGCAGGAGCCTTCTCCTTCAGCGCAGGAGCACAATCCAAGCACTTCACCCTGGGCAAATGGGTGGAGATTCAGAACGCTATCCTCAAAGAACTGAGCCGCTCGTACGTAGACTCCCTGGAAGTGGGACGCATCGAGCGCAGCGCCGTGGACGCCATGCTGGAAAGCCTGGATCCCTATACCGTCTATGTCCCGGAAGAAGAACAGGAAGACTTCCAAATGATGCTCACCAGCACCTACGGCGGTGTGGGGGCCATCATTTACAAGCCGGACGTGAACGGCAACGTGATCATCAATGAGCCTTATGCCGGCTCGCCTGCCGCCAAGGCCGGTCTCCGCTGCGGCGACGAAGTGGAAGCCATTGACGGGGAAAGCACCCACGGCATGCAGAGCACCGAGGCCTCTGAAAAGATGCGCGGAAAACCCGGCACCACCGTGGTCCTTCGCGTGAAAAAGCTTCGCGGCGAGACTCTGGACGTTCCGGTGGTGCGGCAGCGCATCGCCCTCCCCTCCATCGAATATGCCGGTATGCTTAATGAGGCCGATGGCTACATCCTCCTCACCAAGTTCACCGACGGGGTGGGCCAGGGCATCCGGGACGCGTACTTCAAACTCAAAGCCCAGGGTATGCAGCGCCTGGTGCTGGACCTGCGCGGCAATGGCGGCGGCCTGCTGACCGAGGCCGTGAACATTGTTTCCCTCTTTGTGCCCAAAGGTTCCGTGGTGGTAACGGCCAAGGGCCGCGCCGCCGGCACCGAGATGACCTACAAAACCTCCTCGGAGCCCATCGACACGGAAATTCCCATCCTGGTGCTGGTAGATTCGGCCTCAGCATCGGCCTCCGAAATTGTTTCCGGCGCCTTGCAGGACTATGACCGGGCCACCATTGCCGGTACCCGCACCTACGGAAAAGGCCTGGTGCAGAGCATCCGGCCGCTCCCCTATTCCGGCCAGCTCAAGCTCACCACCGCCAAGTATTATACGCCTTCGGGCCGATGCGTCCAGGCCATTGACTACAGCCACCGCAACGAAGACGGCAGCGTGGGCCACATTCCCGACTCCCTCACCCATGCCTTCACTACCGCCCACGGCCGCACGGTGCGTGACGGCGGCGGCATTACCCCGGACCACGAAGTGAAGGCGCACAAATATTCCCGCCTCACCTATTCCGTGGTGTGGAGCGGCATCGTGGAGCAGTATGCGCTGGAATATGTGCGGGGCCACGAGAGCATCCCCGCCCTGGCCGATTTCCATTTCACGGACTACGAGGACTTTGTAGCCTTCGCCGCCGACAAGAACTTTGACTACCGCTCATCGGCCCGGGCCCTGTTTGACGAAATGAAAAAACAGCTCGCCGAAGATGGCCTGACGGAGGCCATGGGCGGTGAACTGGAGGCCCTGGAAAAGAGCCTGGACATGGACAAAGCCAGTTTCCTGCGCCTGAAACAGGCCGAGATTGTGCCCTTCATCGAAGAAGAGATTGCCGTGCGCTACTACTTCCAGGAAGCCGGCATTCAGGTGCGTTTAAGATACGACGGGCAGCTCAAGCACGCGCTTGAGCTGCCTTCCGCCGTTTAAGCAATATAGGAGGTCAGAATCTTCATGCCTTCGTCGGGGACGAAGCAGAGGTCGTCGGCCGATGCGGGAATAAGGACGGTCTCGCCCTGGTGCACGGGGACTTCTTCGCCGTCCACTTCCAGGAGACCGCTGCCGCTCAGGCACATCACCACCACAAAGGAATCCAGCTCGGAGAGGTCCTTGGCGTAAGGGAGCGTGAGGTCGTAGATGCTGGTAGTGAAATACTTGCAGCTCACCACTTCCTGCTCCTCGTTCTGCTGGGGCGTATACTCCGTACGGTAATTGTCATACACGGTGTAGTCGATGGCATCCTTGGCCAGTTCCGTGTGCACTTCTCGCGGCTTGCCGTCCAGGCCCAGCCGGCCATAATCCCAGATGCGGTAGGTGATGTTGGAGGTTTGCTGGATTTCTGCGATGAAGCAGCCGCCGCAGATGGCGTGGATGCGGCCGGCGGGCAGGAAGAAAACGTCGCCGGGATGCACCTCATGGCGGGCCAGTACGTCCACGATGCTGCCATCGGCCACCTTCTGCGCATATTCCTCCGGCGTGATTTTGGCCGTGAGGCCGGAGAGCAGATGAGCCCCGGGCTCCGCGTCCACCACGTACCACATTTCGGTTTTTCCCTTGGACCCGTTGTGACGCACGGCGGCCAGTTCATCATTGGGATGCACCTGGATGGAGAGGTCCGTGAGGGCGTCGATGAACTTGATGAGGAGCGGGAATTCGTCGCCGGTATTGGCGTACACGTGCTCCCCCACCAGTTCCCCTTTATACTCATGAACCAGTTCGGCGATGGTTTTCCCCGCCAGCGGGCCCTCGGCCACCACGCTTTCGTTGCCGGCCACTCCGGAAAGCTCCCAGCTTTCGCCGATGTGCTTCTGCTCTGTTTGAATTTCCTTGTAAGGGGCAATCTTTTCACCGCCCCAGACGATGGTTTTAAGAATAGGTTTAAACTTTAACGGGTACATATTACTGCATTGTAAATTCAAGGGTTCCGCCGGCGACGATGTCGGCGTAGTCGAGATAAAGCTTGTCGTAGGGCTGGCCGTTGAGCTTCACGGAGGCAATCTGCGTCCCCTCACCCTTCTTCACAACGGTAAAGCAGCCTCCGGCCACCTGCACCTTCATTTCGTCAAAGAGCGGCAGGCCGAACCAGAAACGCGGGCAGGCGGGTTCCACCTGATAGAAGCCCATGGCGCTAAGGACATACCAGGCGCTCATCTGGCCCACATCTTCATTGCCCGCAAGTCCCTCAACGTCATTGAAATACATTTCATCGTACACCTGGGCGATGCGGCGGGCCGCCTTTTCCGGCGCCCCCAGCATGGTATACAGATACAGGGTATGGTGCCCGGGCTCATTGCCATGGGCATACTGGCCGATGAGGCCGGAAATGTCCGGGGAAGCATCTTCGCCTTCCACGATGGACGGGGCCTCAAACAGGCCGTCCAGCTTGGCAAGCGTTGCCTCTTTGCTGCCAAAAAGGGCTACCAGGCCGTCCACATCCTGCGGGACCAGCCACAGGTACTGCCAGGCCGTTCCTTCGGTGTAGTCATTAGCCCTGTGCTCCGAGCCGATGGGATTGAAAGGCTCCGTAAAGCTGCCGTCAGTCTTTACCCCGCGGAAGAACTGAAGCTCCGGATCCCAGTATTTGCGATAGGAGTGGCTGCGCTCACGGTACTGGGCCGCTACATCGCCGCGGCCCAGGAAATGGGCGCAATTGGCCAGGGCACCGTCGGCAATGGCATATTCCATGTCAAAGGCCACGGATTCCACCAAGAGGTCGGCGGGGATGTAGCCGTACTTCATGCGAAGGTCCTGCCCGCGGTCCGGCTGGGTGGCCGTAGCGGTCATGGCCGCTATGATTTCATCGTCGGAGAGGCCGGCGCGGAAACCCTTTACCACGGCATCGGCAAACACCACAAGGCCGGGGTTGCCCACCATGCAGTCCGTCTCATTGCCCATGAGGTGCCAGACGGGCAGGTCTCCCTGCTCCTTGTAAATGTGGTACAGGGTGGCCACCATGTCTTCCATTTTCTCCGGATGGATAAGGGTCATCAGGGGATGCGCAGCGCGGTAAGTATCCCAGAGTGAGAAGGTTGTGTAGTTCTGGAAGTCTCCCTGGCGAACCACGTCATCGGAGCCGCGGTACTGGCCGTCCACATCGTTGTAGGCCGACGGGGCTATCATCGTATGATAGAGGGCGGTATAGAAAACGGTCTTCTTCTGAGGGTCCGGGGTCTTGATCTGAATCTTGCCCAGTTCCTTGTTCCAGGCGGTGCGGGCATCGGCCTTCACGGCCTCAAAATCCCAGCCCGGGAGCTCTGCGGCCATGTTGGCCTTGGCGCCTTCAATGGAGACGGGCGAGAGGGCTACCTTAACCAGCACCTGCTCTCCGGCAGCGGTGTGTCCCAGCTGGAAGCGGCCGTAAAGCGGCTTGCGGGCCTTGCCGCGCTCACTGTCATTGTTGGGGTTTTCCGTCACGGTGAAGTCTTCGGCGGGGCGGGAGAACGTGGCCCAGAAGAAGATTTTCTGGTTTTTGGCCCAGCCGGTGGAATAGCGGTAACCGCCGATGGCAATGACGGCGCCGCCATCACTGCGCTGCACCTCAAAGCCGGCATCCGTCACATCGTCCCAGCAGCCGCCGTTTTCCAGGTCAAAGAGGAGGGCGGCATCGTCCGCCTCCGGGAAGGTATAGCGGTGCAGGCCCACGCGGGAAGTGGCCGTGAGTTCGGCCAGAATGTCGTACCGCAGCAGCGGAACGCTGTAATAACCGGGTTCCGTCACTTCTTTGCTTCTGCCTGCATAGCTCCAGGCGCCGGAAGCCGGATCGGCCTCAACGCCCCGCTGGGGCTTGGTGGCCCCCACAACCGGCATCACGGTAATGTCAAAGAGGTCGCCGATGCCGGTGCCGCTCAGGTGCGTATGACTGAAGCCGATGACGGTGGAGTCGCTGTCATGGTAGCCGGAGCACCAGTCCCACGCCTGGGGGATGCTGGTGGGTCCCAGCTGCACGAATCCGAAAGGCACCCCTGCCCCCACAAACACGTGGCCATGGCCTCCGGTGCCGATTTTAGGGTTCACATAAGCGGCATAGTCCTCCGCCTCAGGTGCGCTGCATGCGGCCAAAAGACAGGCGGCCGCCGCCAGAAGGATTTTTTTCATACTATCAGTTTTAGCTATCAAAGATAAGCATTATTTGGCAGAATAAAAAGGGCGGTCCCGCGGAGGGATCGCCCTTGGAACTCGCGTTCAAAATGCAATATTCCCCAGCGAGAGGGCTGGTGCATATCAACCACGCCGGTGGGATTCCAGCCCACGGGCGCGCATGAGGGCGCCGGGGTCGGGATTGGCGCCACGGAAGCTCTTGTACAGCACCATCGGCTCTTCGGAGCCGCCTTTTTCCAGGAAGGTGGCGCGGAAAGAACCGGCCGTGGCCTTGTTGAACACGCCATCGGCCTTGAACTTCTCCCAGGCATCGGCGGCCAGCACTTCGCTCCAGAGATAGCTGTAGTAGCCGGCGCTGTAGCCGCTGTTGAAGATGTGGTTGAAGTACGTGGTACGGTAGCGCGGGATAATCTCGTCGATGAGTCCCATCTTGGCGCAGACCCTCTGCTCAAAGTCGCGGATGTCCTCCGGACCCTTGAGGGCGGCCAGCTGGGCCGATGAAAGCTCGTGCCACTTCATGTCCAGGATGGAAGCGGCGCAGAGTTCGCCGGTCATGAAGCCCTGGTTGAATTTGAGGGCCTTGCCGATTTTCTGCACCAGCTCTTCGGGAATGGGGGCACCGGTTTCCCAGTTGTTGGCGTAGGCGCTGAGGATCTCCGGCACAAAGGCGAAGTTCTCGTTGAACTGGGAGAACATCTCTACAAAGTCGCGCGCCACGGCCGTTCCGGAAACGCTCTTGTAATTGCACCGGGTAAGGAAACCGTGCAGGGCGTGGCCGAATTCGTGGAAAGCCGTCTGCACATTGTCAATGGTGAGAAGGCTGGGCTGCGGCTCGGTGGGGTCTTCGCCGGGGGCCGGGAAGTTGCACACGTTCACGATGATGGGGCGCACTCCCGTTTCGGCATCCCGGAAATTGTTCATCCAGGCACCGCCGCGCTTGGTGGGACGTACATAGTAGTCGCGATAGAAAATGCCGATGAGGCTGCCGTCCGGCTCCGTGAGCTTGTAGGCGCTCACGGAAGGGTTGTACACCTCCACTTCCGGAGCGGGCTCAATCTTAATCCCGTAAATGCGCTCTGCGGCCGTGAAAACGCCCTTCAGCACGCTGTCGGCCTGGAAATAGGGCTTGGTCTGGCTCTCGTCCAAGGCAAACTTCTGGGCGCGCACTTTCTCAGCGTAGTAGCTCCAGTCCCAGGCCTCAATCTTGTGGCCGGAGAGCTTTTCCATATCGGCCTTTTCGGCCTTGGCTTTCCGCATGGCGGCATCCATGATGGGTTGGAGGAAGTTGTCCACGGTCTCCGGCGTTCCGGCCATTTTGTCGGAGAGCTGGAAGGCGGCAAAGTTGGGATAACCCAGGAGCCGGGCCATTTCGGCCCTCAGCTGCAGGATTTCCAGGACGATGGCATTGTTGTCATGTTCGTCGCCGTTGTTGCCGCGTGCGCTGTAGGCCTTGAACACCTGCTCGCGCTTGGCCCGGTCCTCACAGGAGGCCATGAAGTCATAGTACTCGCTCACCGTGATGCCGGTGGCCTCTTTGAAGGCGTTGTTTTCGGCCAGGAGGTTTTGGCCGAACTTCTGGGAAAGGCTGCTGAGGCGGGTGTTAATCTCGGCAAAACGCTTCTTGCCGGCCTCGTCCAGGCCCACGCCATTGCGCTCGAAGGCCTGATAGAGCTTCTTTGTGGCCATCTGCTGCTCACGGGTAAGGCTTTCGGATGCGTCATACACCGCCTTCACGCGGGCAAAGAGGGCTTCGTTCATAAGAATCTCGTTGGAGGCTTCTGTCAGCAGCGGCAGCACCTCTTCCTCGATGGCCTGCATCTCGGGGGTGGAATCACTCTCGGAAAGATTGAAGAAAACGCCTTCCACCTTGTCCAGGATGGGGCTGGCATTCTCATAGGCCAGGATGGTGTTTTCAAAGGTGGGCGCATCGGGGTTCTTGATGATGGCCTCAATATTGGCTTTTTCCTCGGCGATGCCCGCCTTGAAGGCCGGCAAATAATCGGCCGTGGTAATTTTGGAGAACGGGGCGGTGCCGTAAGGGGTGTTCCAGTCCTGCAGGAAAATGTTTTCGGGTTGGTTGTTACAAGCTGTCATGCTTATAAAAGCAGCCAGGCCAAGGAGCCTGGCTGCAGTTTTAAGGGTATTCATAGTTTACTGAAGTACAACGGAAATGGAAGGGTCATCGATGAGGGTGAACTGGGCCGCGCCATTGTAAGTGCCAAGAATACCGGTGATATCCACTGCCTTGCCGGCGAGAATCTCAGAATCCAGCGGGCTGTCCGCGAACTTGGAATAACCGCTGGTGCGCACCTGAACGGTCTGGCCACCCAAAGTGAAGTAATGCGAAATGTAGTTGGCCGTCGCATACTTAATCATGATTTCCTTGTAGCTGAGGTACATGTCCATGCCGAACTTGTCCAGCACCTCTCCGGTGAGATAGTCGGCCGGACGGCCGGTAATGGCACCGTAACGGGTGGCACCGCTGCCCACCTCGGCCGTATCCCAGACCCCTGCATTGAGGTACTCGACGAACTTGGACTTGGTGCAGGCCCAGGTATCGACGCCCCATACACCGCTGTCGGAGAGGAAGACCCGGTTCTCCGGGTTGCCGCTCTTGTGGGCCATGTTGGGGTTGGGATAGAACAGGGCGAAGATTTGATTGCCGTAGGTAAGTCCTTTCACGGTAACCAGTTTGCCCCAGAGGTCGCTGGTATAACCGGCACTGACAGCGGCGGCAATGGTAGCCTCATTCACAGTGAGCGGAGCAATGGGCGTTTCCACAAAGCCGCGGAAAACATGCGCATCCACAAGGCTCTGCAGCTGGATGTAAGAGGTCTCGTACTCGTTAGTGGTAGTGTCATCGGCCTGGAAACCCAGCTGGGGCAGTCCGCTGTAAGACCCCAGGGTGAGGCCGTCGCACTTCACGTACACGCGCTGGCCCACTTTGTATTCATTGTACAGGGCGGAACGGCCCACTTTAAGGTCGATGGCGCCGGTCTTGTCCTGGATGTACAGCTCGTTGTAGATGTTTCCGCTTTGGTCGGAAGTGGTCACCTGACCCTCAATCCACACGTTGCCGGTAATCACCACAGGGTTGTTCTTGTACAGTTTCTTGAGGTCGGCGATGGTGGTGAATTCCTCGATGCCGGCCTGCTCCAGGATGGCCTCGCGGCTCACGGGCACAGAATACGCGGGCTCGTTGTCACCAAAGGTGAACACGGGATCCCATTCTTCTTTCAGACTCTTGCAGGAAACAAGGGCTGCAAAGGCAGCAAAGAGTATCAATGTCTTTTTCATGGCTCTTAGAATCTGAAGTAAATGTTAAGCATATAATTGATGCCCGGGTTGTAGTAGTAACGGGAATCGAAGCGGTAATAGCGCGCCTTGGTGGCGGTGTTGTCCACCAGACGGGTCTGCTCGTAACCGCCGGTCTTCACGCTCTTGTTGTTCAGGAGGTTCTTCACATTGGCCGAGAAGCCCAGCTGGTACTTGCGCTGGATGTACCAGCTCTTGCCCACGGAAAGGTTCACCAGCCAGGCGGCCTTGAACTTCTCCTGGGTGGTCATGTACAGCACCTCTTTGTCCGTAATCTCGTTGTCCAGGCCCGCCACTGCGTAGTCGGTGCGGTACAGCGGGTTCATATCCAGATAAGCGCGGTCGAAGTACTCTACATCGGCATCAATGAACCAGTAGTTGTAATTGTAGCTCAGGCCCAGGGAGGCAGCGGTCTGCGGCGTGGAAGGCACATAGTGCTTCTGCGTTACGGTACCGTCGCTGAGCATGGTCTTGGACCAGTAAGGGACATAGACATCGGACATCACAACGTCGGCGCTGTTGTCCACGGTCTGGGTCATCATGGGGGTGGAAGTGTAAACGTACTCACCCAGGGCCAGCACGCCTTGCAGGGACAGGTTGGGCACCAGATAGGTAGGAATCTTGAAGCCCAGCTCAACGCCCATGTGGCGCTGGTTGATGCCGCTGATGGCAAAGTTGGAGAAAGCGTTCTGCAGGTCATCGTAGGCGCTCATCACCTTGCTCTGGTCCCAAATCTTGGCCCAGTAGCCGGTGGCGCGGATGTTGATGCCGTTGCCGCTGTACTGCCAGTTCACGTCGGACGCAAAGGTCTTGGCCGTGGTAAGGTTGTCCACCATGGAGTTGCGGGTACGGGGGCTCAGGAACACCTGGTTGAACTTGGGGGCGTCGTTGAAGTAGCCCACATTGCCGTAGATGCGCATGTTGCCGCCCAGCACCAGGTTCAGGTTCAGCTTGCCGGCATAGGTAAGGAACTGCGCCTTCTTGGAACGGCCGATGGAAGTGGTCACGCTGCCGTCGGTCTCATAAGTGGGTTCAATCACGGCACCGGTGGCCGGGTCAATCATCTTGTTGCCATTGGGGGCCAGGCCGGGGAACAGGCCCTTGCGCACCAGACCCTCACGCCAGAAGCTCTCGTAGCCGATGCGTCCGCCGAGGGTGGCGCTGAACGGGCCCGCCACGAAGCGGCCGGTGAGCCAGGCGCCGTAATTGCGCACCTGGGCATAATAATCATAGCCGTACTTGTCGCCTTTGTGAATCTTCTGGGCCTCACCATTAATCATATAGTACTCCAGGTCGTTCTGAAGCTTGTACGGGGCCGATGCAAACTCACGCTCGGCGAAGTTGTCCACATCCACAAAATACTCGGCGCCCAGGAGGTCGGCCAGGACCTTGTAGTACTCGGTACGGTTGATGCGGGCGTTGAGGCCGCCGTTGAGGGTGAGCCACTCGGCCGGACGGGCCTTGAAGTTGAACGCAAGGTTCAGGTCCCGCTGGTCGGTGCGGCGCTCCTCCTGCACATACTTGGCGCGGCCGCTTTCCTGCTGGCGGTTGATGTTGTACAGGCGGTCCCAATCCAGATGCGTGTAATTGGAATTGATGTCGGCGTACTTCCAGGTATTGTAGGTGATGAGGTACTTGTCGTAGTTGTTGCGGTTCAGGTCCGGCTCATACACGCCGTCCACCATGCCGTAGTAGTAGCTGGGCAGGTTGCGGTAGTAGTCCGGGCGGGGATCCTGGGCGTCGTACCAGTCAAGGGCGGTGTAGCCGTTCTTACCAAAGCGGTACAGGGCCGTGAGGCTGCCTTCAAACTTGTCGGAGGGCGTGAAAGTCCACTTGACAATGGCCACGGGCTCATGCGTTTTACGCACACGGGCATTGCGCACCTTGCCGTTCTGGTAACCCCAGTTGCTGTTGTACATGTTGTCGCCCATGAGGTCGTACACTTCCTGGGTAGAAGCCATGGAAGCACCGCGCTGTCCGGGCGTAGCAAAGAAGACAAAGCTCAAAAGGTGCTGGTCGTTAATCTTCTTGTCGGCCCCCAGATAGTAGGCGAAGGAACGGTAATAAACGCCGTCCGTCCAGTCGTTTCCGCCCAGACGGGCGCTCACGTTGGCGGCAAAGGCCCAGCCGTTGTCCATGAGGCCGGTGGCATAGGAAGCCATCAGGCGCAGCCGGTACAGCGAACTGTTGGTCATCACACTTCCGCGAAGGCCCTTGCGCACCTCGGAGGCGGTGCCGAAGATGTTGGTGGCGCCGTTATAACCGCCGAAGCCGAAATCGGCCATCTCTGCGCCGTTCACGCTGTCCTTGGAACGCATGGCCTCGTTGAGGCCGCTCCACAGGGAGTAGGGGCTGTATCCGGTGATGGCGTCATTCAGTTTCACGCCGGCCAGATACACATCCTGGCTCTCGGAGCTGTAACCGCGGGCGCGGAAACGGACGGTAGAAAAGTTGTAACCGGCAATGCTGTTGAACACGTCGTTGTTGCCGAACAGGATGGTGGGATTGTCGCTGTAACCGCTATCCTCCATATCAAAGGCGGCAAAATTGTCTTCGTCCACCTCGCTCACGCGCTGCACGGCGGTAAGGGAGAGGTTGAACATATTCTTCACATAGCCGTCGTTCACCGTCACCTGCACCTGGTTCTCCAGGAAATCAGGGGCCTCGATGACCAGGGTGTACACACCGTCCGGAAGACCGGGGATCAGGAATGTACCATCCTGGGCCGATGTAACCGTAGCAAGCTGGTTAGCACCGCTCATGAGTACCAGACGGGCGTTTTCCACCGGTTGGCGGCCATTGCGGTCCACCACCGTACCCTTCACACCACCGGTGGGTTCCTGGGCAAACAGGGACGCGGCGGCCAGAAGGGCGGCAAATGCCAGAGTAATTCGTTTGATCATATGGTAATACTATTTTTTGATTACAATATAGGTAGGATAGTGGTCGGAGTAACCGCCGATGAAAGCACCATTGGAGAAGGTGCGGAACGGGGTTCCCTTGTACTGACCGGTCTGGTTGGTCATGAAGGGCTTCACGAACACGCGGCCATAGTACTTGCCCTTCACGATGGGCTGCAGCTGGAACGTGCCCTTGGGCGCATTGGCCAGGGCGTTGTTCACCATCACAATGTCAAAGATATTGCCTTCGCCCCTGTAGTAGAGGGAGCTGTAGCCGTCCTTGATCATGCGCAGGAAGGGGTCGAAGAAGTCCTGGTCGGTGGTTTCGGCCAGGGTTTCCTTGCCGCGCAGATACTCGGTCATGGACACATCCGTGGGGTTGTCGTTCATGTCGCCCATCACCACAATCTTGATGCCCGGGAACTCCAGCTGGAGCTCCATGGCTCGGTTGTAGGCAATCTCGGCGCCGCGGGGACGCAGGTCGGCACCCTTGCCGCCCAGACGGGAGGGCAGGTGGCACACGAAGAAGGCGAACATCTCACCGTCAATGGTGCCGCGTACCATCAGGATGTCACGGGTGCGGAAGGCATCCTTCTCTTCCTGGGTCCACTGGCTCCAGTCAATGCGGGTGTTGTCGTCGAAGGTGAAAGGTATGGCCTCGGAGGCAATGTATTTGAACACTTCGGGCCTGTAGAACAGCGCGCAGTCCACGCCGCGGCGGTCCGGGCTGTCGTAATGGACAATCTGGAAGTTGGCCTCGGCAATGGCGGGCTCGCTCACCAGGTCTTCCAGCACGTGGCGGTTTTCCACCTCGGAAACGCCCAGCACGGCATGCCAGACGCCGTTGTCCTTTTTCATTTCGGCAATGACCTTGGCCATGTTGGAAAGCTTCTTGGCATACTTGGCGTCGGTCCAGGCGTTGGCACCGTCGGGCAGGTATTCGTAGTCGTTCTTGCCTTCGTCGTGGTAGGTATCAAAGAGGTTCTCCAGGTTGTAGAACCCTATAACGTAGGACTTGCCCTTTCCCGGACCGGCATTGAGCCGGGCAGAGAAACCGCACAGGAGTGCAAGGGTCAACAGAAGATAGGCTAGTCTTTTCATAAGCTGTCAGTTATCATTTGTTAATTCCAGAAAGTCCTGACCAGTTGGCCCTCGATGGCATCGGCTTTGGCCTGCCCCAGCATCTTGGCAAGGTTGGGGAAAAAGTCTATGCCCGTGCGGGCTTCCAGCTCGTCGATGGTGCAGATGTAGGACATGCAGTTGGCCGATGCAATGGTGCGGTCGTGGGGCAGGAGGAAGCCGGCGGCCATGAAGCCGTCGGTGGCCTGCGACGATGAGCCGCGGTACAGCAGCGCCTTGTAATAGTGCGTGGGCACCCGTACAATGAAGCCGGAGCTGGCGCCGGTATAGGTCTTGGAGTCCTCGAAGAGGCATCCGGTAACCACATACAGGGTGTCGGCCAGGGAGGCATAGTTGCGCACCTTTCCTTCCAGGCCTGCCCAGATGCCCGCATTGAAGTCGTACTGCTGCGGGGTCATGTTGGTGGGTACGAAGGTAGAGGCGTTGGCAGCATAGCTCCTGAGCCGGTCGGCCGACGGAATCTGATGGCCGCGGGTCCAGCCGCCGCCATAGGAGCGCTGGGTAAGGTCCGGCTGAATGTCATGCGGCAGCAGGGCATCCCAGCCCCAGGCGTTGGATCGGCTTCCGCTGCCTTTGAGGCTGTTATTGTGCGGATAGGCCACCCAGAGGGACAAATGCTCGGCGTAATCCCAGTAACAGCTCCAGTTGCGCACGCCGCTGGTGCTGCTGCTCTTGTATTTTCCGCCGTCCATATCGTGCACCAGCAGTTCACGTCCGTCTCCGGAGACCATGGCGGGCAGTTCCAGCCAGTCCATGGGTGCCACGTCGTAGCCGTAGTTTCCCGGCACGGCTTCGCCGCCCTTTCCGGACTGCGTTACCGTGGCCGATACGCTCTTTCCCTTGGCGGGAAGGAGCACCAGGGTTACCTGGCGGGGGGCTTCGCTGCTGTTATGGGCAAAGTACAGATGGACATTGGCCTTGTCTCCGCTCCCCTTGCGGGAAAGGGAGTCTACGGTTGCCCAACCGCTGTCCCCTGCCGGGAATTCCAGGGCCAGGGACCAGTCACCGCTGGCCGTCACCTTCACGAACATCGTGCTGGCGCTGGACCCTGTGTATTCGCTTCTGGGAGTCAGCGTTACCACGTCCTCCTGCTGGCAGCCCACCAGGGCAACCAGCAGAAGAATGGCGGTAAGGACGGTCAGTTTTCTGGACATAACTAAGGGTTATTAGAAGGTCACTTCGACCTTTTGAAGTCTCCAGTGCCCGGATCCGCTGGGACGGGTAATTTTCACGGCAGCGGCCGACCCTGTCCAAGTTGAGGAAGCTACATCATAAGTACCAACGTTCACGACGTCCGCAGATGTCGGAGCATAGTTCGTATCGGAGAAAGTATAAACAATCTTTGTGATAGCCTTTGCGGAAGAAACCTCACAATAGCCGCCACCGTAAATGCGCATAGCGGTACCGGTATTATAATACTTTCCGTCATTGGCGCCACCGCCGAAGGTTACAGTAACATCGCCAGATTTTGTTTCAAGATACTGTACGCTATTTTCATAACCCAGGGTAGAGAAATCGATGGTCACAGGACCGGTCGTGTCGCCGCCGGGGGTGTCACCGCCACCCGTTGCAGGGGCAGTGGTTACACCGTTGAGGCTGTACAAGTAAGCCTTGCCTCCTCCCTGGGTCTCAGCCGTGGTGTTATATCTGGCAAGAGGACCGTAAAGCACCACCTCGTCACCTACCACAACATCCGTCTGACCTTCAGCCCAAGTCTTGCCCTCCAGGTAGTTGATCTGGTAGGCCTCGAAGTTGGCCGCTGCTTCTGCACCATCGTCGCTGATGAAGAAGGTTGCCTGGTGATAGCTGTTGGTGGCAAAGTTCTGGTCCTTACCGCTGCTCTGGTAATACTTGTACACTTTACCCTTCACATAGTATTTGGTTTCACCGGTGTTCTGGTTGTGAGCCAGATTGGCAAGCACCCAGGCATTCGCCTCGCTGGCGGTGAAGGCGGTTTCAAGAGTCAGACCATCATTGGCAGGGGTGGTGGGCTCAGTGAAGGAAGTCTTGTCGTTCCACTTCACCAACTGACCGTCCAGGAGGGCCGGGAGGGTGCTGTATTCGGTAACCTTACCCTTCATCACAACTTCGTCCAGCCACTCAAGGGGTGCGTCATCAGCAAAGGCTTCGCCGCCGAAGGACTTGGCCTTCACCACGGTGAGCTTTCCGTCGGTGGTGCCGTCAATGAGTTCGAAGGAGGCCACGCCGCCCTTGATGCTCACATCCTTGCCCACAACGGCCTTCACAAAGTATTCCTTGGCTTCGGTGGCGTTCTTGGCCACATAAATGGCATCCTCTACGGTGAAAGGATCGGCCTCGGTGCCTTCGTGCTTGGGAAGGTCGGAGACTACGGGCTCGTCGCCGCCGCCGGGCGTGTCAGTACCGCCACCATTGCCATCACTGTAAACGAGCTTGAGTTCAACCACCTGTGAATTATAGCCGGCGGCAGAGGAACTGTAATAATAGACCTTTCCGGCCTCAGTTTCACTCAAAGTCCAAGTATAGGACATGGTGCCATCACTATAATCAAGCGTCTTTTCCTCCCCGCCCTTGACTACAGTACCCTGAAGATCGGACGCAATCAAACCTTTCGCACTCTTAGAAGCACCATCTCTGACAGTTGCCGTCACACTGACAAGAGCGCATCCCTCGATGGCGGGAAGGCCCAGGTAGACAGGACCGCTATTGGTCTTGGACGCAAGCATCAGATACGAAGATCCGGAATAGGTGCTCGTATAGATATTAGGGCTTAACGTAAAGGTGTAATCAACACCGTTAAGCGTATACTTTTGCGTACTTGCAGCCGTAGCTTCCGCAGCCTTAGTAGGCCACCCTGTAAGACCGGAAATATCCGAGAACTGGAAAGTATAGGTTCCCGCCGCACCGGGCGTTACATCTCCGCCACCGGGGGTGTCGGTGCCGCCATCTGCATTGATGCTGTATACATAGGCAGCACCCTTACCGTCGGTTTCGGCAATTTGATTGTATCTCTTCAGCGGGCCATAAACAACCACTTTGTCACCCTTGACAACATCCGTATGAGTGGCCGGGTCAAAAGTGACGCCATCCAGATAGTTCACCTGGTAAGCCTCGAACTCGTAAGCGTCTGTGGCATTTCCGTCATCGGTGAGGTAGAAGGAAGCCTGATGGTAGCTGTTGTTCGTGAAGTTCTGATCGACACCACTGCTGGCATAGAAATGCTCGATGACACCCTTCACATAATATTTGGCAGGAGAAACAGTATTATGCTCCAGATTTGCCATGACCCAGGCAGCTGCTTCACTTGCCGTGAAAGCGGTTTCCAAGGTAAGACCATCATGAGTGCCCGGAGTGGGTGTGTCGCCGCCGGGGGTGTCACTACCACCACCGTTGCCGGTGAAATGGCTGTTGTCCCAGAAGGTGACCTGCTTGGTGGTGTTGTACAGGGTAGGGAATACGGTGATGTCACCGGTAGCGTTGGCCTCAAGGGTGAGTCCGGAGGATAGGCCGGTATACACATTGATGCTCTGATCGCCCTGGGAGATTACCGCATTACGGCCCGACAAGCCTTCCGTTACGGTGATTCCCTTGATGATGAGGTAACGGCTGAGCTGGGAAGTATAAGTGGAGAGCAGCTTTTCGATGGTGATCTCGGTGGGAGCGGGAGCCGTACCGGACGTCTTGGTGTAGGCCTCGCCGAGGGAAACGATTTCCGGCAGACCATTGTAGTAGTAACCCTCACCGCTTACGGCACCGGTAATGACGTCGCCGGCCACAAAACCGTGATCATTCAGGTACAGAAGAACAGCACCGGAAGCGTCTTCCAGATAGGCATTGTTTCCGTTTACATAAGTAACGGTGGCACCGGTAAGGGTGATTCCGTCATAAGCACTCTTGTTGGAGCTGTTGGAACTCTTGCTGATCTTGGCCACCAGGCCGGCGATATTGGTTTCGCTGGCGGGCTGCAGGCTTTCGTCGGTGGTTTCCTCACCGCCGTCATTGGGGGCTTCTTCGACGCTCAGAATCACGCCCACAAGTTCGTCATAGGTGCGACCGGATGCATTCGTATACTTGGTATAGACACCCTGAGCCGTCAATACAAGGCCCACCTTGAGTTTGTCTGCGAAATCGGCCCAGTTAGAAGGCTGATACACTTCCACTTCGCCGGTGCCATCACTGATGTAGGCATACTTGTAATCCATGCTGACGCTGGTGATCTTACCACTGACAATGTACTCGGTGGTGCCATCGGTGGTAATAAACTCGGCGATGGTGATGGTAGGAGTGACATACTCTCCTTCGGGGCCGGTCTGGCTCACGGTGATGACGCTGCGGGCATAGCCGATGGTAATGACAATCTCGGCCGTACGGGTAAAACCTGTATTCTCCGTTACGTCAATAACGAGTTTCTGGGGATCCGGGGATGCCACGCCGGCTTCGGCGCTGAGGGCAATCCAATCCGGCAAACCGGACACCACCCAGTCACGGGTAGCGGTAAAACTGATTTCCTGGGAAGCCTCGGCGGCATCAAACGACACTGCGCTTGTGCTCACGTCCAGCTTTGCGGGGCCCAGGTCAACTTCCTTGTTACAACCGACGAGCAGCGCTGCACCGGCTATAACGGCCATAAAGAGGTTTCTGAGTTTCATGTGTATACTGTTAATTATTGATTATTCGGGTTTTGTTCCGTTCAGAAGGACAATTGCGCTGCCGGAATTCACTTCGGGAGTATTGCCACTGTAATTGACGAGGGTGCCTTTGAGAACCACCTGATCGCCCAACTTGATTTGCTCGGCGTCGGTGAAAGCCTCTCCGCCAAACCATTTGCCGCGGTATACCTGCACGGCTGCCGCATCAGGTGAAGGCTGGAAGCCGTCGTCGGTAATGTAATAGGTGGCATTGCCATAGGAAGGGCTCACTTCTACAATCTTGCTGATTACACCCTTCACGTAATACTCGGGGGTAGCCGTTTCACCGGTAGCCTGAATCAGTTCCATGGCCTTACCCACATTGAGGGGGCTTTCCTCCGTACCTTCACCATCGGCCTTGGCCAAGCCGTTGACCGCCACAAGAGAAGCCTTACCGGACTGTGTTTCAGGCGTTTTGCCATTATAAAGGGTTACCAGGCCGAAAACGGTGACTACGTCCCCTTCCTTGAAGAGCGATTCATCGCCCTCCACAAAGCTGGCGCCGTCGAAGGATTTGCCACGGTAAATCTGGAAAGCCTGGTTGGCATCGTCGGGATGTGTGCCGTCATCGGTGAGGAAGAACGTGGCATTCCCGTATTGGGCACTGATTTCATTCACCTTGCTCACAATACCCCTCACATAGACTTCGCCGGCAGGAATGGACCCGGCCAGCATTTCCTCAATAATCTTGGACGGTTGGTAAGGATTGTTCAGCGTTCCCCACACTTCATGGGGATCGTTGGCTCCGGGTTGAATCAAGCGCACCGCAGCCTCTGTGGCCTGTCCCAGGATAGAGAGCACAATCTCACGCTTGAGGTCCGTATTGGCCGATGCTTTCACCGTGACGGTGATGGGCTTGTTGGAACCGGCACCGAAAGAGGGAGATACGCTTACGCCCGCCGTATTGCTTTTGCTGTTGGCGGGAGCCAGGGTAATTCTCCAATCCTGATTGGCCCGGAAAGTCACATCAATGGTACCGCCTTCCGTGGGAATATCGTAGGAGGCCACTGTAGTGGTAACAATAGGGTCCTGAATGTTCAGGGGTGCCTGGCAGGCAGCCAGGGCAGATACTACTGCAAGGGCGGAAAATATATGTTTCAGATTCATAGCCTGTAAATATTAGAAGATGTAACGGGCGCTGATCATCATGGACCAGGTGCTGCCGGTTCCCACTACGCGATAGTAGCTGGAATCCAGGGTCTGGGTGCCGTTTTTGACGAAACGGAACACCGGGCGTGCACCTTCCAGATATACCTTGGCAGGATTGGTAAGGTTGAGCGGCTTGGAGTTGCCGTAACCGTCGCTGGCGTTCAGGCCCCAGACATTACCCCAGTAAGGATTGAGCATGTTGCCGAAATTCTGAATATCCATGCCCAGCTGGATGGTGTGTTTGTGATGCTTGGAGCCGGTGTAGAAGTAGAAATTCTGATTGATCTTGAGGTCGAACTGGTGTACCCAAGGGAACACGGCGCCGTTACGCTCGGCCACTTCCCCGGTGTGCTTGGACAGATAAGGATCCTGCTGAATATAGGCCCAGAAGTCCAGTTTCTGCTGCTCGGCGGAATAGCCGTTGTAGGCCTCGAACTGCCAGGGATTGGAGCCGAAGAGGTCGTTGTACGTAGGGATGTCAATCAGGCTGTACTGATAGGCGCCGTCTCCGTAGATGTTGTCCACGTAGTCAATGCTGCCGCGGCTGCGGGGACCGCCATAGTAATACAGGGAAATGGTGGTACCGAAGTACTTGAAGTAGTCTTTGGTCCAGGTGATGTTCCCCATGACGCGGTGCGGCATCACGTAGTTGGGGATGCCCAGCTCCATGGAGTTGGTGCCGCGCTTGGTCACGAAAGCTTTCCAAGTAGAGGAAACCTGGTCACCCACACCGTCATTGACACTGCGGGCGTCGGTGTAAGTGTAGCTCAAGCTGCCGGTGAAGCCCTTCCACAGGTTCTTGGACAGGGTGGCCGTTACGGAGTAATAATAACCCCAAAGAGCCTTGTTGTCCACATTGCGGAGCAGGTACACATTGGCCATGTCGTTCACATAAGAGCCGTTGTTGTAGTAGGGACGGGCCGTAATGTCCGGCACCGCTTCCAGGGAGGTAGGGGCGCGCAGGCCGATGTTGGACACATGCGAAGGATTCATATCCTTGCTGTAAACACCTTCCAGGCTGAAGTTGAAGCCGGCGGGGAGTTCCGCATCCAATGCCAGCGAGGACTTCCAGGAACTGGGGTTCTTGATGGCGGGGTCAATGAGCGTAAGCTGAGGCAGATTGGACGCAATCTGAGGGGTATAACCTCCGGGATAGAGGCCCTGGATGATGGCAGTGCGGTCGTTGCCGATGGCAGGGATGCCGTCGGCGGCCTTCCGGGCGATGGAAGTCTGCAGCACACCGGAGTTCCCGGCCTGGGCCACAATCCAAACAAAAGGAAGACGACCTACAAAAATGCCGGTACCGCCGCGCAGAACAAGCTTGCGGTTGCCCAGGATGTCCCAGTTGAAGCCCACACGCGGTGAAACCTGCAGGCGGGCCTTGGGCAGCTGGGCCGTATCGTATACGCCCGAAGGATTGGTCGTGGTGGCCGCAAAGGATACGGCCTCTACATACGGATTCTTATTGTAGGCGATGGAAGGATAGATGGGCATTTCGAAACGGACACCGGCCGTGAGGCGGAAGCGGTTGGAGATGTTCATCTGATCCTGCAGATAGGCCGAAATCTGTTCGTATTCAAAGGTAGGATACTGCTGCGTAAGTTCGGCATTGTTACCGTGGGTCACGGCAAACTGGGAAGGGTTGTCGAAAACTTTTCCGTTCAGAATGGAAGAATAGAAAGCCTGTTCCGTAGGATACTCAAACACATAGGCGCCACCGCCCTGGGTCTGATAACCGTTGGTGGTGTGGTTGTACTCGAACTGGGCGCCCAGCAGGAGATTGTGAATACCGGCGCTGTAGGTGAGTTCGTCCGTCACAAGGGCGGTGTGAACGTCACGAAGGTTTCCGTAAGTGTATGTCTCCGAGCCGATTACCGTATATATGGCACGCTCACTGCCCTCTCCCACAACGATGTCTACGCCCGGGAAGTAACCGCCTTCCTGGCTGCGGGGATCGTACTGGTGGGAATAGGTGGCGCGGAGGGTATTGTTCAAGGCGCCGTCCAGGAAGCGGGAGTTCAGTTCCGCAGCCACGGAAGTGAAGTTGTTCTCCTGATAATAACGGGCGTTCTTGAAATACATGGAATACATGGAAGTACGGCCGCCCTTGGGAGCGTAACCCGTATCGGCAAAACCGGTCAGGGAGCCGGACATGGTGTTGGCGCTCTTGGACTGGGTGCGGCTGACGCGCAGATTCAGCTTATGGTTGCGGTTGATGTTCCAGTCCAGTCGGCCCAGGAGCTTAAGGCCGGGCGATTCGGTGGAATAGCCCTTGTACACACCGGCCTCATAACCATAGTTATTCAGGAGGTAGTCGTGGAAGGCATCCAGCACCACGGCGGAAGGACGGGCCACGCCGTCGTTGCCGGTGGTGAACACTTCACCGTTGTCCACAAGGGTGCCACTTCCGTTGTCAATGCGCTGGGACAGGCGGCGGGTAGGACCGGGAGAGATGCTTCTGTCAGCTTCAACGCTGAGGAAGAAGAAGAGTTTGTCCTTCACGATGGGGCCGCCCACGGAAGCGCCGTACATGAGGTAACGGCTGGGGTCCAGGGTGAAGCTTTGGTCTCCCACCTCCGTGCCCTGCATATCCTGGTTACGGAAGAAGACATAGGCCGTTCCGGTGAGCTTGTTGGTTCCGCTCTTGGTGGTGGTAGCAATACCGCCGCCCACGAAGCCGCTCTGGCGCACGTCGTACGGAGTTACGGAGATGGCCACCTGATCCAGGGCATCCAGCGAGATAGGATTGCCGTTGGCAGGAAGGTTGGAGCCGATACCGAAAGCGTTGTTGAACGCAGCACCGTCCACCGTCACATAAGACTGACGGTAGTTACCGCCGCCGATGGACACCTTGTTGCCATCCACAAAAGCCTGCGGCGTCTGCTTCAGGAGGTCGTTCATGCTGCGGGAGATGGTAGGGACCTCCATAATCTGCCTGGCGCCCAGGGAGGTGATGGCTCCCGCGCGGTCGCTGCGCATGTTGGAGGTGCGGCCTTCGGCACTCACCACCACGCCTTCCAGCGTGAGGGTTTCCTCGGCCAGGACGGTGTCCAGCACCAGGTTATCGGACAGGGCCACCGAAATGTCCGTAAAGACGGCATCGGCATAACCCATGCAGCTTACCGTAACGGTGTAAGGGCCGCCGGCTGTGATGTTGTTGAGCCGATAGTAACCCTTTGCGTCCGTGATGGAGTAGAACTGGGAACCCGTGGGCTGATGGACAGCCACAACGGCGGCGCCCACCACCGGGCCGGCCTCATCGGTGATTCGGCCGCTCATGGATGACGTGGTCACCTGAGCATAAGCCAAAACGCCGGCAAAAAGGGCCATCAGTGAGAGCGACAAGCTCTTGAAAGCGTTTCTCATAAAATTAGCTAAATATTGATACTTTTTGGTTTACTCTCGTAAAGGGCAAATATACAAATAAGAATTGAGGAAACCAAAAAGAGCCGAGAATCAAATGCTGTCATACTACCGAACAAGCGGCAAATCCTCCGCAATATTATTAAGGTGTAGGTGTTAGCATTTCTCGGAAAAAATCTTTCGGCCCACTTTCATATGTCAAAAAATGGTCGTATCTTTGCGCCCGGTTAGAAGAAACCCAAAAACTATTCTTATCAATATTTATTTCTATGAAGAAATTCTTCAAAGTTGTACTGCTTACAGTCACTACGATGATTGTGAGCACCGTCGCCTATGCTCAGGTGACCTCTTCTTCCATTGCCGGTAAGATTACCGACGACAAGGGAGAGACCGTTATTGGGGCAGCAGTTATTGCTACCCACACTCCTTCCGGTACCGTTTACGGTGCTGTGACCAACGCCGATGGCCGTTACACCATTCAGGGTATGCGTGCCGGCGGCCCCTACACCGTAGAGGTTTCCAATCTGGGTTACCAGAGCGTTATCTTCAACGACATTGCCCTGCAGCTGGGTGAAACCTACGCCCTCAATGCATGGCTGGCCGAGGCTTCCGAGCAGCTCTCCGAGGCTGTGGTAGTGGCCAGCGGCGATTCCGGCAAGACCGGCGCCGCCCAGTCCATCCGCCGCGCCACCATCGAGGAAATGCCCTCCATCACCCGCGGTATTGCCGACGTTACCCGCGTAAACCCGTTCGTGCGTACCAACGGTGACGGTGCCATGTCCATCGCCGGTGCCTCCAACAAATACAACAGCTTCCAGATTGACGGTGCCATGAACAACGACGTGTTCGGCCTCACCTCCACCGGTTCCAACGGCGGCCAGGCCGGTACCCAGCCCGTTTCCATGGAAACCATCGAGCAGGTTCAGGTGAGCATCGCTCCCTTCGACGTGCGTCAGAGCGGTTTCACCGGCGGTACCATCAACGCTATCACCAAGTCCGGTACCAACGAGTTCCACGGCAGCGTGTATGGCTTCGGCAACAACCAGAGCATCATCGGCAACTATAAGAAAGCCAATGGCGACATGAGCGCCAAATACGGCGAGCAGCTTGAGTATCAGGCCGGCGTTACTGTAGGCGGCCCCATCGTCAAGGACAAGCTCTTCTTCTTCGCCAGCTTCGAAGCTGCCAACCGTCAGACCCCCAACGCCTTCGGCGCCGGCTCTGCCCAGTCCAAGGTAGACGACACCGTAGCTCAGCAGGTGCTTGACTTTGTCAAGGCCCAGTCCAACAACAGCTATACCGGAGCCCTTCCTACCGACCTTCAGGTGTACACCAAGTCCTACAAGGCCACTGCCAAACTGGACTGGAACATCAACGACAAGAACCACGCCTCCTTCCGCTGGAGCCTGGTAGACGCCAAGCAGCTGAATTCCGTGAGCAGCGCTACTTATCTGAACACCACCGACTACAGCTACGACTTCCTGTCCAACACCAACAGCTTCGTGGGTGAACTGAACAGCCGCATCGGCAACAGCATGAACAACGAGCTCCGTCTCTCCTGGGTGCGCGTCCGCGACAAGCGTAACCCGCTGGGTGCCAACTTCCCCATGTTCCAGATTGGCGGCGTAGGTGACGGTACCCTCTGCATCGGCAACGAGCGTTCTTCCGTCGCCAACCGTCTGGACCAGGATATCTTCTCCCTCACCGACAACTTCTCCTGGTACCTGGGCAACCACACCCTCACCTTCGGTACCCACAATGAGCTTTACCGCTTCACCAACCTGTTCATCCAGGACAAGTACGGTACCTACTACTTTGACTCTCCTCAGGACCTGTATGACGGCAAGATCAAGCAGTATCGTTATGCCCATGCCGATACCAGCGTTCCCGGCATCACCGAGAACTGGGAGCCTACCTTCTGGTTCCTCCAGCTGGGTCTGTACGCTCAGGACAAATGGAATGTCTCGGACAAGTTCGAGCTCACCTATGGTGTGCGCGTAGACATGCCCGTGTACCTTTCCAGCCCCACTGAGAATACCGGTTTCACCCAGTACGCCAACGAGAAAGGCTGGGAACTGGCCACCAACAAGCTCCCCGCTCCCAAGCCCGTCTTCTCTCCCCGTGTAGGTTTCCGCTATGACATTGCCGGCAACCGCAAGTATGTCCTCCGCGGTGGTGCAGGCCTGTTCACCGGCCGTGTTCCTTTCGTGTGGATTTCCAACAACTACTCCAACACCGGTGTTCAGCTGAAGACCCTCAACATCCAGCGTTCCACCTCTCAGGCCAATGCTGACCTGCTGGACCAGATGACCGTTATCTATGATCCCGCCGGACAGGGCGCCAACGAGAATCTTGTAGCCGCCTCTGCCGGTTCCCAGGTGATCAACGTGGTTGACAAGAACTTCTCCGTGCCTCAGAATGCCCGCTTCGACCTTGGCTTCGACTTCAATCTCCTGGGTATTGACTGGACGGTGGAAGGCATCTTCACCAAGACCATCAGCGACATCGCTTACACCAACGAGGCTTACGCCCTCAAGGGCAACGAGACCTTCGCCAGCGTGCTTCCTTACGACAACCGTCCTATGTTCCAGAGAATTACCAGCGGTTCCCCGTATGCCAATATCTACAAGCTCTACTCCACCAGCAAGGGTTATGGCTACAACTTCATGGTCCAGGCTGCCAAGTCCTTCGACTTTGGTCTGGATCTGAATGCCTCCTACACCTACTCCAAGTCCAAGAGCGTGTTCAATGGCGGCAGCTCCGTGGCCCAGTCCAACTTCGCCTACAACTACCACCACACCAACCCCAACGATCCGGAACTGGCCAACTCTGCTTACAACATCCCTCACCAGATCAAGGCCTCCGCTTTCTATCACATCAGCTATGGCCGTTCCAAGCAGTGGACCACCACCGTCGGTGCTGTGTACGTAGGTACCTCCGGTGCTGCCTACAGCATCTACTACAATGGTGACCTCAACGGCGACTCCTCCAATGGTAACGACCTTATCTTCATCCCCACGGATGAGCAGGTTAACCAGATGGTCTTCAAGGCCGGTACCGGCACCAACGCCCGCTTCACTCCTGAAGTTCAGACTGCCAACTACAAGCAGTGGCTGGGCAGCACCCGCTACCTGAAGGATCACCGCGGACAGTACTTCGACCGTTACGCCGACAACCTCCCCTTCGAGAACCACATTGACGTTCACGTGGGTCAGAAGTTCGGATTCCGTGCCGGCAAGCACGTCCACTCCTTCGAACTCACCATTGACATCATCAACTTCACCAACATGCTCAATCCCGCTTGGGGCCGCAGCTACGGAATGGGTCTGAATTCCTACTACAGCCCTGTTACCTACAGCGGCAACGGCGAGTTCCAGTTCCTGCATGACGGCAACTACCAGATGTTCGACTACGCCGACTATCTCTCCCGCTGGAGAGGCCAGATTGGTCTGAAGTACACCTTCTAGTAGAAGCTATACGATACAAAAAGAGCCCTGCAAGTTTTTGCAAGGCTCTTTTTTTGTACCGAATTACAGGCCGAAGGCTTTCTTTACCGCAGGGACGCTGTCCAGCAGCTCCCAGCCGAAGAACTGGACAATTTTCCGTTTGCCCTGGACGGTCACGGCCTTGGTGTAAGGCTTGCGCCCCATGTGGCCGTAGGCGGCCGTCGGGCTGTAGATGGGATTCTTGAGGCCGAACTTTTTGATGATGGCCGAGGGACGCAGGTCAAAGAGCGCCTTCACTTTTTCGGCAATCTCCCCGTCGGGGATGACGCCGGTCCCGTAGCTGTCCACGAACACGCTCACGGGTTGGGCCACGCCGATGGCATAGGCCAGTTGCACCAGGCACTCATCGGCCACCCCGGCAGCTACCAGGTTCTTGGCAATGTAGCGGGCGGCATACGCAGCGCTGCGGTCTACCTTGGAAGGGTCCTTGCCGGAGAAGGCACCGCCGCCATGGGCGCCTTTGCCGCCGTAGGTGTCCACGATGATTTTCCGGCCCGTGAGGCCGGTGTCGCCGTGAGGGCCGCCGATGACGAATTTGCCCGTGGGGTTCACGTGCAGCACGAAGCTGTGGATAAGGCGGGCCGTTGCCTCCGGGAGGGATGCTTTCAGACGCGGAATCAGAATCTTCTCCACGTCGAAGCGGATTTTCCCCTGCATGGCCTCGTCTACCTTGGCCTGGCCGAACTGCGCCACCGCCGCTTCATAGCTCATCCGGCCCAGGCTCCGCGGCACAAATTCGTCGTGCTGGGTGCTTAGGACGATGGTATGCACCTTCACCGGCTGATGCGTTTCCCCGTCATACTCAATGGTAAACTGGCTTTTGGCGTCCGGACGGAGGTACGGCATCAGCTGAGGCTCGTTGTGGCGGATATCGGCCAGAATTTCAAGGAGCTTGTGGCTCAGGTACAGCGGCAGGGGCATGTAGTCCCCGGTGTCGCGGCAGGCATAGCCGAACATCATGCCCTGGTCGCCGGCGCCCTGCTGCTCCTCGGTGGCCCGTTCCACGCCGCGGTTGATGTCGGCCGACTGCTCATGCAGGGCACTGAGGACACCGCAACTGGATGCGTCAAACATATAATCGGCCTTGGTGTAGCCGATACGGCGGATGGTGTTGCGGACGGTGGTCTGGATGTCCACGTAGGCCTCGGCCTTCACTTCGCCCATGACCACCACCATGCCGGTGGAGCAGAAGCTCTCGCAGGCCACTTTGGCCTCCGGATCCTGCATCAGGAACTCGTCCAGGATGGCGTCACTGATCTGGTCCGCCACTTTGTCGGGATGTCCTTCGCTCACCGACTCACTTGTAAATAAATAGTTCTTCATATATAAAAAATTAGCCCCGGAGCAATATATGCGGAGGCTAAAACACAAAACACTGATATGAAATGTTTTTTAGCATTTTTTAACGTGGTTGCAAGCAAGCCAAATCTATCCACATATTTTGGGACGGCAAAGGTAGAGAGAATTTTTCAAATAATCAATACCCGCTGCGGTCCATCTCCCGCCGAACGTCCTTTTCCTTGATGGACTGGCGCTTGTCGTACTCTTTCTTACCCTTGGCCAGGGCAATCACCAGCTTGGCAAAGCCGTTGTCGGCCACAAAGAGCTTTACGGCCACAATGGTGAGGCCTTTTTGCTTGTCGGCCTGCTGCAAGTGCCTGAGTTCCTTTCGGTTGAGGAGGAGCCTGCGGTCACGCACCGGTTCGTGCTGGCCCCAGCTGCCCCAATGGTAGGTGGCAATGTTCATGCCCCGCACGAAGAGCTCATGGCCCACAAAGAAGCAGTACGCATCCTGCAGCGACACTTTGCCGGCGCGGATGGATTTGATTTCCGTCCCCACCAGCTGGATGCCGGCCGTATAGGTTTCCAGGAACTCGTAATCGAACGAGGCCCGGCGGTTCTTAATCTGTATGCTGCTCTTTGCTTTGGGCATAAGTGAGTGCAAAGTTAATAAAAAGATTCTTCACTTCGTTCAGAATGACAAAATGTGTGTATTTTTGCAGATATGAAACTGAACCGCACGCAGCTGCTGCCGGACCGCCCCGGCATCCCGCCCATGGCCAAGCTCCCGGACCCGGAAATCATTGAGCCTGCCCATTTGGCACGCCTGTATGCCGACGGCGCCATCGACCTCATCGTGGTGCTGGGGCCCACTGCCTCCGGCAAAACCCGCTATGCCGTGCAGCTCGCAAGGGCACTAGCCCGGACGGAAGGGGCGCTTTGCTCCGCGTCGCTGCGCGACCCTGTCCGGGCAAATGCTCCGCAAAGCGCCCCTTCCGTCCAAGCGGAAATTCTGTCGGCCGATTCGCGGCAGGTGTACACCGGCATGGACATCGGCACCGGGAAAGACCTGGCCGAATACGGGGATGTCCCCTACCACCTGATTGACATTGTTCCGGCCGGCAGCAAATTCAACATCTACCAGTACCAGCAGGCCTTTGCCGATGCCTATGCCGATGTGCGCTCGCGGGGGGCCATCCCCATCCTTTGCGGCGGCAGCGGCCTGTACATCGAATCTGTCACGCGCGCGTATAAGTTTGAAAAGGAGAACGGTCTCCCGGCTTCACAGCTGCCGATGAAGCCTTACTATATCGGCACCCTTGTCACCCGCGAAGAAAGGGTGGCACGGATAGACAAACGCCTTACGGAGCGCCTCCAGGAAGGCCTGGTGGAAGAAATCCGCAGCCTGTTGTCTTCCGGCATCCCGGCCGATGACCTTCTCTACTACGGCCTTGAGTATAAGTTTGTTACGCAGTATGTACTGGGGCAGCTGAGCTACGAGGACATGGAAGTGGCCCTGGGCAACGCCATCCACCAGTTTGCCAAGCGCCAGATGACCTGGTTCCGCGGCATGGAGCGCGACGGGGTGCGCATCCACTGGGTGCGGCCTTAATCAATCATCACCAGCGCGGCGGAAGGGTGTGAGAAGTGCAGGCGCACAATGGGGGCCGATGTGCGGTTGAGCGTGGCTTTCCACCAGGCGTCAAAGACAACTCCGTCCGTGGGCCACTGGAGGCCTTCGGAAGTGATTCTGAGCGAATTATCGGCACTGAAAAGGGAGAAACGGCGGCCTTCGCCCAGGTGCAGCTCGCAGCTGTCGGTGATGGCAAACGCCGTCCCATTATCGTCTACGGCCGAAAGGCGCCGCTCCCCCAGGTCAAACAGCCGGGTATATTCCATGAGAAGGCCCAGATTGCCGATGGTATGGTCGGCCCTCAGGCCCGTAGCCCCCAGGAAGGTAATGTCGGTGGCCTCCGGATGCTCCCGGAGCACCCAGCGAAGGGCCTTGGTCATGTCGTTGTCGTCCTGCTCGGCCACGTGCACAATGCAGGCCGAAAAACGCTCCCTAAGCGCATCCGGCAAGGAATCCAGGTCCCCCACCACCGCCAGGGGCCGGGCCTCCGGGCTATATGATAGCAGTTTTTCCAGCGCCCCGTCGCAGCACACCACACCCTCCGCACCGTCCAGAAGGAACAGCGGATACGGCTCTGTAGGAAAAGCCCCGTTACAAAGTATGATGATACGGTCCATTTGCAAAAGGTCGGTTTTAATAGTGCCCTCCTTTTGCAGCAAAACGGCAACAGAAGGGATCGCAGGCCATTATCGGCGCAAAAGGTCGGCGGCCTCAAATCCGACCTTTTGCATGAGCAGCCACACTTTTAGTCTTCGGGCACGGGTTGCGCCTTGGCGATTTCTGCCTTGGAAGTGCCCTGGGTGCACACATAAGAAGTAGGATTGCGGAAGCCCAGGAGGAAACTCTTCACGTCCATGCGCTTCTTTCCGGAGAGCTGCAGGTCGGTGATGGCAATGGCGCCGTCCTGGGTGGCCACCGCAAAGTAAGTCTTGCCGTCCGAAAGCACCGTTCCCGGCGCCCCGTGCAGGTCATAGCGCATTTCGCCGAAGAACACCTTCAGCTGCACAGCGGAGGCAGTTCCGAAAGGGGACACGCTTTCCGGAGCATTTGCCCGGACAGGGTCGCGAAGCGACGCGGAGGAAAGCGTGTCCCTTTCCGGAACAGGGGCGGCGGGCACGAGTTCCGTGAAGGCGCAGGGGAACGGGGACAGGCCGCGGATGAGGTTGTACACCTGCCGCGTGCTGTCGTTCCAGTCAATGTGCTGCAGTTCGCGTGTGAGCTTGGGAGCGGGCTTGAGCAGTTCCGAGCCCTGGATAAAGCTGCGCTGAATGCGCAGTTCCACGTTCTTCTGCACAATCCCTTCCACAGTTTCCACTACCAGCGAAGACCCCAGCTCCATGAGCTTGTCGTGCAGGTCCCCGGCGGTGTCCGTGGGTTCCAGCCGGCACTCGGAGCGCAGGATAATGCCACCCGTATCTATTTGCTTGTCAATCATAAAGGTGGTTACACCCGTGATATTCTCGCCGTTAATCACCGCCCAGTTGATAGGGGCGGCGCCACGGTACTGGGGCAGCAGGGCGGCATGCAGGTTAAAGGTTCCGTAGCGCGGCATGGTCCATACCACTTCCGGCAGCATCCGGAAGCCCACCACCACAAACAAATCGGCCTTCAGGGCGGCAAGCGCCTCCAGGAAACCGGGCGCCTTGAGTTTTTCCGGTTGGAAAAGCTGCAGCCCATGCTCCACCGCATACTTCTTTACCGCGCTCTCATTCATTTTGAGCCCGCGTCCGGAGGGTTTGTCCGGCGCCGTTACCACGCCCACAATCTTGTAGCCGCCACTGACCAGCGCATCCAGCGGCCCCACCGAGAACTCCGGCGTGCCCATATACACAATTCTTGTCTTTCGGAACATACGGAAAAACTTACTTTTAATTCTGCGGAATCCGCTCTTCAGCAGGTCCATGTTGAACAGGCTGGCATCCTTCACCGCCTTCACCGTAAGCCACACCCCTATGGGCGCCAGCACAAAGGCCGATACAAACTTGCCGATAAAAGCCGTGGTGGCGCCGTTGTTGGCCAGACGCTCGCCGGTGATGTCAATGACCCAGTAAAGCACAAAGAAGAGCATGGAAAGCACCGCCGGGGTGCCCAGACCGCCCTTTTTCACAATGGCCCCGATGGGCGCGCCGATGAAAAAGAGCAGCAGGCAGGCCAGCGCCTGCGCATACTTCTTCCAAATCTCCACGTCCGTGCGGTAAATCAGGCGCGTGTAGTCATAAGACTCCATGGTTTGCCCGCGGGCCAGGCTTTCGTACTGCCGGGCAGCCGATGCCGCCGATTCCAAGGCCCGTTTCTTGTCGGCAAGGGTGTTCCATCGGCCCTCGGAAGGAGGATCCAGGGCCACGGAGGCCTTGCTGCGCCAGGCCGTGTCCAACTGGTTCCGGTGGCTCAGATAGGTCTGGCTCTGGAATTCGCGCACGTGCTTGAGGGTGCCTTCGTTCACCAGCCCCACCAGGGAGTCGTGCCCGTGCTGGAGCGAGGCGAGGTTCATGGAACGCACCTGCTCCCCGTAACGGGCCGAATCGGAATGGTGGAACGCGTAATTCTCCAGCGGAATCACCATTTCCTGGCTGCGGAAACGGATGCGGCGCAGCGCCAGGGTGGTGTCGCGGTATTTGCGCGTGTTGTCCTCCTGGTAATTGGTTCCGTCAAAGAGCTGGAACGTGAGGTAGTCCTTGGCCTTGGACATCTTGATGATGCCGCTGTCGGCCACCGTAATGCGGGTATTGCCCTTGCTGCCGGTGTGGTCGTACACCTGGATGTTGTACATCATGCCGGTTTTCTTGTCCCGGCGATCTACGCGAAGGATATAACCCTCAATGCCGTCGTAGAAGGTGCCCGTGGGGATTTTAATCTCGCTTTTGGTGCGGCCGATATCATCCCGCATGGTGTAAATCTGGTTGATGGAATAGGGCACCAGGCGGTCGCCGATATAGAACGCCCCCACCATGATGAAGAGGCTCACCACCGTCATGGGCACCAGCACCCGCGCCAGCGACACCCCGGAGGCCTTGATGGCCGTGAGCTCAAAGTGCTCACCCATGTCGCCCAGGGTCATCATGGAGCTCAGGAGCGTTGCCAGCGGAATGGCCAGCGGCAGCACCTGGCAGCTCCCCCACATCAGGAACTCAAGGATTACCTTGAATTCCAGGCCCTTCCCCACCAGTTCGTCAATGTATACCCACAAAAACTGCATGACCAGTATGAATACTACAATGGCCAGGATCGCGAAAAACGGTCCCACAAACGACTTGAGTATGAACTGGTCCAGTTTTTTCATTAGCCGATAGCCAACTCCACAAGTTTATCCAGGGCCTCCGGGAGGCCTTCCAGCAGGCGTCCGCCGGCAGTGGCCAGGCCGGGCTGTCCGCCGCCACCGCCCTGAATGTACTTGGCGGCCTCGCGGATGTCCTTGCCGGCATTCTTGCCCTTGGCCACCAGGTCGCCTGAGTACATGAGTACAAGGTTGGGCTTGCCGCCAAAGGCGAAGGCTCCGGCCACTACCAGGTTCTGGGCCTTCTTCTGCAAGAGCAGTGCCATATTGCGGGCCATGGCCGGGTCCACGGAGTTGTCAAAGCGAATAACCCGGATGCCACTGATCTCAACGGCATGGGCCTCCAGCTTTTCGGCCAGCGCTGCGGCCTTTTCGGCGGCGATGGCTTCCAGCTGCTTGCGGGCATCGGCATTTTCGGCCACCATTTTTTCAATGGCCGAGGTGAGGTCCGGAACGTTGTTGAAGAAGCCGCGCACGGTCTTGAGCATGTCCTCAACGGTCTGGATGGCCTCTTCGGCGGCAGCGCCGGTCACCGCCTCGATGCGGCGCACACCGGCCGCCACGGCACTTTCGGCCCGCACTTTAAACAGGCCGATGGTTCCGGTGGCGCGGGTATGGGTACCGCCGCAAAGCTCGATGGAGTCGCCGAAGCGCACCACCCTCACCACGTCGCCGTATTTCTCGCCGAAAAGGGCCATGGCGCCCATGGCCTTGGCCTCGTCCATGGTGGCATCGCGCTTTTCGCAGAGGGGCTCATTGGCGCGGATAAGGGCGTTCACGCGGTTCTCCACGGCCCGCAGCTCTTCGTCCGTAACCTTCTGGAAATGAGAGAAGTCAAAGCGGAAGTAGTCCGGCCCCACAAAAGAGCCTTTCTGCTCCACGTGGGTGCCCAGGATTTCCCGCAGCGCCTGATGCAGCAGGTGCGTGGCGGTATGGTTGTTCATAATGCGCTGGCGGCGCTCTCCGTCCACAAAGAGGCTGAAGCTTTCCATGCCGTCGGCGGGCAGATGCTCGGCCAGATGGATGGTCAGATTGTTCTCTTTCACGGTGTTAAGAATGGCTATCTTTTCACCGGAGGCGCTCACGATGCAGCCGGTGTCGCCCACCTGACCGCCCATTTCGGCATAGAAGGGCGTGCGGTCAAACACCAGCTGGAAGTACTCCTTGTTCTTCTGCTTCACCACGCGCTGGCGAAGGAGATGGACCTCCTTCTCTTCCAGGTGGTCGTAGCCGGTGAACTGCACCTCGTCGCCGGAGCGGAACTCCACCCAGTCGCCAAATTCGTTGGCGGTGGCGTTACGGGCACGCTCCTTCTGCTTCTGGAGCTCGGCATTAAAGCCATCCAGGTCCACGGTGAAGCCTTTTTCGGCCGCGATGAGCTCGGTGAGGTCGATGGGGAAACCATAGGTGTCATAGAGCACGAAGGCATCGGTGCCGGATACCACCTTGGTGGCGGCATTGCGGGCCATATTGTCTTCCAGCATGCGGATACCACGGTCCAGCGTGCGCAGGAAGGCGTTTTCTTCCTCGCGGATGACGTTTTCAATGAGGGGCTGCTGGGCCTTGAGCTCGGGATAGGCCTCGCCCATATCGGCCACCAGCTGCGGGATCAGGCGGCAGAGGAAGGGCTCGCCAAAGCCCAGGAAGGTGTAGCCGTAGCGCACGGCGCGCCGAAGGATGCGGCGAATCACGTAGCCGGCCTTCACGTTGGAAGGGAGCTGGCCGTCGGCAATGGAGAAGGCGATGGCGCGGATGTGGTCGGCAATTACGCGCATGGCCACCTGGACGTTGCCACCCTCTGCGTATTTGTGCCCGGAGAAAGCCTCTACCTGGCCGATAAGGCCGCTGAAGACATCCGTCTCGTAGTTGCTCTTCTTGTTCTGGAGAATCATGCACAGGCGTTCGAAGCCCATGCCGGTGTCAATGTTCTTGGCCGGCAGCGGCTCCAGGTGCCCGTCGGCCTTGCGGTTAAACTGCATGAACACCAGGTTCCAGATTTCAATGACGTCGTCGTTGTCGGTGTTCACCAGCTCCCGTCCGGGAAGTTTGGCAATTTCCTCGTCGCTGCGCAGGTCTATGTGAATCTCGCTGGAGGGGCCGCAGGGGCCGGTGTCGCCCATTTCCCAGAAGTTGTCGTGCTTGTTGCCCAGGAGGATGTGGTCTTCCGGCAGGTGCTTTTTCCAGGCGGCCAGGGCTTCTTCGTCCAAAGAAGTTCCGTCTTCCTTGGAGCCCTCAAAAACGGTGGCGTACAGCTTGGCCTTGTCTATCTTGTACACCTCGGTGAGCAGTTCCCAGGCCCAGTCAATGGCCTCGGCCTTGAAATAGTCGCCGAAGCTCCAGTTGCCCAGCATCTCGAACATGGTGTGGTGACGGCCGTCGTGGCCCACCGCTTCCAGGTCGTTGTGCTTGCCGCTTACGCGCAGGCACTTCTGGCTGTCCGTTGCGCGGGGGAATTTGGGGGCACTGTTGCCCAGGAAAATATCTTTGAACTGGTTCATGCCCGCATTGGTGAACATGAGCGTAGGGTCGTTCTTGATAACCATGGGGGCCGAAGGCACCACGGTGTGGCCTTTGGAGGCAAAGAAGTCCAGGTATTTCTGGCGGATTTCCTTAGAAGTCATATCGCTTGTTTATAATATTCTATTATAGCCTGCAAATATACGCATTTTTGCCGATATATCGTCATTCCCGGCCCCGACCGGGAATCTCGCACGAATTTTGCTATCTTTGCAAATCGTGCCGAAATTGGAGAAATACATACAGGACCCGCAGCAGCTGGTCACGGAGATTCGCCAGGAGCCCCGCCACGGATGGTGGAAACTGCTGCTGGTGTTCATTTCCGGGCTGGCGCTTTTCCTGTTTTACATGTGGTTCTACGTGGCGGTGCTGGGCCTGGACCTTCCCAAAACGGACATCCTCAAGTACCAGAACGCCGCCTGGCGCACCCGCATCGACCAAATGTCCCAGCAGCTGGACCGCTATGATGAGCTCCTGTCCCTGCTGGAAGTGCGGGACAACCGCATCTACCGTTCGGTCTACGGCCTGGACGAAATCCCGCAGGGCGTGCGGCAGTCGGGCCTGGGCGGAGAAAGCCGATACGCCTCCCTGGAAGGCACTTCGCTGGCCACTATCGTGCGCCGCCTGGATGTGCTTGAAAAGCGCACTTACCTCCAGTCCAAGTCCTTTGACGACCTTTCCCTGGTGCAGCAAAGCGCCGGTGACCGCCTGGCGCATATTCCGGCCATCCCGCCCATGAACACCGACCGCAAAACTTACACGCTTACCAGCCCCTTCGGCTACCGGTCAGACCCCATTCTGGGCATCGGCAAAAGGCATACGGGCATGGACTTCGCCTGCCCGCCCGGCAATCCCATTTATGCCACCGGAGACGGTGTAGTGGCCAAAGTGGCCCACGACAAAGGCGGATACGGCAACCACGTAGAGGTAGAGCACGGCTTCGGTTACAGGACCCGTTACGCCCACATGTCCCGCACCGACGTAGAGGAAGGGCAGAGTGTTTCGCGCGGAGACTGCCTGGGCCTTAGCGGCCGCAGCGGCCGTATCACCGGACCGCACCTCCACTATGAGGTGATGTACCGCAAAGATTACGTGAATCCGGCCCTGTACATGGATCTGGACATCTCTCCCCAAGACTACTTTGAGATGGTCCGCAAACCGGCCAAATAATGGAGCAGTTCAAACGCATATTGTACACGATTGTGCGCTATCTGGTGGCAACGGTTTCGCTGTCCGTCGTGTTCTACATCCTCTTTGCGCTGGTGTTCTCCACGGCCGAAGAGCGGCAACTGCAGCACGAAAACAGCTTGTACAGAGAGCGTTACCGCAGCATGCAGGAGAAAGAGGCCCTCATCGGGGACGTCCTGCAGGGGCTGCTGGAAAAAGACGATGCCCTTTACATCGGCCTGTTTGAAACCGAGGCTCCTTCCCTGGATGCCATCACGGCGGCCGACCTTATTTCCGGCAGCGATTCCCTGTCGGAAAGCTTTTACCTGTCGGCCACGGCATCGGCCTCCGAGAGCCTCATGCTCATGGCGGGAAATGTGGACGAGAATTTTGCGCAGATCTTTGAGGCGCTTCAGGCCCGGCGCGACAGCATTCCGCCGCTCACCCTGCCGCTGCACGACCTCTCCTACGCCCAAACCGGCGCCTCCGTGGGCCCCAAACACAATCCGCTGTACAAAGTGGCGGTACAGCACGACGGGCTGGACCTCATCGCCCCGCTGGACGCCCCCGTGTACGCCGCGGCCGATGGCACCGTGAGCAAAGTAATCCGCTCCCGCAGAGGCCTCGGCAACATTGTGGTCATCGACCACGGCAACGGTTACCAAACCCGCTACTGCCTGCTGGACGAGACCACGGTCCCCCCAGGACGAAGGGTGAAGCGGAACCAGAAGATTGGCACGGTGGGCATATCGGCCATGGTAACGGCCCCGCACTTGCATTTTGAAGTGCTCAAGGGCGGCGTGGTGCAAGACCCCGTGAATTACCTCTTCGCCTCCCTCTCCCCCGAAGAATACGCCCGCATGCTGTACATGGCTGTGAGCACCAAACAGTCGCTGGATTAATTTTTTCACTTTTTTTGTTGCTCATTCCAAAAAAAGTCGTACATTTGCAGTCCCGTTTGGGGAGTCATTGAGATATGGTGTAATGGTAGCACTACAGATTCTGGCTCTGTCAGTGAGGGTTCGAGTCCTTCTATCTCAACAAAAATCAGCCGTTTACGGTACGGCGGGGTAGCTCAGCTGGTTAGAGCGTCGGATTCATAATCCGGAGGTCGTGGGATCGTGACCCACTCCCGCTACCCAAGACAATTCAAAACACTCTATATATCGTCCGGCGCTTTGCACAGCGGCGGTTTTCTTATATAGTTATACACTCACTATCCCGTCGGCTACAGCGCAGGCAACGCATTCCACAATGCTGTCCAGGCCGAATTTGCCTTTAATCCTTTCTTTGTAGCTGTCTACGGTGTTGAGGGAGATTTCCAGGGCCGAAGCAATCTGGGCATTGCTGTAACCGGAGGTAGTAAGCTGAAGAACCTCCAGTTCGCGGGGCGTAAGCCCTGGGGCTTACGCGCCTCAAGGTTTTCCTCGCCACCAAAAAGGCGTGTGATTCGGGCGGCATCAATGGTTTCACCGAAGAAGAGGCACTTCCCTGCGGCCACATCGACGATGGCTTTTACGATAGATTCGGGTGCGGAGTCCTTGGCAAGATAGGCGCTGGCTCCGGAAGTGATTGCTTTCAGGATGTAAGCGGGCCTCTTGTAGTGGGACAACACCAGCGTATGGACGGCAGGAAAGGCTTCGCGGATAATCCCGAGCAGCGTGAGGCCGTCGGTCTCGGATTCCAAGGTAATGTCCACGACGGCGACATCTGTTTCCGGATGGGCATTGAGAAAGGCTACGGCCGCTCCGGGCGTAGCCACGGACTCCACGGAGGCTATTTCGGGAGACTCGGCCAGGGCCAGTTTCAGCCCCATCACAAAGACGGCGGAATCTTCAATGAGCAGTACGTTTATCATAGGGTTATCGTTATTTCAAGTCCTCCTTCGGGCCGATTCTTCATCTCCATCCCGGCCCCCATCTTCTCAAGCAGCTCGCGGGTAATGACAAGGCCGAGACCGTGGCTCCACTGGACATCGCCGCTCAGCAATCCAGGACCTTGGTCAAGGATGATTATCTTCTTGGATTCGCTCTTCAGGATAACGGAGTCGGGTGAGACCTTTACTGCATTATCCAGCAGGTTTCTGAGGCAGGTCAGGAGCATATTACGGTCGGTGCGGACAGTCTGGTTTTTAGGGACGTCCAGGGTGACAATTCCCAGCCCTCCGACGTTTTCCACGGCCTCCCGGGCCAGCGAAAGAAGGTTTTCATCCCTCATCACGGGCTCCAGCATCCCTTTCTGGTTCAGGGACCAAAGAAGCAAATTTTCCAACAATGTCGTTGTATTATCGGCCGATGCGGCCAGCGCTTCCAGGCCCTCCTTCAATTGCTCAGTGGAGAGCTTGTCCACTTGATCCATTAACTGGTGGGTAAGGAGTCTGTTTCCGGAAACAGGATTGCGTAAATCGTGGGAGATTATGGAGAATAGCTGATTTCTCATATCCAGTTCCTTCACCAACAATCTGCGTTCCCGAAGGCGGATAAACGTCCATATGGCGGCAGATAGCGCCAGTACGTAGAGTAGCAGGAATGGCCAGCGAAGCCACAGGGGAAGGGGAACACGAATGGAACGCACGGTGATTTCTCCTCTGTCCCATCGGCCGAAAATGTCGGAGTTCTGCTCTTCAAGGGAATAACGGCCGGGACGGATATTGTCCGGAAGTCCGGCAAAGCGTCCGGATATCCATTCTCCTTCGTTCAGGCGGTGCCGATACTGTACCAGTGGGGCCAGAAGAAGGTTATCGGAGGCATTCAGGGCCAATAGGCTGTCAGGATGGAAAACTGCCGCACCTTCCGGGCCGCCAAAGGCCAGGCGGCCGTCATTCAATTTGCACGCAGCGCGTTCGTTATAGATGTCCGATGGAAAGCCAAGGGCCTTCCGCGCCACCCCTACGCTTCCGTCCGTATCCACAAAGTACAGACCTTCCTCCGTTCCGGCCCAGAGGCGGCCCTTGGCGTCGGAGATGACCGACTGAACCAGTTTGCCCTGAAGGTAACTGCCTCCTGAGGGACTCCACAAACCAGTGCGGGTGGCGGCCCAAAGCGTGCCGTTCGGGGCAAGACAAAGGTCTGTGACATAGTCGTCGGGGATATCGGAATTACCCTTGTAATATTTAGTTACCAGGCGTGTGTCTTTGTCTATAATGTTAAGTCCGGCTTCGGTGGTACCATACACAAGGTTACCCTGAGCGTCCTCAATAAGCCTGCTTCCCAAACGGGAACTCAAGTATATAGTGGAGTCTTTCTCCGACGATGGATACTTAAACGGACTCAGCCACTCCGGCGGCAGCGTCTTTCCCGTTTTCCGGTCCCATTCATTCAGTCCCACGCCTTCCCAGCTCACCACATAGAACCGTCCGTCGCCGCCCTCAAGAAAATCCGTAATCCAGTTGGAAGTGATGCGGTCGCCGTCAGCCACCACATGCTGCTGCTTTGGGATAGGGCCGCTGATAAAACCCCTCCTTACGCGTCCGTTCTCCCATATATTAAACCCGCAGCCGGCATAAAGGCCTATATAAACCGCCCCGCTACGGTCTTCGTAAAGGCAGGATACGTGCCCCTCGTTGGGGCGGCCTGCGGGGCGGTAGTCGATGTGGAGATTCTTCGCCGGAGGCTCAGAATGACAAAGTGCGTAAGCGCCGTCATCGGCCGTACCGACCCAAAGGCGGCCGTCGGAGGCCTGCATAAGGGCGGTTATCTGTTTGGAAGGAAGGTCCGGTGTCTGAACCTGCTGCAAGGCCGGGCTCAGCACCGAAAGGCCGTTGTTTCCTCCGATCCAAAGATTGCCCTGACGGTCTTCAAAGATGCAATACAGCTCGGTGGAGGCAAGGGAAGAAGGGTTATCGGCCTCGTGCTTATAAACTATTGATTCTAACGAACTTTCCGTGTTAACCAGGCAAAGGCCGTAACAACCGGCCGCCCAAAGTTGTCCTTTGCTGTCGGATAGAAGAGCAGCATGGGCGACGGGCAATCGGCCCAGATTGTCAAAGTCCTGCCTGGCGGGGGCAAAGCGAAGAAGACTGGAAATATAATCGTCGTACGCCCAGAGCTGCCCGTTATTAAGTGCATAACTCCCAGTGTTCCACCAGACTCCAAGGAGTGCAGGTGCGGATGGCTGAGCAGTATCATCCACCCGCTGCAGAGGGCACATCCGTCCGCCAAGCCAAATGCGCCCTTCCGTGTCCGGGAACAACTGCTGAACGGGATAATCACCTTCAAAATCTCCAATCAAATAACGAAAGGTCGTATCCCGAACAACAACATCATCCTCGATATGCATGCGCACCAGAAGGCTGTCCTTGGTAGCAGCCCACAATGCGCCCTGGCTGTCCGTGCACAGCGCCCGCACATACCTGCCGCTAAGCGGAGATTGCCTGTCAGAGTCGGCAATAACGGAAAGGGGGCCGTCATTCCGGGTATCACTTCTGCCATTCTGAGCGACCTTGCTGTCATTCTGAGCGAAGCGAAGAATCTCCAGCCCCTCAGTAGTCCCCACCCAAAGCCTGTTCTCCCGGTCCAAGGCAAGCGAAGTCACCCTTTTTCCGGACATGACAGTCTGGAACCGCACCCCGTCAAACCGGCTCAAGCCCCCGCGAGTCCCAACCCATAGGCTCCCGTCGGCATCCTGTGAGATGGCATACACCGTATTGGACGGCAGGCCGTCGGCCGCACTGTAGTTCACAAAACGCGGAGTCTGAGCGGCCAAACCCGAGGAAAGCAGGAAGAAAAGTATTACAACAGCGCGGCGCATCACTCCTGCAAAGGTATCAATTCCTTCGGAAATATCCTTGCAAATCAATCCCTTGTGGTGGAATCCGCCACAGGAAAAAGTGCGACATGGGGTATCTTTGCAGAAAACATTGCTTATGAAAAAGATTCTTTTTACCATGCTGGCCTTATCGGCCCTTATCCTGTTATCATGCAACAAAGATGACGACGGCGGATCAAATGCTAAAGTCACTTTCCGCAAAGCCAATATCTCCGGGGCGAAAATGCTGGCTCTCGCCAAAGGCGGTGCAGCAACAAAAGCGGAGGGCGATGTTTCCGTAGGGCCCAATGCGTTATATACCGTTTCGGCCGACGGGTCGATGGTACAAGTGACCTACAATGTGGATGTGGAAGGGGCCAATAGTGAGGTGGCGGAAACCATCAAGGCCAACCTTATCATCTCCCCCGGGTTCGTTTTTCCAGTGGGAGAGGGATGGCTGTGGCTTGCCAACTGCTATTACGACGTTGCGGAAGGCTGGGAGAATTGCTCGCTGCCGCACGGTCCGGGGAGGAACGCCCTCAGCACCATTCTTAACGATTTCAACAACGCCCACCGCGACCGGCACGGTGCCCATTACCTCATCCGCAAGAGCGACGGCGCCTTGTTTGAATGGACTGTCGAGGCCGGTGCTCCCGACGGAATGGACGACGGTTTCAAACAGCCTAAGTTCCTGAACGGCTGGTTCCACCAATTGGGAAAGGACCTGTTTGTCAAGAAATGGGGCTGGGATCCTAACGACGGAGGCGGTTCTACGCTTTTCCGCCTGCAGGATAACGGGAGCACCCTGGACGCCGTGAATCTGCTGGGCGACAATATCCAATGCAATTACATCCTCCCTGCCGAAGAGTGGCTTGGAGCCTCCCTGAGTTACAGTTCAGGCGGTTTTTCCAACGGAATACTGGCAGCCCCCGGCTTCAAGCCGCAGCTCCTCCCGGATCCCGCCATTACCGAGGACGGAACGGTTGAAACCCTGATATCCGTGGCGGGAAAACTCTATGTGGCGGTAAGCTGCTATAAGAAAGATCAATACGACAACAGCGTGCCCCATACGGATGTCTATCATCTGGACACTTCCTCAGGCTCTGTCAAGAAAGGGAACCCCATCTGTTCTTATGATGGATTCGGATTCTTAAAAGCAGGTGGAGGCGTCAGCGGTGCGTATGTCTCCGGTACCGAAACCCTCAGCTGTTGGGACGGCAACACCATCATCACCTTCGACCCCAAGGCAGCGAAAGTAAGCTCCCGCACCCTTCCGGAGCATTATCCGGGGCAGGAGGCCGAGTATGTGGACGGCGTTGGCTATGCGGCCGACGGTACCAATGGTTACTGGGAATGTGACTTGTCGAAGGATGCCGCAGAATATGTTACGCTGGATTGGAGCAGCGCCGCGCAGTATCAGAGGAATATCGTTCCGGGAAGTCTGAGGCTTGTCCGTTTCGAAGCCGCTTCGATGACTCTTCAGTATATGGCCTCCCTTTCAGACGGTACCGAATTGAACTTCTATACCTCAGTAACAGGGGCCGACAAGGGCATTGTAAAAACCACTGTCGGCCACGAGAACAACGCCGGAATGGTGGTAACGACCATGGTGAGACTGAATTGACAATTGGCCTCCTGTTTTAGTATGAAGCCATTTCACGCCCCATCTGGCGTATGGCACTGATCTTTGCTCGGTGCGTTTTTCGGATGGCTTCTTGATTTATCTTCCCTTTACGAAGAATTGTACGATTATTCTCCTATTATTTGCAGAATCCGGAAAAAGTTCCCATATTTGCATCAGAAAAAGTCCTACTCGGGAGCGAAGGCCCTGGTTCCACCAAGGCGGTTTATGTAGCTCAAGCGGGGCTTTTTTATTGTTTATGGTCGTCCCTGAACTCCGGCGTTGTGAACTTCCAGTGCCGGTAGGACATGGCCCAGAAGTCTTTGGGAACGGCTATCGGCGTAGTGTTGCTGATGTCAAACAGTTCGATGTGTCGGCTGTATCGGGGGCGACACAGGCGATACAGCCGACATAGTTTGAGGTCTTGAAGGATTCGGCGGTGATGCCGAGTTTGCCGGCCTTTTTAATGCGGCATTGGAGCGGGCGAAGAGGACAATGTTCTCGCCCTCCACAATGAGGCCGTGGCAGTATTTCTTCGGCATAGGCGTATTCTGGGATTCTTCTATCCAGGCATTTGCGCTGCGGACGGAGAGAAGGCCGAGCTTGTCGGGTGCCCGCATGGCCTTCTCTACTTCCGCTTTGATAGCCTCAACAGGATTGATGGTATCAGTTGTTTCCATTCTGGTAGTTGTTAAAACAATTCCATTGCGCGGTCCACATCGACCACAATCTTTCTTCCGTTCTGCATACAGGCGGGGGCCAGGAAGCCGTCTTTGTAGCGCTGGGCCAAAAGTAGTGCACACTTTGCCTGCACCGTAGTTGCCGGATCGGCCGCCGATACAGCCACAACGCACAGAATGGCGCTTTTGGGGATCGGCGGCAGCGTTTTTGCCGTTTTGGGCCGATTTCCCTGCCGCCGATGCAGAAAAACGCCAATAGGTAGCGTATAGTTGTATCGGCGGCCGGTGATATAAAAGTTTGCATTATCAAGAAAAAGGTTATATTTGTGGGAAAATTCTAACTTTTCTCATAAATGCAAGAAAAAGACGGCAAATACATCTTCGGTGTGGTGAAGGTGGGCGACAAGGGCCAGATTGTGATTCCCAAAGATGCCCGCAAAGTGTACAACATCCAGCCCGGTGACGCCCTGCTGCTTCTGGGAGACCAGAAAGGCATGGCGCTCCTCAAGACGGAAATCTTCCAAACGGCCATAGACCAGGTGATGGAGGGCCTGCAGGGATGAGAAAGCATTGGATGGACAATCTGCGCTGGGTAACCGTGCTGCTGGTACTGCTGTACCACGTTTTCTACTTCTACAATAATAAGGGCGTGTTCGGGGGCATCGGCGGCGTCGGAGACGGGCCACAGTACCAGGACGTGGTGATGTACTTCCTCTATCCCTGGTTCATGCCGCTGCTGTTCCTTCTCTCCGGCATCAGCGCCCGCTATGCGCTGGAAAAGCATTCGGCCGGGGAGTGGCTGAAGGCCCGCACGCGGAAACTGCTGGTGCCGGGAACCATCGGCCTGTTTGTTTTCCAGTGGATGACGGGGTATTTCAACACGGCCGTATCTTCCTATGTGAGCGGCACTACCATGCTGCCGGAGGGCGTTCCGGACGTAGTGAAATACTTTGCGTGGTCCCTCAGCGGCATCGGCCCGCTGTGGTTTATCCAGCTGCTGTGGGTGCTTTGCCTGGTGCTGCTTGCCGTCCGGGCGCTGGACAAAAAAGACAAACTCTGGACGGCCTGCAGCCAGCTTAACATCGTCTGGCTCATCCTATTAGGCGTACTGTTCTGGGCCGGAGAGCAAACGCTCATCAGGGACCCCAGACCGGAATCGGCCGACGGCCTGTACAACCTCTACAAACCGCTGTTCTACCTGATTCCCTTCCTCCTTGGCTACTTTGTATTCTCCCACGACGAGGTGCAAAAGAAGCTGGCCGATGCCTGGGCTCCGCTCATGGCCTGCGCCCTAATCAGCGGCGGGGTTCTCATCGGCACCACTTTCGGGCAGGACAACACTTCGCCGCAGTACCTTGGCAGCCCGCTCAACTGCATTTACGGCTACCTCATGTGCCTTGCCATGATGGGCTGGTTCCAAGCCAAGTTCAACCGAACGGGAAAGGTGGCCGGCTACATGACGCGTAGCAGCTACGGCATCTATATCGTTCATTATCTGGTCATCGCAAGCCTTGGCTACATGATGAAAGTGTACACGCAGCTGCCGCCCGCTGCCATGTACCTCCTCCTCACGCTGGCCGTATTCACCCTCTCCCCGCTGCTGTATGAACTGCTCAGGCGCATCCCCTTTGTCCGCTGGTGCGCTCTGGGTATCAAAAAATAACTATATTTGTAGTTATGGAAGAAAAGAAACAGATTATGCTGCCGGAAAACGCAAGCCGGGAGCTCAAGCCGGGAGAGGTGTATCAGCCCATCCTGGACCCCAAACAGAAATACGCCGAAGCCACCCCGTATTCGGTAACCATCGGCCTGGTGATGGTGATTATTTTCAGCGCGGCCGCCGCCTATCTGGGCCTCAAGGTGGGCCAGGTGTTCGAGGCGGCCATCCCCATTGCCATCATGGCGGTGGGCCTTACGGGCGCCCTGGGCCTCAAGCAGGGCCTGAGCCAGAACGTGATTATCCAGAGCATCGGCGGCTGCAGCGGCGCTGTGGTGGCCGGCGCCATCTTCACCCTGCCCGCCATCTACATCCTGGGCGTAGAGGTGCACCTCTGGCAAATGGTGCTGAGTTCCCTGCTGGGCGGTGTCCTGGGCATCCTTTTCCTCATCCCCTTCCGCAAATACTTTGTGAAGGAAATGCACGGAAAGTACCCCTTCCCGGAAGCCACGGCCACCACGCAGGTGCTGGTGAGCGGTGAAAGCGGCGGCTCCAGCGCCAAAACCCTGGTCTGGGCGGGCCTCATCGGCGGCCTGTACGACTTTGCCGTAGCCACCTTCGGCACCTGGGCCGAGACCATCTCCACCACCGTCATGGGCTGGGGCGCCGCTGTGGCCGACAAAGCCAAGGTGGTGCTGAAAATGAACACCGGTGCCGCTGTGCTGGGTCTTGGCTACATCATCGGCCTCAAATATTCCTTCATCATCTGCTGCGGCTCCCTCCTGGTGTGGCTGGTGATTATTCCCCTGATGAACCTCATTGGCGGGGCCGATGTGAGCGCGATGGCGCCGGAGGAGATTTTCCGCACCTATGCCCGACACATCGGCATCGGCGGTATTGCCACGGCCGGCATCATCGGCATTGTAAAGAGCTTCGGCGTCATTAAAAGTGCCGCCGGGCTGGCCGTGAAAGAGTTCAAGCGTAAACCCGGCACCCTGGACGAAAAAGTGCCCCGCACAGACGAGGACCTGCCCATGAAGACCGTTGTCTTCGGGGTGGTGATTGCCCTTCTTTGCATCTTCGCCTTCTTTGCCTTCGGCGGGGTAGTAAACAACGTCTGGCAGGCCCTCATCGGGCTAGTGATTGTGGCTGTCATCAGCTTCCTTTTCACTACCGTGGCAGCCAACGCCATTGCCATCGTAGGCTCCAACCCCGTAAGCGGCATGACCCTGATGACCCTCATCATCGCCTCGCTCATCCTTGTGGCCGTGGGACTTAAAGGGAACACCGGCATGGCGGCGGCACTCATCATCGGCGGTGTGGTTTGCACGGCCCTTTCCGTTGCCGGCTCCTTCATCACAGATCTCAAGATTGGCTACTGGATTGGCTCTACGCCCAAGGTGCAGGAAGGCTGGAAATTCCTGGGCATTGCGGTGAGCGCCCTCACCGTCTGCGGGGTCATGCTGGTGCTGAACAAGACTTACGGCTTCACCGGCGAAAACGCCCTGGTAGCGCCCCAGGCCAATGCCATGGCGGCCGTGATTCAGCCCCTGTTCTCCGGCGGCGGCGCACCCTGGCTGCTCTATGGAATTGGTGCGGCCATTGCCCTGGTGCTGAACTTCTGCAAAGTGCCCGCCCTGCCCTTTGCCCTGGGTATGTTCATCCCCATCGACCTTAACCTCCCCCTGCTGGTGGGCGGTGCCATTTCCTGGTACGTGAGCACCCGCAGCAAGGACGCCTCCCTCAACGCCAAACGGCAGGAAAAAGGCACGCTCATCGCTTCCGGCTTCATTGCCGGCGGTGCCCTCATGGGGGTGGTGAGCGCCATCCTCAAGTTCGCGAACGTAGACCTGTACCTCAGTGACTGGGCCGCATCCTACGGCGAGGCCGTGGCCATAGTCCCGTTCATCGGCCTTATTGTTTACATGATTATAGCTTCAATGAAAGATGGAAAAAGTAGTAGATAAATTCCTGCGCTACGTGAGCGTAGACACACAGAGCAACGAAGAAAGCGAAAGCCAGCCCTCGGCCGCCAAAGAGTGGGACCTTCTGAAAATGCTCAAGGCCGAGCTGGAGGCCCTGGGCGTAGAGGTAACCCTGGATGAATACGGGTACGTCATGGCCAGCCTCCCGTCCAACCTGGACAAAGAGGTTCCTGCCGTGGGCTTCATCGCCCATGTGGACACCGCCCCGGACGCCTCCGGCAAGGACGTGAAGCCGCAAATCATCGAGAACTACGACGGCGGCCCTATTGACCTCAAAGGCGTTCCCGGGCTGCAGCTGAAGCCCGAAGAATTCCCCGAAATGCTGCATTACGTGGGCCAGACCCTCATCACCACCGACGGCACCACCCTCCTGGGGGCCGATGACAAGGCCGGCGTAGCCGAAATCATGTACGCCGTCCAGTACCTGGTGGAGCACCCGGAGTTCAAGCACGGCCCGGTGAAGATAGGCTTCACCCCCGACGAAGAAATTGGCCGCGGCGTGGTAAAATTCGATGTCGCCCGCTTCGGGGCCGATTACGCCTACACCATGGACGGCGGCGAAATTGGCGAACTGGAGTTTGAGAACTTCAACGCGGCCAGCGCCAAAATCCACATCCAGGGCCGCAACGTCCACCCCGGAAATGCCAAGGGCAAGATGAAAAACGCCATCCTCATCGGCCAGGAGCTGGGTTCCCTCCTTCCCGTTGAGCAGCGCCCGGAATACACCGAAGGCTACGAAGGTTTCTTCCACCTCACCGCCTTCAAAGGCAGCGTAGAGGAGGCCGATTTTTCCTACATCATCCGGGACCACGACCGTGCCAAGTTCGAGGCCAAGAAGCAGCTCATGCAGCAGGTTACAGATTTTATCAACCTGAAATATGGCGCCGGCACAGCCACCGCCGTCATCAAGGACCAGTACTATAACATGCGTGAGCAGGTTCAGCCGCACTACCACATTATAGATAAGGCGGTTAAAGCCATGGAAATGGCCGGGGTAAAAGCTAAGATCCAGCCCATCCGCGGGGGAACCGACGGGGCCAACCTTTCCTTCAAGGGACTCCCCTGTCCCAATATCTTTGCCGGCGGCCTCAATTTCCACGGAAAAATGGAATACGTGCCGCTCCAGAGCATGGAAAAGGCTTCCGAGGTGATACTCAACATCATAACGCTTTTTGCGGGCGAGTGTTAAATTGTAATTAAAAATTTAAAAAATTCTTTGCTTTTTCAAAAATACGCACTACATTTGCGGCTGAAAACAGAGAGTGTATTCAACAATTTAATAGTTACTATTATGAAGAAAGTATTCCTAAATTCCGCAGACAATTTGTCTGCTAAATTCCAAAAGTCCTGATAAAGAAATCCTTACCAGGACTTGATATTGTCAGAAATTTCACCTAAATTAGTGCTTACCACAACAACTATATAAGCGAGCACTGACATGG
>JAGBJY010000043.1 GCA_017934185.1 Bacteroidales bacterium | reverse complement strand
GACGGGCGGCACGTGCGGCGGATTTTGTGTTTGCCATTATTTTACTTTTTTATATTTGGTAGTGGGTAGGAGAATCGAACTCCTATTGCGGGAATGAAAATCCCGAGTACTAACCGTTATACGAACCCACCAAACTTGGGAATGCAAAGGTAGCAATAATTTTTTACCCCGCAAAATTATTTTTCATTTTTGAGTTCCCTTTTTCTCAAATTTCAAAAATTTGGTAAAAAAACAATAAAGTTGTAACTTTACACAATTCATTTTTCATTGCAGCGAATGATGCCTTTATCCATATTTACCGTGGATTTAGTTCCGGACAACCTCCTTACGATTGTGTCCGTCATGCTCATCTTTGCCCTGATGGTATCCAAGATTGGCACCCGCTTAGGCGCTCCGGCCCTCCTGATTATCCTTCTGGTGGGCATGCTGGTAGGGGCCGACGGCGTGGGACTTCAGTTCCAAAACTACCATGTGGCGGAACACGTAGGCCATTTTGCCATGAGCATCATCCTGTTTGCCGCCGGCATGGAAACGTCCCTGAAAGAAACCAGACCCGTCATGAAACAGGGTCTCCTGCTCTCCACCGTGGGCGTTCTCCTGACCATTACCATCACCGGCGCCTTTCTCATTCTGCTTATCCGGCCCATGCTGGGCGGCATTTTCTCCACGGCACTGGGATGCCTTCTGCTGGCCGCCATTATCTCCTCTACAGATTCCACCTCCGTTTTCTCCATCCTTCATGGAAAGCGGCTCCATTTAAGGGAACACCTGGGTCCCCTCCTGGAGCTTGAATCCGGCAGCAATGACCCCGTCGCCTTCACCCTCACCCTGCTTCTTGTCAGTCTTTTTTCCCAGGCAGACGTCACGCCTCTCTCTGGCAGTAACAGTTATGGAGCCGTGGTCCTTGCAGGAGTCATGATGTTCTTCCTGCAAATTGTAATCGGTGCTGCCGTCGGCTTTGGTATCGGCTTTGCCGGCAAATGGCTCCTCGGGAAAGTGAGTTTTTCCATTCCTTCCCTCACCGCCATTTTCATCCTCAGCATCGGCGTATTCGCCAATGGCCTGGCCGATAATCTGGGCGGCAACGGCCTGCTGGCGCTCTATATCACCGCCATCCTCATCGGCAATAAAGTGCCTCTGGGTGCGCAGAAACGGGATGTCGGCAAGTTCTTCGAAGCCATGTCGTGGCTGGCCCAGCTGCTGATGTTCCTCATGCTGGGGCTCCTGGCCAGGCCTTCCCAAATGGGAAGTGTTGCCCTGCCTGCCTTACTGACAGGCCTCTTCCTCATCCTGGTGGCACGCCCCCTCAGCGTGTTTATCACCCTGCTGCCTTTCCGCCGCCTGTCTTTCAGGGCCAAAGTACTGGTTTCCTGGGTAGGCCTGAAAGGCGCCGGCCCCATCCTCTTCGCCATGAGCCCTGTGGTAGCCGGCCTGGATGGCTCCGCCGAGGTTTTCAATCTGGTTTTCATCATTACCCTGCTCTCCCTCATCTGCCAGGGCATGAGCCTCTCCCCTGCCGCCAGACTCCTGAAACTCAGCTACGATGAAGACCCTCAGGTTCAGAGTTTCGGCCTGGAGATGCCGGAAGAGATGGGAATGCTCCGGGACCACCTCATCAGCGAAGGCGACTCCATGGACGGTTCTACCCTCAGGGAGCTAAGCCTTCCCCACGGGATCCGGGTGGTAATGGTAAAACGCGACGGAAAGTTTCTGGTGCCCCATGGCAGCATGAAAGTCCACAATGGAGACCACCTGATTATTGTAATGGGAGAAACCGACGATTAAGCCTATGCACACTTTAGACCCTCATTGCCAAGCCCTTCTGGGCTCTTTCGATGAACTCCTGCCCACCCTGCAGGAGATGGAGGGAACCCTCCTCCGCGAAATCAAGGCTGTCCTGGCCGAGGCCGGCCTTCTCGTAGCCTCCCTTGAGTCCCGTGTCAAGGGCCGGGACTCCCTTGCCGGAAAGCTGGAACTGAAGGGTTCCAAATACAAGGGAATCGCGGATATCACCGACCTGGTTGGCCTGAGGGTTATCACGTTCTACAGCGATGACGTTGACAAAGTGGCATCGGCCATAGAGCGGCTCTACGACATAGACTGGGAGAACTCCGTGGATAAACGGAAACTGCTGGAAATTGACAGCTTCGGGTACCTGTCGCTCCACTATATCTGCAAGGACAAGCGCTTCCCCGTACGTTTTGAAATACAGATGCGCACCCTGCTGCAGCACGCCTGGGCCAACATGAACCACGACACCGGCTACAAGAGCGGCGTGGACATTCCCAAACGCTACAAACGGGCCATGAGCCGTATTGCCGGCATGCTGGAGTTGGTGGACGATGAATTCAGCCGCATCCGCATGGAACTCACAGACTACCGGCGCCGTGTGCAGGCCCTGGTGAAATCCGGCAACCTGGATGAAGTGTCCCTGGACCGCGATTCCTTCAAGAGCTACCTGGAACTCAGACCCTTTGACGGGCTTAACAAGCGCATCGCCGCCGTAAACCAGGCCGAAATCCAGGAAGTGTCCCTGCTCCCCTACTTGAACATCTTCGCTTTCCTGGGCTGCAAGACCCTGGGCGACATTGCCCGCCTTGTCAAGGGCTACTCCGAGGGCGCCTACCAACTGGCCTGCTACCAGATAGGGCTCACGGACCTGGACATTATCGCCTCCTCCCTGGGCCCGCAGGACTTGTGCATCACCTATATCCTCAAAAGCGGCGGCGGAAAAGCCGGCATCCGCCGGATGTTCGACCTCCTCAACGGAGCGTCGGAAAGCAACGAACTGATGGCCGGGCTCCTTGTGGAGCAATCCAAAGACTTAGCCTTTATGAACCAATAACACAATGGAAGCCATTACTATCTCCCTGAACGACTATGTGCTGTTTGGCGGCGGCGCCAACGGCGAAAGCTATGACAGCAAGGACGATCCCAACGTCATGCTCAAACTTTACTTTCCCGGAAAAATCCAGCAGCCCCTTGACGAAATGCTCCTGGCCCGGAAAGTGTACGACCTGGGCATTCCCACGCCCGAACCCGGCGAGTATGTGGTAACGGAAGACGGCCGATACGGCATCCGCTTCCACCGCATCCCCGGCAAGAAGTCCTATTCCCGCGCCACGGCCGATGAGCCTGAAAAAGTGGGCCTGTACGCCGCCGAATTCGCCCAGTTATGCCACCGGCTGCACGCCACCCGCGTGGACACATCGGCTTTCCAGAATGTGAAAGACCGCTACTATCAGCTGCTGGAAGCCAATCCCTTCTTCACCGCGGCCGAAAAAGACAAACTGGGGAAATTTATTGCCGACGTCCCCGACCAGGACACCGCCATCCACGGCGACCTCCAGTTCTCCAATGCCATTTTTGTGGGCGACAAGCGCTATTTCATTGACCTGGGAGATTTCTGCTACGGCAACCACCTTTTTGACGTAGCGATGGTGTACATCTGCTGCTGCGTAAGCGAGGAGGCCTTCATCCGGGAAACTTTCCACATGCCCAAGAGCCTTTCCACGGAGTTTTGGCGCCATTTTGCCCCGGCCTATTTCGGGGCCGACAGACCCTTGGAAGACATAGAAGCGGAAATCATGCCCTTCGCCGGGCTCAAGACCCTGATTATAGAGCGCGACACCCAAAAGCCCATGCCCGAAATGCGCGCCTGCCTTCGTTCTATCCTGATTTAACCTATGGACTCCCTGACACAGAATACCAAAAAGCTGTTTGCCCGCCAGGGTTTCATGATTCTGGCCCTTGCCGCCCTGCTGCTGGAAGTGACCTCCCTGATTCAGTACCTATACTCCAAACGGGGCATGAGGACCGAGACCGACAAAAGGGCCAAGTCGGAGCTCAGGATCGCCCAACTGGAGATTGAAAAGATTACCCAGGGCATCGAGGACGCTACCTTGAACACCGCCTGGATGCTGGAGGATGAGCTGGATCACCCCGGCGACCTGCACCAGGTGATGCACCGGATGATGGACCACGACTCCGTTATCCTGAACGGTTTTGCCGCCTTTATTCCCAATTATTACCCGGAAAAAGGCCTCCGTTTTGAGCAGGTGCTTTCCCGGCGCGGCGGCAACAGCTACCAGGTTCTGAATTTCAGTTCGGAAGACCATGACTATTTAGCCACCGACTGGTTCAACGAGCCCATCAAAACAGGAGAGGGCCACTGGAGCGAACCCTATTTTGACAAAGACGGGGTGCGCACCATGGTGGTCACCTACGCAGTCCCCCTGAGAAACATCGAAGGGCAGATCGTGGGCATTTATGGCGTAGATGTTTCCCTGGCCTGGCTGGGAGAAATTGTGGGAGCCATCCACCCCTACAAAGAGTCCTTCAGCACCATCGAAAGCGGTGAGGGCCAGATTATTGCCATGCCGCCGGAAACCCTCACCGTAGAAAAAGCACTGCGCTATTCTACGCCCCTGGAAGACACCGGCTGGAACATGTCCCTGGTGATTTCCGAGAAAGAAGTCTATGGAAGTATCAAACGCGTGGGCCTGGTTGTCACGCTCCTGCAAATCCTGGGCATCGCCCTGCTCATCGTCATCCTCTACTTTACAGGCAGGGCCCAGATAAGGATGGAAGATGTGGAAGCCGGCAAACAGAGGATGGAAGACGAACTGAAGATAGCCAACGGCATCCAGATGTCCATGGTTCCGCGCATTTTCCCGCCTTTCCCCGACCGCTCCGACATTGACATGGCGGCCGACATCACCCCTGCCAAGGAAGTGGGCGGCGACCTTTACGACTACTACATCCAGGACGAAAAACTGTATTTCTGCATCGGCGACGTAAGCGGAAAAGGCGTCCCCGCCTCCCTGCTGATGGCCGTAACCCGCAGCCTGTTCCGCAGCGAATCGGCCAAAAGCCTGAGTCCGCAAGAGATTGTCTCCGCCATGAACGAAGCCATGGCCGCCACCAACGAGAACAACATGTTCGTTACCTTCTTCTGCGGTATCCTGGACTTGAAAACCGGCCTTCTGCGTTACTGCAACGCCGGTCACAATGCGCCCGTGCTGCTCTCCGACGACAAACACATGCTGCCCGTGCGTCCCAACCTCCCGCTGGCCATCCTGCCGGGGATGGAATTCACGGAGCAGGAAATCCGGCTTCATTACGACGATGCCCTCTTCCTGTACACGGACGGCCTCACGGAAGCCGAGAACCCGAACAAGGAGCTCTTCGGCGAGGAGCGCATGCTGGCCTCCCTTTCCACCCGGAAAGCGGCCATCGAGCATTTGAGAAAGATACAGGCCGATGTTCACCACTTCGTAAGCGGCGCTCCCCAAAGCGACGACCTCACCCTCCTGTTCATCCATTACCTGAACCAGGAGCACCCCTCGCTGCACCACCTGAGCCTCCGCAATGATATTCAGGAACTTCCCAAGATTGCCACGCTGGTAGACCGGATAGCCGAAGAAAAGCAGCTGGACCCCAGCCTGGCCTTGAACCTGAACCTGGCGCTGGAGGAAGCTGCCACCAATGTGGCCCTCTACGCCTATCCCGAGGGGTCGGATAACAGTTTTGACCTGGAAGCCATCCTCCGGCAGGACTCGGTGGAATTCACCCTGTCCGACAGCGGAAAACCCTTCGACCCCACCGCCAAAGAAGACCCTGACATTACCCTGAGCGCGGAAGAGCGCCCCATCGGCGGCCTTGGCATCTTCCTTGTCAAGCAAATCATGGACAAGGTGAAATACGAACGCCGGAACGACAAGAATTATCTGAGAATGATTAAAAAACTATAATTGCTATGGAAGTTATTATCAACAACGAAGCCCACGGATGTGAGGCCAAACTGATTGGACGCCTGGACACGGCCGCTTCCCAGGAGGTGAGCGACGCCCTGCAACCCCTTATGGACAAGGCCGGCGGGACCCTTGTGCTGGACTGCCATGAAATGACGTACATTGCCTCTTCCGGCCTGCGCATTTTCCTGAATCTTCGCAAAGCGGCTGCCCTGAAAGGCGGGAAAGTGATTGTGCGCGGCATTAACAGCGACATTCGCAACGTTTTTATGATGACCGGTTTCCTGAACCTTTTCCAAATTGAAGACTAAAGCACTATGAAACTTGACGGAAGACGCGAAAGCAGCAACGTAGAAGACCGCCGCGGCCTTAGCGGCGGCGGAAAAGCCGGACTGGGCCTTGGCGGCATTGCCCTTATTGCATTAGTTGTTCTCCTCAGAGGAGGCGGTTTGGGAGATGTCCTTCAAACCGTAGTCCAGAGCGGCGGACTGCAGCAGGTCGCAGTAAGCAACTACGAACCCACACCGGAGAACGAGGCCCTTGCCAAATTCTCCCGCCAGATCCTGGCCTTCACGGAGGACGTCTGGTCCAAGTACTTCGCCGACAACGGCATCGGCAGTTACAAGGCCCCTACCCTGGTGCTCTATACCGGCACCACCTCCACCGCCTGCGGCACCGGCCAGGCAGCCATGGGCCCCTTCTACTGCTCGGCCGACGAGAAGCTGTACATAGACCTGAGTTTCTTCTCCAGCATGCGCCAGCAGCTGGGGGCCGACGGGGACTTTGCCTATGCCTATGTGATTGCCCATGAAGTAGGCCACCACGTGCAGCATGTGCTGGGCACCCTGGACCAGGCCCACAGCCAGATGGCCCGCATGTCCAAGGCCGATGCCAACCGCGTGAGCGTACGCATCGAACTCCAGGCCGACTTCTATGCCGGCGTCTGGGCCCACTATGAGGGCGCCCTCTTCGGCTCGCTGGAAGACGGCGACTTGCAGGAAGCCATCAACTGCGCCTCCGTCATCGGTGACGATTACCTCCAGAAAAAGGCCCAGGGCTATGCCGTAGAGGAATCTTTCACCCACGGCACCGCCGCACAGCGCATGCGCTGGCTCAAAAAGGGCATGACCACCGGCGACATCCGCCAGGGGAACACCTTCAATCTGAGCGACTCACAGCTTTAACGCGCTAGGCCTTCCGGTACTCCGAAGGCGTAAGCCCCGTATGGGCTTTGAAGAATTTGTAGAAGACCGACTGGTTGGGGAAATGCAGGGCATACACAATTTCCTTGATGGTGCGGTCTGAATACTTGAGCATGTTCTTGGCTTCAAGAATCACAAAGGAGTCAATCCAGTCCGGTGCGCTGCGGCCGCTGGCCTGCTTCACCAGTTTGGAAAGGTATTTGGGCGTCAGGCACAGTTTGTCGGCATAAAAAGCCATGCCCCGCTCCGAGGTATGGTACTCCGTAACCAGGGCGATGAAACGCTCGAAAAGCTGGTTTACCCGGGCCGATGAACGGCTGTCGGGCTCGCGCTCCCTGTCCATCCGCTGCGTCCAGACCCCCATGGCAAAATAAGCGAAGGAAGTGAGCAGGGAGCCCATAATCTCCCGTCTGTTCTCCCGCTTGCTCAGCAGGACCTTTCTGGAGAGGTTGAAGAAATCATCGGCCAGGGACAGGTCTTCCTCCTGCAGTACAATGCAGGGATTGTCCCACATGCGGATACTGTCCTGGTACACCTTGTTGAAATCCAGGCGGATGCCGCTCATGAAGTCTTTGGAAATGAGCGCAAAGAAGAGCTGCGCGTCTGCAATGCGCTCTTCATTATAATAGGAAAGCTTTACAATATTGCCCGGCACTACGATGAGCAGGGTATTCTCCCGCACATCAAACGTGTTCAGGTTCAGGTCCAGCTTGCAATGGCCCTTGCGCATGAAGAAGATGATGTAGCCGCCAAAACGGACAGGATAGCGCAACATATCCATGATGGGCTGGTGCTTTTCCACCTGGGAGCCGCTCACGGAGCCCAGAATGAAATCTGCGCCCAAAGCATACTCATCCACAAAGGGAGAGAGCGCCTGAATGCGCCGGATGTCAATGGTTTGCAAGGACTTATCTTCCATATCCAGTTGTTTTTTCAAAAATAGTCATTTTTTACCAAATATTTTCATTATTTCGCAAATTTCTACCTTTTGACTAATTTCAGCACATATTAGCTCACTTTTAGGGAAATTTTGGCAATGAATTTGCAGTCTTAGCAGCCGTATTGAGAAACTGACAATATGACAAAAATGACAAATATGAAACGCAGTGTTGCATTCCTTCTGACGCTGACCCTCTGCGGCAGCGCCTGGGCCCAAAGCCCCCAGGGCCGTACCCTTACCCTGGAAGACTGCCACCAGATGGCGGTGGAGCAGAGCAAAGACCTCCACGAGGCCCGGCTCCAAAAAGAAATGGCCGGCTACGACCGAAAAATAGCCCTGGCCAATTATTTCCCCAGCATCAGCGCTACGGGCGCGTACCTCTATAATAACCGCGACGTGGCCCTTATCAGCGACAGCCAGTCGGCCCTGCTGCAGAATGCCGGGACGCTGGTACAGGGACAGCTGAACAGTGCCATGACCGGCGCCTCAGAGCAGCTGAGCGCCGCCATGACCCAGAAGATGACCCAGCTCATGACCGCCATCCAGACCAATCCCGCCCTGGCGGCCGAATACATGGGCAGCCCCATGTGGCAGACTATCCTGAACATGCTCCAGGGCGTGGATCCCTCCTCCCTGGCCGGGTTGGTCCCCAATGTGGCCGAACCCATCAACGCTATTGGCGCCGACATTGACAAAACCCTGCATCCGGACCTTCACAACATCTGGGCCGGGGCCATTATGGTGCAGCAGCCCCTTTTCGTAGGCGGTAAAATCCTCTATTCCAATCAGATGGCATCCCTTGCCGAAGATCTGGCCGACTCCAAATACGACATGGCCTACGCCGACGTCATCCTGGATGTAGACCAGGCCTACTGGCAGATTATCTCCCTTTCCAACAAGAAGGAACTGGCCGAGAGCTACGCGTCCCTCCTCCATGAGATGCAGCAGGATGTGGAACATGCCATTGCCGCCGGCGTAGCCACGGAATCGGATGCCCTCCAAATCCGGGTCAAGGCCAACGAGGCCGACATGATGCTCACCAAGGCCACCAACGGCCTCAGCCTTTCCAAGATGCTCCTTTGCAAACGCATCGGCCTGCCCCTGGATACGGACATCACCCTGTCCGACGAGCAACTGGACATGATTCCCGAGCCGATGGCCCCGGTGGACAAGTCCCTGGAAGACATTTACGCCGACCGTCCCGAGACCCGCAGCCTGGACCTGGCGTCCCGGATTTATGACAAGAAGGCCAAAGTAGTACGGGCCGACATGATGCCCACGGTGGCTGCCATCGGCGCATACACCCTCACCAATCCTAACCTGTACAACGGGCTGCAGCACTCCTGGCAGGGCGGCAACCTGAGCGTAGGCGTGATGGTGAAAGTGCCCATCTTCCATGGCGGGGAGCAGCTGTACCGCTACCGCAAAGCCAAGGCCGAAGCCCAGCTGTACCAGACGCAGCTGGACGATGCCAAAGAAATGATTAACCTGCAGGTAAGCCAGCAGCGAAAGCTCATGGGCGAGGCCCGCGAAAAGCTCCTGATGAGTGAGTCCAACCTCTCCAGCGCCGAGGAAAACCTGCGGAAGGCTATGGTGGGTTTTGAGGCCGGCGTGGTGCCCACCCAAACCGTCCTGGGCGCCCAGACCGCCTGGCTCAGCGCTCACAGCGAATGCATCGATGCCGGCATCGAGCTGCAGATGGCCGCTGTCAAGCTCAATCAAGTAGAAGGAAAAATTAAATAAACAGCTATCATGAAAAAGAATTACAACCTCATTATGGGTGTGGCCGGTCTTGTGGGCCTGGTGCTTGTGATTGCCATCATCGGCTATTATGTTTCCCGTCCTAAAGACAAAGTGATCCAGGGAGAGGCCGAGGCCACGGAATACCGCGTTTCCGGAAAAGTGCCCGGACGTATTGAAGAATTCCGCGCCGAGGAAGGCCAGAGGGTGAAAAAGGGCGACACCCTGGTCATTATCGACTCCCCCGAAATCCGTTCCAAGATGGCCGAGGCCAAGGCGGCCAAGGCGGCTGCCACGGCCCAGCGCAACAAGGCTTACAACGGTGCACAGCAGGAGCAGATTACCGGTGCTTACGAGCTTTGGCAGAAAGCCCTTGTGGGAGAAGAGGTGATGCGCAAATCCTACGAGCGCATGAAAACCCTCCACGACCAGAAGGTGGTCTCTGACCAGAAGTTTGACGAAGTGGAAGCCCAGTACAAGGCCGCTGTAGCTACCGCCAACGCTGCCAAGAGCCAGTACGACATGGCCGTAAAGGGCGCCCGCCAGGAAGACAAGGACGCCGCCGTGGCCCTTGTGGAACGCGCCAATGCCGCCGTGGAGCTGGTGAACGCCTACCAGGACGAGATTCATCTCACCTCCCCGGCCGATGGCATCATCGCCGCCCGTTATCCCAAGGTGGGAGAACTGGTGGGACAGGGCTCCCCTATCATGACCATCCAGGACCTCGGGGACATGTGGTTCACCTTCAACATCCGCGAAGACCGCCTGCACAGCCTCGCCTCCGGAAACCACGTAACCCTCACCATCCCCGCCCTGGACAACAAGGAAGTGGAGGCTGTGGTCTATTATCTTGCCGTCCGTGAATCCTACGCCACCTGGCGTGCCACCAAAGAAATCGGCGAATTCGACACCCGCACCTTCGAAGTGCGCTGCCGTCCCGTTGCCCCGGTGGAGGGTCTTCGCCCGGGCATGAGTGCCATCCTGATTTCAAGAGAAAAATAATGTTACAGAATCTTTATAAGGTTATCCGGCGGGAAATCCGCATTATGCACAGCCGGCCCATCTATTTGCTGGGGTCCGTGGGCGTAATGCTGGCCGCAACGCTGTTCTTCACCACTTTCATGCGTGAAGGCATGCCCCAGAAGCTGCGCATCGGCGTGGTAGACCTGGACAACTCGTCCACCTCCCGCAACTTCCGCCAGCAGCTGGATGCCACCCAGATGGGAACGGTGGTGGAACTGGGCAGCGTATCGGCCGCACAGCGGGAGCTGGAAACCGGACGCATCAGCGGGTATGTGGTGGTTCCGGAGCACTTCGACGAGGAGGTCCAGGCCTTCCACTGCCCCAAGATGCAGGTACAGGTGAACCTCATGTACCCGGTCATCGGCGGTGCCCTGGCCTACAAGGACATCCTTTATATGGTGAACCTTACCAACGGCGCGGTGCAGCGCCAGGTGCTGCGTGCCAAAGGCATTCCCGAGAGTGAAATCATGGGACGCCTGCAGCCGGTGGTTCTGGATGCGCACTATATCGGCAACGGCCCCACCAACTATTCCTACTATCTGGTGAACATGATTCTCATGGGCATCCTGGGCATGTGCGTAACGCTGGTGGTGGCCTACTCCGTGGGGTCCGAACTCAAGTACGGCACTTCCAGGCACCTTATGGAATTTGCCGGAGGAGACATCTGGACGGCCATCGTGGGGAAACTGGCCCCGTATACGCTGCTGTTCACGCTCATCGGCGTGTGCCTGGAGCTGCTTCTTTTCGGGCCCCTGCACTACCCCATGGCGGGTTCGGTGGGCTGGCTCATCCTGGCCACCCTTGCCATGGTGCTCGCCTACGAGGCCGTTGCGGTGTTTATCGTATCGGTGCTGCCCACCCTGCGCCTCAGCGTGTGCGTATCGGCCCTTTACAGCGTGCTGGGCTTCTCCTTCGCCGGCTTTACCCTGCCCATATCGGCCCTTCCCTACGGGGTCCAGGGCCTGAGCCTGCTCTTCCCGCTGCGCTTTTACTACCAGATTTACACGCGGGAGGTGTATTTCGGGACCGGTTTTGAAGGCTGGTGGCCTTACCTTCTGGCCCTTGTAGCCTTCCAGCTGCTGCCTTTTATCCTCAACAAGCGTTTGTCCAACGCCTATATTTATCAGAATTATCCCAGGAATTAATATGAGCTACATTGCAAATTGGTTCTCCGAAACCTGGAAAATCTTTACCGGCGAACTCAGGGAAGTGTTCCACGACAGTGGCGTGATGATTATCTTCTGCTTCGCCGGACTGGTGTATCCGCCGCTATATAACTGGATTTATTCCATCGGCTCCGTGGACGAGATGCCCGTTGCCGTGGTGGACCTCTCGCAGGGAAGCTACAGCCGGTGCTATCTGCAAAAACTGGACGCCACGCGCGAATGCTCCCTGGCCTACAACTGCATCTCCCTGGAAGAGGCGCGGGAGCTCATGGCCGCGCAGAAGGTGCATGGTATTGTGCTCATTCCCAGCGACTTTGACACGCGCATCGTGCATGGGCAGCAGGCCACCGTGAGCACCTATGCCGATATGTCCACCTTCCTGTACTACAAGGCCCTTACCATCGGCACCAACCTGGTGATGCTGGACGAGGTGCGAGTCATTCAGGACGCTCAGCAGCTGGAGGGATTCATCAGTTACGACGACACCCGTCTTTACAACCCCAACATCTCCTTCACCATGTTCTTCGTGTACATGTGCCTGTTTATGATTCTGCAACAGGTGATGTTCTACGGGTCCACCACGCTGGCCGGCACCCTCAGGGAAGAAGGCCGCAGCTTTGCCCGCTCCATCGGCGGACACGGCGTGGGACGCATAGTGCTGGGACGCGGAGCGGCTTACTTTGTCATCTTCATGCTCCTGGGAGTGTATGGCGCCATCCTGGTGCCGGCGCTCTTCCACATGCCGGTGCAGGCGTCCTTCTGGAATATGCTGCTCCTGCTGGCCTTCTTCGTGGCCGATATCATCTTTTTCAGCTTTACCTGGTCATCCGCCATCTGGAAACGGGAAACCGTGCTGGTGCTGCTGCTCTTTGTTTCCCCCATCGCGGTGTTCCTCACCGGTTTCACCTGGCCCGTCTCCAACTTCTCCCCATTCTGGAAGGTTATCTCCTATGTGTTCCCCACCAGTTTCGGCTGCCGGGCCTATATGACCCTCTGCAATACCGGCTCCCTGAGCGCCATTGCGCCCGAGCTCCGGGCCATGACCTTGCAAACGGTTGTCTACTACGCCCTTGCCAGCCTGGCCATCTATGCCGAAAACCGTATCTGGACGCACTTGGCCCCGCCCAAACCCGTCAACTAAGCGCCTCAGAACAAGCAACTTCCATAAAAACGGTACCGATTATTTTGGTACCGTTTTTGCGTAAGGGCTTCTTTTTCACTATCTTTGCTCCCGCAATGAAAAGACTGCTCATATCGCTGCTGGCACTGCTATTGTCCTTTGGGCCGATGGCGGCGCAGGAGCGCAGGGATACCCTGGAGGCCTCCAGAATCAGCGTCATGCGGGAGAAGACCCGCAACACCACGCAGACGGGCCTCATGCACATAGACAGCAAGCAGCTGAATTCCGGGGTGGCGGTGTTCGGGACGCCGGACCTGATCAAGAAGCTCCAGATGCTGCCCGGTGTAGCCGCCGGAAACGAACTCATGTCCGGCCTGTATGTGCACGGTGGGGACGGCAATGACAACCTCTTCCTGCTGGACGGGGTGCCGCTGTACAACATCAGCCACTTCGGGGGCCTGTTCTCCAGCTTCAATACGGACGTGATTGACAACCTGGACTTTTACAAGAGCGGTTTCCCGGCCCGCTACGGCGGCAGAATGTCTTCGGTAGTGGATGTGGAAACCCGCGAAGGGGATATGGAGCATTTCCACGGGACGGTTTCGCTGGGCCTCATCGATGGCAGGCTCCAGTTTGAAGGGCCCATCGTCAAAAACAAAACCTCCTTCAATCTGGGCCTCAGGCGCTCCTGGATGGACCTGGTGCTCATTCCCGCCCTTTGGTACGCCAACCGCCGCAACGGGGAGGACCAGACGGCCAGCGGCGCCTATGCCATGAGCGACATTAACGCCCGCCTTACCCACCGCTTTGCCCCTGGCAATGTACTGAACCTTACTTTCTACACCGGAAGCGACCGCCTTCGCGCCGGACTGGACGAGACCAACCGCGAAAAAGATGAGCAGGGACGCCTTCACGAAGGCAATTCCACCATGAAGATGGACGTTCAGTGGGGCAGCCTTACCGCAGCGGCTAACCATCAGTACCAATTCTCCAAGAAACTGAAAGCCAAAAGCAGCATCTACTATTCCCAGAGCACTTCCAACACAGGTTATCAGTTCGGTTTCTGGAATTGGGCCGATGACAAGGAAAGCATCACGGCCATGGACGACAACGACCGGTCCTACGTGCGGGAAGTGGGCCTGTATTCCAACTGGGAATGGACGCCCAACAATTACCACCGCATCCGCTACGGCGTTTCCGCGCAGTACCACTGGTATCATTCCGGCCGCTCTTTCGCTTCTTCCACCGTCACCGGCGGCATCACGGAGCGGGAGTCCGGAGACTCGGAAGAACAGGGGTACCGCTCACTGGAGCCCGCCATCTATGCCGAGGACGAGATTTTCCTCCGTTACAACCTCACCCTCAATGCCGGATTCCGCTATGCGCTGTTCGCCACTCCCGGCAAGGTTTGGCATTCCCCGGAACCCCGCCTGGCCTTCAAATGGCTCATCACGCCGGACGTATCGGCCAAACTCTCCTACACCCGCATGAGCCAGTTTGCCCACCTGGTGGCAGCCCTGTACATGGACCTGCCGTCCAATTGCTGGATGCCCTCCACCGCCAGCGCCAGGCCCATGAACTCCGACCAGATTGCCGGCGGCATTTACACCACCCCTTTCAAGAACTTCAAGTTCAACCTGGAAGGCTGGTACAAAACCATGAACCATATCCTGGTGTACAACGGCAGCAACACCTTCATCCCGCCCGTGACCGAGTGGGAAAAGACCTTTACGGAGGGCCGGGGGCAGTCCTGGGGCATGGAGGTGGAAGCCACCTATGACAACGGGCCGCTTTCCCTGAGCGCCTACTACACCCTCTCCTGGACCCGCCGGAATTTCGAGGCCATCTACTCCGACTGGTACCCGGACCGGAACGACAACCGGCACAAACTGAACCTGGTGGCCTCCTGGCATTTTGCCAAGCATTGGGAGCTTTTTGCCAACTGGAATTTCCACAGCGGCAACCGCATTACCTTTCCTTCCCATTACATAGAGAAGGACGGACAGCGCATTTACCTCTATGACGCCCCTTACAACACCCTGCTCCCCCACTATCACCGGCTGGACCTGGGCATAGATTACGGCACCACCTTCCGCAGCGGACACAGCCTCCGGGTGAACCTGAGCATCTACAACGCCTACAACCACCTCAACGCTTCGCTGGCTTTCCTGCGCACCAATGCCGATGGCAGTTTTTCCGGCATGGCCTACGGTCTCATCCCTATTATCCCCACCCTCACCGCCACTTATAAGTTCTGATGAAACGTTTCCTGCTAATATGCCTGTCGGCCCTGTGCGCAGCCTCCTGTGAGATTCCCTTTGAGATTCAGCAGGAGGGAGAGCCCCAAATCTATATGCAGGCCCTGCTGGGCAACAGTCCGGGTTTCATGATAAGGTATTTCGCCGCTTCCCCCATCAGTGCCGACAAAGCTTCCATCGGCCCTATTGAGGCGGAAGTGCGTATTAACGGAGAACCCGCCGGGGCGCAGTATCACTACCCGGATCAGTCTCAATTCCTGATCGCTTTTCCCCTGGACGAGGAGGCGCCCAAAGAAGGCGATGAGATTACCGTAACGCTGCGCGCGGAGAACATGAAGGAGGTCTCGGGAAGCACCCGATGGCTCTCGGCCCCGGACATTACCCTGGTTGAAGCCAAGAACATCGTGATGGACACCACGGAAGTGACGCAGGTGAGCATTACCCTGGCAGAAGCCCCTGAGAATGAGGACTTTTTCGGGATTTCAATCGTAGGGTCTTACTACTTTTCCGTCAATGAAGGTAGTCCCGCGAGATTCATCTACCCCGTTACGCCCGGCAGGCTGCTTTCTGTGGAAGAAAGTGCCGGCTTTGATTTGGAAGACTTCATGCAAGTGAGTTATAACCAAGGCCTGATAGGCTTTTTTTCAAACGCAGAGCCCAATTACATTACCCTTCTTTCCCGCAAACAGTTTGACGGAGCGGTCTATTCGTTTTACCTCAATTCCTTTGACAGCAATCTCCTGTCGGATTTCCGGGACAGATTTCCTTCGGGCGATACCGGCATTGCCGGCGGAGGCATCGTGAGCGGAGGCATCGGCCAGGGGCAAACAACCACTCCCCCCACCTATTCCATCCGTTTCTATCGGCTTTCGGAGGAAACCTACCGCTTTGCCAAAGCCAATTACCAGAGCAATTTTGACTTTCTTTCCAATATGGGGCTCACGCCTGCCAATTTCACCTGGACCAATGTCAAAAATGGCCTGGGTGTTGTTGGAGGACTCTATGATTATAATACGAACATCGTCATCCAAACCTCGGACGGTGAGCCCAAGGTATTTTATTAATCCTTCTCCTCCGGCGGAATGAGATGCACATCGCACTGCGGGAACGGGATGGTGATGCCGTTTTCGTTGAAGGTCTTGTAGATTAGCTCTCTGGCGCGGTTGGCATAGCCCCAGCGCTCCTCTACCAGCACAAACTGCTTCAGGCACACGGTGATACCGCTGTCCCCGAACTCAGAGAGGCCCACATTGACCCCGCGTTTGGGATCCACGATGTCGCGTCCGTACTTATCTTTGGTAAGCAGCTGCTGGCTGGCTTCCAGCAGGAGCTCACGCACCTTCTGGATATCCGTACCGTAGCTCACGCTGATCGGGACGCTCACATACTCGTAGGCGCTGCCACGGGTGAGGTTCTTGAAGTTCTTGTTGAAGAGCGTGGTGTTGGTAAAGGAAATCATAACCTCGCCGATGGACGAAATCTGGGTGGTCTGGTAGTTGATGGAGACTACCTTGCCGCGGATACCGTCGCATTCAATGAAATCACCCACGCGAAGGCGTCCGCTCAGGAGCTGGATACCGTAGATGAAGTTATTGATGATGTCCTTGAGGGCCAGACCGATACCGGCACTGAGACCACCGGCGATGAGGCCCAGGGAGGCGGTAGGAATATCCAGCGTCAGAATAACAAGGTCGGCGTAAACAAACCAGATAAACACGCTGATGAGGCTGTTGCCCAGGGAAAGGTTAATCTCGTTGTCCCGCACGGCCTGACGGTTGTTCTTGCGAAGGAAACGGCGGTAGGCAACGGTCTGCCATATCGTATGGATGGCCTTGTTGACATAGCGGAACACGGCAAACATTCCCACAAGGAACAGGATGTTGTACAAAGACACATGGAATTCGCCCTGGCGGAAGAACGGCTTTTCGAAAATGGTGACATACAAATCGTTGAATTCGAAAACATCCAGCGCCCAGCGAATGCAGGTGGGAATGGTGCCCAAAACAAGCAGCGGAATAACTACCTCACGGACAAGGGCATAAAGCCAGGAGGCACCGAACAGAAGCTGGTCCTTGGCTTCTCCCGACACAAAAGTAATCTTGGCTGCATAAGCGGAAACCCGCTTGTCCAGACGGTTTTTCTTGTACAGGAGTACCAGGTCCAGCACAGTGGCAATGCAAAGGATGAAGGCCAGCTGGAAGTACCACCACACAAGGATAATCAGCGAGAGGAAAATGTAGCCGGACCAGCCGATTGCCATGGCCACAACGGTAACGCCAAAAGAGACCCAGCTTACCACAGAATCTGTGAGGTCGGCTTTTCTGCCCAGGTGCAGATTCACAGCCAGTTGCCACAGCGCCATTACGAGCAGCAGCGGCGGGAAGAAGAAATTGAGGAAAGCATTAGGGACAAACAGGCCGCGGCAGCTGATGACAAACAGCGCAGTAAAAATGGTGGGCAGGTAGAGCCGGATGCTGTTTTTGAGTTTGGAAGGCTTGAGGCGAATAAGCATGGCCGCGTTAATGGCCATCAGAAGCCCTATAAAGGTTTGGATGATGGTCATGGTCTTGCGGGCAATGTCGTCCTCGTAATCCCGATAGCTGAGGACGAGGAAGATGACACAGGCCAGGAGCAACGCAACATAACGCCTCTGTTCCTTCGTCACCCGCTTCCCAAGGGGCTTCACAAAGCGGTAAAGGGGAAGAAGAATAAGAGCGGAAAGCCCCCATAAGAGCATGAATATAATGACATAAACTACCAGCCAGTACATCCTTGCCGAGTTCGTGAGACGGTTGTTGTTGGCAATCTCTTCGTTGGTATAAGTGGTGTTCTTGTCGGTAAAGGCCTTCCAGAGGTCGGAGAAGCTGTATTTTTCGTTCATCGCCCCCCAGGCCTGCTTCCAGTATTCACCGGGATGTGCCAAGATGGTCCACCAGGGAGTCTGACCCTCTACAAAAACTTTCTCCTGCAGGATGTCATAATAATCATTGGCATAATGGTAGGATTCCTCCATGCGCAGCCGGGCTTCGCGATAATGGGTACTGTCTGCCATCACCTGCTCGCGCGTGCGCGCATACATGGATAGGAGTTCGGAGGCATACCGAAGGCAGGAATCCCTGTCCACCTGACCACTTTCACTGAGGATGAAAGCGGGGTTGCTGACGGCGGCCGCCACCTGTTCGTCTAGTTCCTGCTGCAGGAGGCTGCCGGTCTGCCTCAGGTGGGCATCCAGCGTATCGTTATGATAGGCCAGGCTGTCCGGCACCACCTCCAAATCCTGCAGTTCCGGGGGAAGGCGGCGCAGGGACTCAATCAGACGCGCATAACGGTCAATCTCCACATCCAGGGAGGCAACAATACGGTCGTAGGGAGTGCGGTTCTTGTTGAAGTCACGGTACTCCTTGCTCACCTTCTCCAGCGCATAACTGATATCAAAGGTGTATTCCTGTTTCTGGGAATACAACATCAGGGACAGGTCGTTGCCGTTTTTTACAATGTCCACCATCCGGTTGTGCTGGAGGACATATTTGTCTTCGAGCTGCTGTTTTGTTTTGTCTATTTGCCGATAATCGTGGAACAGTTCCCTGCGAAGGTTGGAAAGTGTCACGTCCAAATCCTGCCCCGTAAAGACGGCCATGGCCGGAATGGAAAGGACAAACAGCATTAGAATAACGCCGATGAGCTTAGGTTTATTCATACTTAAAGTCTATTGTGTACCTTACAATCTTGTAAGTTAGTGTTTTCTCCCCGAAAACACAAGTGCATTGCTTCCTGCACTTTCAAAATTTGCAAATCTTGTTTCAGAATTCACAAAATTTGCAAACAGGGCGCCCGCTAACTTGATTTTCTTGGCTCAGAGCGGTAAATTTGTTTTCCGAATATTATTTATGGTAAAAGCGCCCTCATACCAGCTGCCCCGGAGTTATTCGTTCAAAGCCATCTGGAAAACCACCTTCCCCATTCTTATCTCCCTTGTGATGGAGGAACTGCTGGGGATGATTGATACTGCCTTTCTGGGTCGCGTGGGAGAAGTGGAACTGGGAGCATCGGCCATAGCCGGGGTGTATTTTACCATCCTGTACATGTTGGGCTTCGGCTTCTCCATAGGGGCGCAGATTGTCATAGGACGCCGGAACGGGGAGGCTTCGGAAAGCGGGAAAGGTTTTGGCGCCATCGGCCATGTTTTCTGGCAGGGCGTGTGGTTCCTGGTGGGGCTGTCGGTGGTGACCATGGGGCTGTCCTACGTGCTGTCCCCTTCCATTCTGCACGGGGTCCTGCAATCTGAGAACATATACGCCGCTTCCCTGATTTATGTAGACTGGCGCATTCCTGGGCTGCTCTTTGCCTTCCTGACGGCCATGTTCCGGGCTTTCTTTGTGGGAACGCGCAATACGGCCAGTCTTACCTGGAACTCCATTGTGCTGGTCAGCAGCAACATCCTGCTGGACTGGGTGCTCATCTTCGGTCACTGGGGATTTCCGGCCATGGGCATTCAGGGCGCCGCACTGGCCTCCACCATTGCGGAGGGCATTTCCCTGGTCTTCTTCATTGTCTGGTCGGCCTTTACCGCCGACAAGAAATTCGGCCTGCAGAAACCCGTAAAACCGGTATGGAAGGAGTTCAAGGAGCTGTTTTCCATTGCCTCCTGGGTCATGGTGGAAAATGTACTGAACGTTTCCGTATGGCTGCTTTTCTTCCTCTTCATCGAGCACGTGGGAGAGGAGCAGCTGGCCATAGCCAACATTATCCGCAGCATCTCCGAAGTGCCGTTTGTTTTCTCTGCCGCCTTCGCTTCCACAGCGGCAACGCTGGTGAGCAATATCATCGGCGAAGGCCATCCGGAGGGCGTTGTCCCCGTCATCCGGCGAGTGCTTCTTCTCTGCGTTTTAACCATGCTGCCGCTGCTGGCGGTCTTTGCCCTGTTCCCGCACTGGATTATCGGCCTTTTCACCGATATTCCCTCGCTGGTCCAGGATTCTGTAGACACCCTTTGGGTGATGTGCGGGGCCACGCTTGTCACCCTGCCGTGGAATGTGTACCTGCAGTCGGTAGCCGGAACCGGAGACACAAAGGTGTGCCTCCGCTTCGATGTGGTCGCCCTTTCCGTTTACGCGGTATACTGCACCGTCATCATCGGCATCCTCAAATCCAGCATCGCCGTTTGTTGGACGGCCGACGGGGTCTATTCCCTCTGCATCCTCATTCAGTGCCTGGTGTACATCCACCGGGGAAAATGGCGGGAAAACGTAGAGCCCGACGCTACGCGGGCCACATCGTCGGAGGGCTGAAGCTCTAGGATTTATTCGACGATGTATTTCATCCGCATGCCGTTGTATTATAATTATTCCTCTTTGATCAGATGCACATCGCACTGCGGGAACGGGATGGTGATTCCGTTGGCATTCAGGGCATCATAAATCACTTCCTTGGCACGGTCTATATAGGAGATTCTTTCGGGAACCAGGACATGCTGCTTGACCACAATCTCCACGCCGCTGTCGGCCATTTTCTGGATATAAACTTTTATCCCATAATTGGGTTCCACGATCTCCCGTCCGTAGCGGTCTTGGGTCTGGAGCGCCCTCATGGCCTCTGTGAGCACTTCCCGCACTTTCTCCACCTGTGTGCCATAGGCCACACTGGCAGTTATCTTGGTGAGCTCATAGGAGTTGTTGCGGGTGAGGTTGTTGAAGTTCTTTCCAAAAAGGGAGGTGTTCAGGAAAGACATTTCCGTGCCTTCTATGGTTTCTACCAGCACACACTGGTAGTTGATGGCCGATACCCGGCCGCGTACCCCCTCACACTCAATCCAGTCCCCTACCTTCAGCCGGCCACCCATGAGCTGGATACCGTAAATGAAGTTGTTGATGATGTCTTTGAGGGCGAGACCCACACCGGCACTCAGGCCGCCGGCTACCAGGGTGAGCGACCCTACGGGAATTTTCAGCACGGACACCACTACTACGATATACGTCATCCACACAAGAACACTGATGAGGCTGTTGCCCAGGGAAAGGTTAATCTCGTTGGGGCGGATGGACGTACGGTTATGCCGCCGCATAAAAGCAGTGTACTTCACATAGCGCCAGACAACATGGATGGCCTGGTTCAGGTAACGGAGAATCAGGTACAGGAGAAGGAGGCCAAAGATGCTATCCCCGGATATCCGGAGCGACTCAAAGCCATCCTTGTCGTACAGCTGGACGAAGGGCTTGAAGAAGATGGTGTCAAACAGGTCATTGAAATCGAAGACGTTCAGGGCTTGACGGATGCAGATGGGCAGAGATACCAGCAGCAGGGCGGGAATGGCCACACTCTTGACAAAGTCATAGAACCAGGTGGCCCCAAAGAGCAGCGACTCGCGGTCTTCGCCGCCCACATAAGTGATATGTCTGCGCAGGGCCTCAACGCGCCCATCCAGCCAGCGCTCCTTGTATCGGCCTGCCAGGTCTTCCAGGCAGAAAATGGAGAGCAAGGCCGCCAACTGGAAATACCACCACATCAGAATAAGGAGTGACACAAAAGTGTATCCCAGGAAGGCGAACACGAAGGAAATGACATAGATGCTCAGGGATATCCAGCCCAGGGTACTGTCGATGGGGGTAGCCTTGGCGCTCTCCCGGATTCCGAAAAAAAGTTGCCGCAAAACGGCGATGGCAAGGATGGGCGGAAGCAGGAAAACCAGGAACGAATCCGGCATGAAACTGATGCGGCAGCCGATGATGAAAAGGGCGATGAAGAAGGTGGGGATGTAGAGCCGCAGGCAGTGGCGGACCTGTTCCTTTTCCACCCTCAGCAGCAGGGAACCGCTGATGGCAATCAGGAGCCACAGGAAGGTGTTGATGTGCCCGGCGCTGAGCTCGATATACTCGTTTCCATGAAGGCCGAAACCCAGCACCAGAAAATAGACAAAGGTGCCGATAAGCACCGAGAGCAGGGAGCGTCGGTTCTTAGGGAGGTAGCTCCCCACTTTTTCCCATTTCCCGAGAAGCCAAAGGAGCAGGTAAACCACCCCCAGGAAAAAACCAAGGATGATTAGCTGGATAAGGCATAAACCCAGCAGGATGGCATTGAATTCCCGGGAAGAAACGGCGGACAGGCCCTCTTTCTCCTCCTCGTCTCCGGACCCTAGCGGAATCGTTATTGCAACCTTCTCTTCTTCGGCAGTATCCCAGAAATTATACTGTGTATTGAAGTCCCGCTTCACCTCCTCCCAATAATCTCCGGGACGGGCCAGGATGCTCAGATAGGGAGTCTGCCCATCGGCAAAGACATATTTCTCCAAATCCCCATAACGGGACAGGGCATAGTCGTAGGCCTCTTTCATCCGCCAGTAGGTGGCCTGGTAGTGCGTGCTGTCCGCCACGAGGGTGGCGCGGTTACTCGCATGCATTTTAAGCAGTTCCCCCGCATAGAGGATACAGGAATCCCGATACATCTCCCCGGCCTGGTCCAGAACAAAAGGAGACCCCAATGAATCTTTAACCGCAATGCGAATCACTTCCTTTTCCAGGGAAGACGCCATGCCGGAAATATCCTGATACAGGGAATCATTGTGATACAGAAGGCTGTCCGGCACAAATTCCAGTGTGGTTTCCGTCATTACCGGAGGGAGGCGGCGAAGGGCCTCAATCAGGCGGCCGTACCGGTCCACCTCCACATCCAGTTCATGCACGCTGCGGGCATAGGGCCTGCTGTTTTTATTGAAATCCTTATAGGCCGATGTCACTTTTTTCAGGGCATAGGCCAGATTGAAAGTCCGGTCCTGCTCCTGCGTATAAAGAAGCAGTGAAAGTTCGTTGGATGCGGAGATAATATCCACCATCCGCCCACGCTCAAGCTCGTAATCTTTATCAAACTGTTTCTGATGTTCCTCACGTTGGTTGAGGGTTATTTTCAGTTCGGAGCCCAAATCTTTGAGGATATAGCTCAGGGGCTGCCCGTTCACCACCGACAGCAGCGGAATGGCGAACACCAGGGTGGCCGATAACAAAGTAAGGAATCTCTTTTTCACCATTTTTGTCGGGGATGGCAATCTTTTTTGCGAATTGTAAAACAGGACTATTCCGAAGGAGCGTGCATCCAGGCGGTCACCGTGGTCCCTGTACTCTTCTTGAAAGCGGCACTGAAGGTGCTGTAACTATGGAATCCGCTTTCAGAGGCCAGCTGGTGTGCGGTAATATCACGCTGGGTGGCAACGGCATCATGATACAGACGAATGAAATGACGGATGCGGAGTTCGTTGATATAAGCATTGTAGGTAAGACCTTGCCGGGCAAAATATTGGCTCAGGTAATAGCGGTTGGTGCCAATCCTGTGCGCAAGCTGCTCAAGGGTGATGTCGTGCTGCAAGTACAGTTCCCCCTCCTCGCAATGCTTTTCCAGCAGGGAGCCGATGTTGGCGGGAAGATTGATTGGTGTCGAAGCCGGAACGCCTACTTGCGGGGCCTCTGCACTTAACTGCTGCAGCGTTTCTATGCGCCACAGCAGAAGACAGACAATAAGGATGTCGTTCACCTGGAGGAAATATTCGGCAACCCGGCTTTGGGCAAATGCATACAACAGGACGAACAGCATAAAGAAGGAAAGAACCAGCATACTGAACCGGATTTCCTTGTGCTCCAGGTCGGCGAAGTTGTTCCTGAGCCAGCGTCCGTAGCGACGGACTGCAAGGACCAGATACACAATGAACACCACGATATGAGACAAGACATACAGGCTTACCGGCATCCATAAATTATTGTCGAAAAGGAAGATACCGATGGCAAAAGCCGCCACGACAGGCACTAAGGCTGCCACAAAAGGCCATACCGGACGCTCCCGGTCCTGCAGCATGGCCAAGAGGGTCCCCATCATGGTTGGAAGCAGCAAGAGGACATCCAAACAGCAACAAATCCAATAACTGACCGTAGTATCCCCTGCCACAGGATAACACACGCCAAAGAACCAGCTTATATGGCTGATGGCACAGGCCAGAAGAAAGGCGGCAGCCCAACGCCGCAGGCGCACGGGAGAATTCACCTCCTTAGCTATGGCGTTGCCGCTCCTCAGAAGCAGATACAGCGCCGCCACAACTTCCAGCATAATTACGCCGCCATAAAGCAGCAGAAAGAATATGTCCTGTAATAAAGGTTCCCAATACATCGCAGGACAAATATACTAATATTTTTTAAGGCCGGCAAACCGGTATTAAAACATGAAATCCACTTTCAGGACACCGGGACCGTAGATGGTTTTGAAGTCGTCCCGCATGGAGATGACGTGGTATCCGGCGGCACGCCACTGCTCGCCCAGGGCGAGGGCTTTTTCGCGGTTGGCGTGGTCGCGCTCGGGGTCATCGGCAATGAGCATGAAGGCGGCCGAAGGGAGGCTGCCACTCAGGCAGTAATTATGCATGGCGCTGTCGCCGCCGCTGTTGCCGAAGGAAAGGACCGGAATCTTGCCGATTTCCTGGGAAATCTGGAGGACCTTGTTGGTTTTGAGGTTCTTGATAATGAGCTCATCGGTGCGCACAAGGTCTTCTTCCTTGCCGAAGGTATGGTTCACGCCGGCTTCGTCCCCCTGCCCGGAGGACACCAGTTTGACGTCCATGCCGATGACACGGTTGGGCGCAATGCCGATGGCCTCCACGAGGGCCCTGCAGATGAATCGGTCGGAGCCGGAAACCACGTAGTACGTGAAACCGTTGGCCTGCAGGTAATCAAAGACTTCCAGCATGGGTTTGTAGAAGCTTTGGCCGTAGGTCATGCCGGTAAAGCCGTTGGCGGGCTTTGCTGCGTAAGCCTTCACATAGGCGTCAAATTCGGCGATTGTCATTCCGGCATAGGCCTTGGCCGCCGCCTGGGCGTGTTTCATGTCAAAATGGTCCGGCAGTTTGGCGCCTGTACGCACGAAGTCCCGTATCTCCTGAGCCGTTTCCCGCACATCTTCCGGGGCCTTGTCCTTGTAGGAAGGGTCATCCAGCACACGGTATTCCAGCAGGTTGTATTCGAAGTATGTAGGATAGAGTTCACCCACGAAGGTGCCGTCCATGTCAAAGGTGGCAATCCGGTCCTCCGGCTTGATGTAGTTCTTGGAGGAAGGATTGGTGACGTCCCGGACATACTCCTGCAGGGCGGAAAGCGCCTCGCAGGAGTTCCACTGGGTAAAATAATTCTTGGGAGCATCCGGCTCCGTCTTGCCGCAGCCTATCAAAAGGAAGGATACAAAAACGACTGTAATGCCAAGCATCTTCCGGCTCAGCCTGCAGGTAAGGTATTTGCTGATCATCTGAATCTGTAAGTTCATCTGTCTGTTTACCCACGAAAGTGCCATTGTTGCATTAGACTCGGGGTTCCATGTTTTGGGCTTCATTCTGCTCCTTGACAAAGCAGGCCACCAGACCGTAGGTAATGGTGGGACGAATCCAGATTTCCGTGAGCATATAGGCGGTGAATTCGTCGCCGGGCTCCAGGTAAATGTCTATGTGATAGAGCAGGGCAATGAGCATGTCCACGATGCAAATCATCCACAGGTTGCGCTTGGAATAGGTTTCCCACTCTTTGCGGGCATAGAAGTAGGTAAGCATGAGGACCAGTGCTACCGCAAGGGTAAGGCAAGCAAGGCGGATGGGATAGATGGCGATGGGCGGAGCAAAAAGGATGTCACGGAGCAGCACCGTAACGCCCAGGCACAGGGAGCACCAATAGTTGAACTGCTTGGTAGTGAGGCCGATTTTGAAAAAATACAGCCCCATCATCACCAGACAGGCAATGTAGAACAAATTGAGCACAAGTTCCGGCCATGCCACGTGAAGGCCGAAATGCACCACGCCGTAGAGCATGATTCCCACCGATAAGACGGCGGCAACCAGCGTAACCAGCACATCGAAGATGCTTGCTTTACTTTTGAATCTGATTTCCATACTACAAAACAAAATTCCTTACTAAATTAGAAATTTTCATCCGCGCGCACAAGGATACCGGCCCGCCAGCCTGCAATTTTTGTGATTTCTGAAACCTTTTGCGAATTTTGAAAGTCCGTAGCGCAAAAAAACGGAGCATCTTGCGATGTTCCGTTTCCTGGTAGGGACGATCGGATTCGAACCGATGACCTCTTCAATGTGACTGAAGCGCTCTAAACCAGCTGAGCTACGCCCCTGTGTTTGGGGAATGCAAAGGTAGCACCTTTTCCCGAAATAGCAAAATATTTTTGCAGAAATTGTTGTACCTTTGTGTTTCCAAGAGAAAATCTATGCACACAAGAGAAGAAAAAATGGCCGCATTCGGGCGCCTGCTGGACATCATGGACGCCCTGAGGGAAAAATGCCCGTGGAATGCCGCACAAACCATAGAGTCCATCCGCCCCATGACCGAGGAGGAAGTGTACGAGCTCAGTGACGCCATCCTTTCCGGCGACCGCGAGGCCACGGCCAAAGAAATTGGCGACCTCCTCTACCACATGGTGTTCTACGCCAAAATCGGCGAGGAAGAAGGCAGTTTTGACATTGCCGACAGCATTGGCAAAATCTGCGACAAAATGGTGTTCCGCCATCCCCACGTCTTTGGCCCGGAAGCCGGCAAAGCCACATCGGCCAAGGAAATTGCCGATACCTGGGAACTGGTGAAAGCTAAGGAAAAAGGCGGCAACAAAACCGTCATGGGCGGCATCCCCAAGGCCATGCCGGCCATCCTGAAAGCCCTCTCCATGCAGGAAAAGGCCCGCGGCTGCGGCTTCGACTGGGAAAAGAAGGAAGACGTCTGGGCCAAGGTGCAGGAAGAAGTGAATGAGGTGGCCGATGCCAGCGCCTCGGCCGATGCAGCGCACTTGGAAGAAGAGTTCGGGGACCTGCTCTTCGCCACCATCAACGCCGCCCGCCTGTACGGCGTAGACGCGGAAGCCGCCCTGAACCGCACGGCCGAGAAATTCCGCCGCCGTTTCAACTACATCGAAAAAGCCACCAAAGAAAAGGGCCATTCCCTTGCGGAAATGACCCTTGCTGAGATGGATGTCCTCTGGGACGAGGCCAAAGCCAAAGGGCTCTAGTTCTCTACATCCAGCCACACCCTTTCACTGCTGCCGTCATAGTACATAAGATGCAGCTTATAAGTATGGCTGCCGGCAGGAAGGCTGGCAGTGGCCGGAGGCGTATCCACGGGCGCATCGTCCAGGAACCACTGCGTCTTATAAACCGTCTTGTTACCGGGCGCCACGGCCACCGGAACGCCGTCTCTGAGGCCGATACTGGCCACGCCGTAGAAGGAGAAATCGGGGTCTACGGTTTTGGCAATCCCGGCGGAAACCCCAAAGCAGTAATACTGCTCGCCAAAATTAATCGGGGACCATGTGCTGCTGTCCAGGAAGCCTGCAATGGCATAAGCGCCCTCGTTCCACTGCGCCTGCGGGCCATAGATATCAATCCAGTAGGAATCTGTGGGGGCACCGGTAATGCCGTAGCCGATATAGACATCGGCCCCTTCCGGAATGGTGAGGTGGGCATCCCCCACAAAAACCTGCACCCTGGTGCCCGGCGAGAACTGCTCGGTCACGTCCCTGAGGAGGGCCCGCTGCCCGCCGATATCCACCAGTACGTAAACTTTCTCATAAGAGGAGGGAGAGGCCTGGAAGCCGATGCTTTGCAGCACGCTGCCCACGGCGCCCATGGCCTGGAGTTCATCGGCCGGATAACACATGCCCACGGCTACGTTGTCCAGCCCGAACGTGGTCGCATAACGCGTCAGGGACGGGTCGTAGCGCTGCAGCGATGCCTTTTCGCCTTCGTCCATGCCGGAGAGATAGAAATTCTGCCGAATCAGGGCCTCCACGGCCGAAACATTCACGGAAACGGCCTGATAGCCATCGGCATACACCGTCAGAATCTGATAAGGGGAAGCCGTATCCGGCAGGGTTATTTCATAGTAGCCGTCGGCATTGGTGGTCACCACCGCATCCGTAGACAGGAGGGACGGCGCCGCCGCGAAGGGGTAGGCCGACTGGGAAAGGACCACCCGGGCCCCTTCAAGGGCATTTCCGAACGAATTCTGCACGGTCCCGAACATCATCCGCTGGGTGCTGCGAACGGCCTCAAAACTGGCCTGAGCCCCGTCAAAAGCTATATTCTTGAGCAGAACGCCCGCACTGTTCCCATCCCAATCTTCCGGCATCAGGGAGCTTATTCCTTCTGACCCGGGAAATACATAGGAGCTCCCGGGAGAGGAGGGAAGAAGGTAGAAGCAGGGATGTCCGCCATAGGCATTGATAGCGTTTCCTTTCCAAAGCGTTGCCGCTGTGGTACTGCCCCTTACAACGCGCTCACTCTTGTCTATATGGTACACCAGCAAGCCCGTCTCATACAAACTGCTGTCCCACTTGTAGTTATCCCGGCACTCCAGCACAAAATACTCCCCTTCCACCGCGGAAGACAGCACATAAGCTTCATCGCTGTGGACCGGATTCAGGGCATAGGCACCGCTGCCCACAGAACGGCTGAGCGGCATCCAGCCCAGCATATTGCGTTCTACCGCATTCAGATAAGGGGGACGGCGGCCGCTGTCGTTGTAGTTACCGCTGGACATGAGGTCAAAATAGCCGGTGGTAAAGCTGTTTTCCCCATAATTAGCATAATCGGTGTCATAGAAGTCCGGCAGGCCCAGGGAATGGGCAAATTCGTGGCAGGTGGTGCCGATGGCGCACATCTCCGTTCCCCGCGATCCCCTGAGCTCGGAAGTGCAGAAGTAGCGGTTGAAGACCTTTCCGCCCATCATGCCGAAATACCCGGAAGACTGATGCGGCCAGATGGATTCCGAGCCGGCACCTTCGGCCTCATTGTGCCCCGGATAGTAAAAGAGCACCATGTCCACACTCCCGTCCCCGTCCGTATCATAGTCATCGATGGGAATCTCATCGGCCAGCAGGCCGTAAGCTTCCAGAATGGCATTGCGCACCCCGCTGTCGTCGTAATACCGGGAGCTGTGGGACAGCGTCACCGGGCCATAAACGTCAAACTGCGGCCGGTAGCGGTTGTTGGAATTGTCCACATAATAATCCCGCACAGAGCCGATGGCGCCGTTGTAGGCATACCCCTCCTGGTTGAGCATATTGGAAAAGCGCTCCCTGGGATTATCAATCACAAAGGTGGAATCCGAAAAATTGGCAATGAGACAGAGTACTTTCCGGTCGCCGAAGTTGGTAACCGGCGGGTTGTCATAAGAAGACCATGCGCGGTGGATGGCCGCAGCGCGGCTTTTTCTGATCACGTGCGTGGAAAGCGGCACTTCCCGGAGCATGCCTTCGCCGGCATGTTCCAGGATACGGCCCCTTTCGTCCGTAATCCAGTGGTAATGCTCGTCGCCATGATTCTGCAGCAGGAGCACCGTCCCGTCGGCCTGCCTGAAAAAGTACTTCTCAGGCGAAGCGGGGACAGCCAGGGCCACCCGGGCGGTCACGAGCAAAACGGTCGTCAATAGAAGAAGCCGTCTTCTCATGGCTCCTTAGAATCTGAGGGCATAGGCCGTCCCGGTCTCATCCACCAGCTGCAAAACGCCCTGCTTATGGCTCACTACGGTGAAACTGTGCGGCTGTTCGGCCTTTACAGTTCCCTTTTCACGGGTAGTGAAGGTCCCGCTGAAGGTCTGATTGGGCTGCGGCTCATCGGGGACAGGCCCCACCTCATAGGTGGTCAGGGTCTGCAAATCCAGAATCCGGCACCAGCTCTTGCCCTCGGCCGAATACACGCCCAGCTGCTCGTGGGCTTTGTCGTACTTGTGGACAAAGGTCTCCCCTTTCACAATGCCGAAGCCCTCGAAGGAGAAACCGCCGTCCTGGGTAATGACCGCATGGGCCATGGCCTTGCCGTCAATCATCAGGTCTATCCGGCAGGAGCGCTCCAGCCCGTTGTTGGGCTGGACCAGGAAGGTGAGCTCATCCTCGCGAAGGGCTTTGGTGGAAGGGTCATACACCACCCAGTCGGCGCGGGGCACCGGGGTGTAATTCACGTTGGTGCGCACTTTCAGGCTCACTTTGCCGCCCGATACGCTCACCGAAGCGCTCTCCTCGGAGAAACTGATGGTCCCCTTCACCAGGTCGATGGAAGCAATAATCGTATATCCCTCACCGTCATTGGCAAACACCAGCACCTCGCATTCCACAATGGGATCCGGCGCCGTGACATTCACTTTGCCCTTCGTGGCCGATTCCATGGTAACGGAAGCAATCCAGCCGCCCTGCCCCAGTGCCTTGACGGTATTCTTCTCGGTCCCGCCTTCCAGCGTAAAGCCCAGCGAACGGGTTTCCCCAGCCGAGAAAACAACCAGTTCGGCCTCGTCAAAAACCAGCTTGAGCGTACCCTGACGGGGCAGCGCAAGGGTAGAGCCGTCTGACAGCGTGATATACACGTACCGCTGGCTGCTTGTGGGATCCACGGCCGTAATGAGCGTAGCCGCCGCATCGTAATACGGCGCCAGCTGCGTCCAGGTTTTGCCGTCGTCGGTACTGAGCCACCAGTAGCCGCTCTCCACCTTCACCTGCGGAGCCGCCCCGTTGGCACGGACCTGCTTGCCGGAGGCATCCTTCAGCCAATCGCCATTAAGCGTCCAGTACCAGTTGCCGTCCGTATCCTGCCGCAGGCCCATGGCCGGCGTCTGCCCATCCTCCCCTTTCTTCCCATGCTTGACTTCGATGCTGGAATTATCGGTAAACGTAATCAGGTAACCGTCCTGCGTAGGTTTCACGGAAGACACTACGCAGCCGGCAGCCAGCTTCTGAACCACGGTATTGAGCTGCGAGAACTGGCTGTTCAGTTGTTTCACCTGGCTCTCCAGGCTGGCAACGCGCTGTTCCAGCTGGTCCACCTGTTCTTTGAGGGCGCTGTCGGTACAGGCCGATGCCAGGCACAGCAGCGCGCAGAGCAAAGGAAGGGTTCTGGTTTTCATAAGCGGGGAGGAAAACGTGGGGGTTACTTAATCAGATTGCCCAGGATGCTGCGGGTAAGCTCCTTGGTGAGGGTGCTGGTGGCACTCTTGGTGGCCTTGGTAACAGCCTTCTGGGTGGTAGAAGTGGTACTCTTTTTCTTGGTACCGGTTACTTTGGAAGTAACGGCATCGGCGGCGGCCGCCGCTGCTACGCCGGTAACGGCGGTAAGGACCGATTTCAGCACCTTGGAAGCAATGCTGTTCTTGGCTTTCTTGGCAGCCTCTTTCTCAGCCTTGGCCTGCTCTTTGGCAGCGCGGGCTTCTTCCTTGGCCTGGATGGCGGCCTGTTTCTCTGCCTCCGCTGCGGCTTCCAGCTCGGCCTTCTGGCGCTCGGCTTCCTCCGTAGCGGCGGTGATAATCTCATAGGCGCTTTCCCGGTCAATGGGATGGTCATATCGGCCATAGAGACGGCTGCGCCTCACAAGGTCGGCCCGCTGGTCGTCGGTAATGGCGCCAATCTGGCTCAGCGGGAACAGAATCTTGGCGCGCTCCACAATGGAGGGAGTGCCTTTCTCGTCCAGGAAGGAAACCAGGGCCTCGCCGGTACCCAGTTCCAAGAGCGTGTCGTAGGTCTTGAAGGCGGGGTTGGCACGGAAGGTGTCGGCCGCCACTTTCACGGCCTTCTGGTCCTGCGGGCTGTAGGCGCGGAGGGCATGCTGCACGCGGTTACCCAGCTGGCCCAGGATGTTGGACGGAATGTCCGTAGGGCTCTGCGTGATGAAGTAAATGCCCACGCCCTTGGAACGGATGAGGCGAATCACCTGCTCAATCTTGTCCGTAAGGGCCTTGGAAGTGCCTTCAAAGAGCATATGGGCCTCGTCAAAGAAGAACACCAGCTTGGGAAGGTCCATGTCTCCCACTTCCGGGAGGGTGGCATAGAGCTCGCTCAGCAGCCACAGCAGGAAGGTGGAGTACAGCTTGGGCTGGAGCATGAGCTTATCGGCCGCCAGCACGTTCATGATGCCTTTACCGCCCTCACACTGGAGGAGGTCGTAGATGTCAAAGTCCGGCTCGCCGAAGAACTTGTCGGCCCCCTGGTTCTCCAGGGCCAGCAGCGCCCGCTGGATGGCCCCCACCGAGGCCGATGTCACATTGCCGTACTGGGTGGTGTATTCGGCGGCGTTCTGCCCTACGAAGTTGAGCATGGCGCGAAGGTCCTTGAGATCGATGAGGAGGAGGCCGTTGTCATCGGCAATCCTGAAAACGATGTTCAGCACACCGGTCTGGGTCTCGTTCAGGTCCATCAGGCGGCCCAGCATCTCCGGTCCCATGCGGGAAATGGTGGAACGCATGGGGTGTCCCTGCTCCCCGTAGACATCGAAAAAGCGCACGGGGCAGGCCTGGAACTGGGGATTCTCTATCCCAAACTCCGGCAGGCGCTTCTCAATGAATCCGGAGAGTTTACCCACCTGGGAGATACCGCTCAGGTCTCCCTTCATATCGGCCATGAAGCACGGGACGCCGGCCTGGCAGAAAGTCTCGGCCAGCACCTGCAGCGTCACGGTTTTACCGGTACCGGTTGCCCCGGCAATGAGTCCGTGCCGATTGGCCATTTTGCCCACCAGCGACAGCGGGCCGTTTTCGCAGTGGGCTACGTACAGCCCTCTTTCTTTGTCTAACATATCAGTATCAGCTATTTTACTATCAATCAGTCATTTACGCAAAAACGGTACCGAAAATATCGGTATCAATTTTACGCAAGCAATTATAAACCAATCACTTACATCTCCGGTACCACAGCCCGAAAAGGAGGGCCGACACCAGGAAGGTGCCCAGGCCAATCCACGGTGCCCAGGCCTGCGGCAGGCGGAATCCCGTCTTGTCCACCAGGATGAAGCTCACGCAGACCGCCGTCATAAACAGCGCCGGCAGCAGCGTCATCAGATAATATGGCCTGGACACTTGCCCCTGGAGGGTACAGCCCCCGCGCGGCTGTTCCCTTCGCACCAGATACACCGTGGCAGTCCAGAGCATGAACGCCGCCAGGGTCTGGTTGCTCCAGCCGAAGTAGCGCCAGATGGTGTTGAAGCCATTGGCATCGGCAATATTATACCACAGCAGCAAGCCGCTCAAGGCAAAGAGCGGAACCGCAATCCAGAGCCGTTTGGCAAGGTTGCGCTGCTCAAGGTGCAGGAAATCGGCCACAATGAGGCGCGCGCTGCGGAAGGCGGTGTCACCGGAAGTGATGGGCGCAGCCACAACGCCCAGGATGGCCAGGACGCCGCCCAGAAGGCCCAGCCAACTCTCGGACACCTTGGTAACCACCGTAGGGGCGGCTGCCGACAGGTCGGACCCCACCTGAGCCGCACCGCCGTCAAAGAAGAACCAGGAGGAAACCGCAGCCCAGATAAGGGCCACCAGTCCCTCGGTAATCATGGAGCCGTAAAAAATGGGCCGCCCCATCTTTTCATTGCCGATGCATCGGGCCATAAGCGGGCTCTGCGTTGCATGGAAGCCGGAAATGGCACCACAGGCGATGGTGATGAAAAGACAGGGGAAGAGGGGCTGGTCTTTCAGTCCCGCCTGCTGGGACCATCCGCCAAGGCCGTCCCAAAACTCCGGCAGCGAAGGCCATTTGATAAAAAGGCACACCATGAGGGCAAGGGCCATGAAAAGCAGGGCCACCGCAAACAGCGGATAAATGCGGCCGATAAGTTTGTCGATGGGCAGCAGCGTGGCCACTACATAATAGAGGAAGATAATGCCCACCCAGAGCATCACGCTGCCGCGGCCACCGTCACCGGCAATGTCCCCGAGGATGAGGGCCGGAGAGTAAACGAAGACCGTTCCCACCAGAAGCAGCAGCACGACGGAGAACACCAGCATCACCTTTTTGGTGCGCTGGCCCAGATACTCCCCTACCAGTTCCGGGAACCCGGCGCCGCCATGCCGCACCGACAGCATGCCACACATGTAATCGTGCACAGCCCCGGCAAAAATGCAGCCCAGCACAATCCAGAGATAGCTGGCAGGGCCGAACTTGGCGCCCATGATGGCCCCGAAGATGGGCCCCGTCCCGGCAATGTTCAGGAACTGAATCATATACACTTTCCAGGAAGGCATGGCAATGTAATCCACGCCATCGGCCTTGGTGACGGCCGGCGTCTTGCGGGAAGGGTCCGGGCCGAAGACTTTGTCTACCAGGGCTCCGTAAAAGACATAGCCCAGCAGCAGTGCAACAATGCTGATTACAAAAGAAACCATTACTCAAAAAAACTAAAGTGTACGCGGCCGTAATGCCGTTCTTTCACAAAATGCGGATGAGCCGAAAAAGAGTGTTCATCCCCGTGTTCCAGGATAAAATAGCGCTCCGGATACAGCAAATCCAGGGAAAACACCAGATCCGGGAGCCCTTCCAGGCCTTCCAGGGCATAGGGAGGGTCGGCAAAGATGATGTCGAATTTCTCCCGGCAGATGGGCAGGAAATCAAATACATTGTCCCGCACCATGGTTACATTCCCAAGGCCCAGCCTGTCGGCCTCTGTCTTGATGAAGGAGGCATTCTCCCGGGCCATCTCTACCGTATATATGCGCGAAGCCCCGCGTGAAGCGAATTCAAAGGCAATGGAGCCGGTGCCTCCAAAGAGGTCCAGCACCTTCAAATCTTCAAACTCGTATTCGTTGTCCAGAATGTTGAACAAGCCTTCCTTGGCAAAGTCCGTGGTGGGCCTTGCCTTGTATCCCGCCGGCGGCAGAATTACTTTTCCTTTCAATCTGCCTCCGATGATTCTCATAATTGGACTACAGCTTTGAAATAGCGGTACAGGGACAGTTCCGCCTCCTGGGAGATGGGCGTGCGGAAACAGAGCGTGGACACTTCCGGATTCAGCTGCAAACGCTTCATGGCCAGGAAGATGAAATACTGGGCCGTGGTAAAGTCCTGGGCGTCAAAGACATTGGCCAGGCACAGGCTGCGGCCTTGGGCCACCACCAGGTGCAGATGGCTGTCGTACCACGAGGCCACAATCTTGTTGTACTCCGTCAGATGCTCCAGCTCCCGCAGCAGGTAATACATTTCCGGCAGCACACGCACCGGCGTACCGGACGCCGGCAGCACGGTCTGCGCCAGCACTTTGGAGAGGGATTCGCCGATGGAATTGGAGAAAAGCAGCACCGAGCCCAGGGAAGGCACCGCCACCGTCTCCACAAAATCCGTGTCTTCCAGGGAAACCACTTCCGAAAGGGCGGCGCGGGCCTGGGAAGGCGTATAGAAAGCCTCCGGAACCAGAGCCACCTTGGGCGTAAGGAGGGAAACCTCCACGGCGTCATAGCGGCGCTGGAACTCCGGGGTGGTGAAAAGACGGTCTGCGCCCATCCACCCGGAAGCCTCCACCCCGGCAGGGCTATGCACCTTAAAAGAATATCCACTCAAGGAAACTTGAATGGATATCCCTAGATATGCCTGTTGATGCGGGTCCATCAGCAGATAGATTATTCCCAGTTACCTGCGTTGTTGTTAGGGGCGGTAACGCTGCCTACCTGAAGACCTTCGTACTTGTTCTGATCGCGGCGGGCGGCATCCAGATTGATGCGCAGCTGGTTGTCCAGACCCATGCAGAGGGCTTTGTAAGGCATGCGGGCCTCAAACAGGGGTACCTGAACACCGGAAACGGTCTTGACGGTTGCTTCCATCTGGGTGGGCTGGCCACCGGAGAAAGGAATGAAAGCCAGGGAGTCCACGCAGAAGTCCGGGCGGTTGTTGAACAGGGTATCCTTCACAGGGATTTTGGTAACCGTGGAGAACACCACCTTGGTACCCTGGGCATAAGCCTCTTTCAGTTTCTCGGTCATCTGCTCGGGTTTGAGCTTCTTGTTGGCCTTCTTGATGGCCTCCGTGTTGGCCACGGCGATGGAGTCATCGTGGGAGCCGATTTGCATCACGATATCCATGTTGCCGGTCTCGTAGAACAGTTTGAGGGAGTCTACAGTGGGGCTGAAACGGCCATTCACGCTCTTGTAGGCCACCTGCAGGGTACGGATATCCTTGAGACGCTGGATAGCCACCTGGGAACGGGCTGCCACCTCGTTGTTGAATTTGACGGGTTTCTGGATGCTTGCAACAGTTAACCACACCAGAAGGCAGATGAGGGCTGCCAGCACAATCTCAACGATGATTTTGACGGATTTGTTCATTATTTTAGTGTTTTATAATATTCAAAACTTCCGACAAAGTTATAAAAATGATTTTTCAAAAGCAATATCTTTTGTAAATTTGCGAGCGCAAATAATCTAATCCATGGATTTCAAAGGCAGTCAGGACATACAGACCCTCAAAGAATGGCTCTCCGGCGCCAACCGGATTACCATCCTGAGCCACACCCACCCGGACGGCGACGCCCTGGGCTCTTCCGTGGGTATGGGCCTGTACCTGAGGGAAGTACTGGGCAAGGATGCCGTCTGCCTGGTCCCGGACCCGGTGGCCGACAACCTGCAGTTCATCCTGCCGGAAGGCCTTCCCTTGATGGACTTCAAAACGTGCCCCGACGCCTGCCGGGAACGCATTGCCGGCTCGGACCTCATCCTCCTTCTGGACGGAAACAACCTCTCCCGCACGGAAGCTCTGGAACCGCTCGTGAGCGCCTCCAACGCCAGAAAAGTCCTTATAGACCACCACATAGGCCCCGACAGGGAGCACTTCCCCCTGGTGTTTTCCACCCCGGAAATCTCATCGGCCTCGGAACTGTTGTACTGGGTGCTCAAAGCCCTGGGGCCGCAGCCGCTTCCCCTTGGCTGCCTCCAGGCCCTTCTCACCGGCATGACCACGGACACCAACAATTTTGCCAACTCCGTGTATCCCAGCACCTTCCGGATGGCCTCGGAAATCATTGCGGCCGGCGCAGACCGCGACGCCGTTATCGGGCAGCTGTACAACAACTACCGGGAAAACCGCGTCCGCCTCTTCGGGGTCATGCAGGCCCACGGGCTCAAGCTCCTCCCCAACGGCACCGCCTACATGATTCTGACCCGGGAAATCCTGACGCGTTTTGACATCCGGGAGGGAGAAACGGAAGGCCTGGTGAATGTCCCCCTCACCATCGGCGGAGTGCGCCTGAGCCTGCTTCTGAAGGAAGACCAGGGCCATTTCCGCGTTTCCATCCGCTCCAAAAAGGGAACCTCGGCCCGGCTCCTGGCGCAGGAGCATTTCCACGGCGGCGGCCACGAGAACGCCTCCGGCGGCAAACTCTATTTCCCGGCCGATGTTCCCACCCCCGGGGACGCCGCCGCCCTGGTAGAAGCCATCCTAATGCAGTACTGCCGATGAAACGCTCCACGCTCATACCGCTGATGCTCCTTGCCGTAGCCGCAGTGGGCTGCACCAAGCAGTCGCTCAAAACCGCCTACGACAAGCAAACCACTTATATTGAGAATTTTATATCGGCCCAAATGAAGACCGATACCTCTGCCACGCTCACCCGCAACGGGGACGTTTGCCGCCTCATCCTGCACGACACCCTGGATGCCCGGCGGGATTCCCTGCTGCCCGGCGGGAAAGTGGCCCTGTATTATGCCTGCTACACCCTCACCTCGGCATCCGTGAGCCGCAGCAACCTCGTGGCCACCAACCGGGAAGAACTGGCCGCCCAGGCCGGCTGGGCCCTCTCAGACCCTTCCCGCTACAAACTGGACACACTTACCCTGGGCAGCACCCTGGTCAAAGGGCTGGAGGCCGGGCTGGCAGGAGTACAGGAAAAAGATGAAGGCTATATTCTTTTTACCGGAGAATATGGCTATGGCGGCAGCCAGCGCGGCACGATTCCTGCAAGGTCTGCCCTGGTTTATCAGATTTGGATTCAGAGTATCGACAACAACTGACATGAAGAAACTGTTCCTTATAATGGCAGCCTGCGGGATAGTAGCCGGCTGCGCCAAAAAAAACACAAGTTCCACCGGCGAAGAAGCCCAGACGTACCTCAACCTCCTGCTTGAGCGGGATTATCCGGGTGTAAGTGCCAATGAGAACGGCATTTACGTATTGGAAGATATTCCCGGAACCGGAGACCTCTGGAACGCCTCCACGCCTTTCACCTATGCCGAAACCACCATCCGCACCATGGGCGGCACCATCAGCAGCACCAGCGATGAAGCCACGGCCAAGCAGCTGGGCACCTACGCGTTCGGCAATTATTACGGCCCCAAGTATTCGGCCACCGGCGAAGGTAGCAGCTATGCCGGCTTTGACGCCCTGCTTACCGGCATGCGCGCGGGCGGCTCCCGCACCGCCATCATCCCCGCCTGGCTCCTCACCACCTCCCGCTATACCAGCCAGAAGGCCTACCTGGACGCCTGCACCTCCACCACCTCCCTCATTTACAGCGTCAAGCTTCACGGCCAGAGTGAAGACCTTATCCAGGAGCAGAAAGACAGCATCCGCCGCTATGTCACCCGCCATTACGGGAGCAATGTCACCTTCACCCCCATCCTGGGGAACAACGACTACGACGGCCAGTTCTGGTTCATCTCAGACAGCACGGCCTTTGAGGGCGTAGACCACCGGGCCGATGACGCCTCGCTCCAGCTCAACTACACCGGACGCCTCCTTAACGGCCAGGTGTTTGACACCACCCTGGAACGCGTTGCCAAAGATGCCGGCATCTATTCCTCCGCCAAAACCTACGCAGCGCAGAGCGTTTCGTTCAACAAAGACTACTCCAGCATTTCCATGGGCTCTTCCACGGCCCTTATCAACGGCTTCAAACTGGGACTGTTCAAGATGCACTGGTCCGGCCAGAAAGCCACCGTCATCTTCACATCCAACTGGGGCTACGATTCCAGCGGCAGCGGCGCCCTCATCCCGGGATACTCCCCGCTCATCTTCGAATTGGAACTCCTTTAGCCCATGGCACAGAGCGCAATTCCTACAGAACTGGGCACCAAACCCATCGGACAGCTCATCAAGCAGTACGCCGTTCCTGGCATCATAGCCATGACGGCGTCTTCGCTCTATAATATGGTGGACAGCATCTACATCGGCCATATTGCCGATGTGGGGTCCCTGTCCATCGCCGGCCTGGCGGTCACTTTCCCGCTCATGAACATCTCCACCGCTTTCGGTACGCTGGTGGGCGTGGGCGCCGCCACCATGATATCCGTCCTTCTGGGCCAGAAGAACTACAGCGTGGCAGGCAAGGTGCTCTGCAACGACATCACGCTCAACATCCTTACAGGCGTAGTTTTCACCCTGGTCACCCTGCTGTGGATGGACCCCATCCTCCGCTTTTTCGGGGCGTCGGACGCCACCCTGCCCTTTGCCCGGCAGTACATGACCATCATTGCCCTGGGGAATGCCGTCACGCACCTGTACTTCGGCCTCAATTCCATTGTCCGCTCTTCAGGCAATCCCAAGCTGGCCATGGGGCTTACGCTCTTTACCGTAACGTCCAATGCCATCCTGGACCCCATCTTTATTTTCAGTCTCAGAATGGGCATCCAGGGAGCCGCCCTGGCCACCGTCCTGTGCCAATGCATGGCGCTGGGCTATACGCTGTGGTATTTCCTGAACCCCAAGCGTTTCCTCCACCTGCCGCGCTCCTGGAAGATTTTCAGGGTAGACTGGAAAATTGCCAAAGACTCCCTGGCCATCGGCATGGGGCCTTTCCTGATGAACCTGGCCAGCTGCATTGTGGTACTGTTCATCAACCAGCAACTGGTGAAATGGGGCGGCGACCTGGCCATCGGCGCCTATGGCATCGTGAACCGGGTGAGTTTCCTCTTTGTGATGATTATCATGGGCTTCAACCAGGGTATGCAGCCCATTGCCGGCTATAATTACGGTGCCCGGCAGTACAGCCGTGTACGGGAAGTGTATCTGAAAACCGCCGGATGGGCCACCCTGGTGTGCTGCGTGGGCTTCATCTTCTCCGAATTCCTCTCAGAGCCGGTGGTGCGCATCTTCACCTCAGACCCCGTGCTGGTAGACAAAGCCGCCCACGGTCTCCGGAAGATGAATATTGCTTTCCCCATCATTGGTTTCCAGATGGTTACCACCAACCTGTTCCAATGCCTTGGAATGGTGAAGAAATCCATTTTCCTCTCCCTGTCCCGCCAGCTGCTTTTCCTGCTGCCGTGCATCTATATCCTGCCGCCCCTGATGGAAAGCGAGTGGGGCGTGTGGTACAGTTTCCCCATCTCCGACACCATCGCATCCGTCATCACCGCCCTCATGGCCTGGAGCCTGCTGGTGAAGCTGGGGCGGCTCAAAGACGGGGATGATCCCGCTATTTTAGGAAGTCAGATATGAATACCATCATCAACATCGGCCGCAGTTTTGGCAGTGGCGGAGGCTTCGTAGGCCATGCCATCGGCCAAAAATTGGGCATTCCCTTTTACGACAACAACCTTATCTGCAAGGCCGCCGAAGAAAACGGTTATTCCAAAAGCCTCTTTGCCGGCGAGGAAAAGCGGAGCCTGTTCAACATGTCCAGCTTCTTTGTTTCCGGCCGTCCGGGCTATCTGGAGGGCAATTATGCCACGGACAACATGCTCTTCGAGGTGCAGAGCAGCGTTATCAAGGAACTGGCCCGGCAGGGCAGCGCCATCTTCATCGGCCGCTGCGCAGACTATATTTTAAGGGAGTCGGCCTGCCTCAACGTGTTTGTCTGCGCGCCCCTGGAGTACCGCATTCACCGGCTCATGGAAACCGAAGGCCTTTCAGAGGAAGAAGCATCCAGGCTCATCCGCAAGAAAGACCGCACGCGCGAGACCTATTACAACTATTACACTTTCGGTGCCTGGGGACATGCCGACAATTACCACCTGTGCATCGACTCCTCCGTCCTGGGCATTGAAGGCACCGCCGATGCCATCATCGACTTTGGCCGGAAAGCCGGAAAGATTCTTTGAAAAAAGGCGTCCTCATACTGCTGGTAGCGCTCCTGGCCCTCGCCGGGGGCTTCTGGCTGCGCCTTCGCGGACAAACCGAGCCCACAGTGGTTCCGGAGGTGATTCCCGAGTGGATTGAGGAGCTGAACCCGGACAATGCGCTGTCCAGCCTGCCGGAAATGGACGCCGCGGTAGATTCCTTCATGAATTTCTGGTCCCTCCACGGGCTTTCCCTGGCGGTGATGCGAAACGATTCCCTCCTCTACGCCCGCGGCTACGGCAAGGCCGATGCGTCCACCCCCATGACCCCCGGCACCACCCTCCGCCTTGCCAGTGTCTCCAAGCTCCTTACGGCCATTGGCATCATGCGGCTGCAGGAAGAGGGCAGGCTGAATCTGGAAACCCCCGTCTTCGGCCCCTTTGGCATTCTTAAGGAGTACGACAGCTGCATCCGCGACGACAATTATTACCTTATCACGGTAGGGCAGCTCCTGCGCCATCAGGGCGGCTTTTCCCAGCGGGGCGGCGACGTCATGTTCTCCACCCTCAAGTTCATGCGCAACCATGGGCTTTCAGCGCCTCCCTCCAGCGATTTTCTGGTGCGGAAAGAGCTGGGCCGACGCCTTGCCTTCGAGCCCGGCACCTCGCATGAGTACTCCAATTTCGGTTACCTGCTGCTGTCGCTCATCATTGAAAAGGCCTCCGGCATGTCCTACAATGACTATATGCAAACCCGGGTATTTGCGCCGGCCCGCTGCCACAACTTCCGCCTGGGCGGGGACTACCTCAAAGACCGCCTTCCCGGCGAAAGCCGCTATTATACCCAGGCCGATGACCCCAAAGTTCCTTCCTTTGACGGGAAATACGCCCAGGTAGACCGTCCCTACGGCGGCAACTACATCTCCGGTCTGTACGGCGCGGGCGGATGGACGGGCAGCACCGTGGAACTGGCCCGTCTGGTGGCGTCCATCGACGGACGCGGCCCCGTGCCGGACCTTCTTGAGCCCTTCAGCGTGCGTCAGATGACCGTGTACTATGACGACGACACCTATGCCCTGGGCTGGCTGGACTGCCGCCCGGACGGGGAATGGACCCGCACCGGCTCGTTTGCCGGCACATCGGCCCTTATCAAGACCTTCCCGGACGGGCAGTGCTGGGTGCTGGTAACCAACACCTCCACCTGGCGCGGCTCCCGCTTCTCCCGCAACACTTCGGCCCTGGTGCGCAACCTCCGCAGCCGCTTTTCGGCCCAACTCCCCTCCCGCGATCTCTTCCGCAGCAACTAAGCCTTTGTTTTTTGCAAAATAGTTCTATCTTTGCAAAAAAGACACAAACGCTATGACCAATCAGAAGACCGGGAACGAATACATCGGCAACTTTCAGTTCAAGGACACCATCCGCGAGGAGCTTCAGGGCCCTATTGGAAAGGGCAAGGTCCTGTATAAGAACGGAGACCGTTTTGAAGGCTATTTCCACCTTAGTTTTGCCCACATCAGCGGCCCCTGCTATTGCGCGGACGGGACGTACACGTTTGCCGACGGTTCCGCCATCGAAAAAGCCTGGATTGTTACTTCCTCAGACCTGGAGGTGATGGACCTCCTGGGCGTTTTCCTGGTAAAGCATCCCGGTGCTCCGGACACCATTTCTTCGTTCTTAAGAAACAAGCGCCACGGTCTGGAAGTGGTTCTGGCCGATCAACCCTACGCCATAGAGTGGTTTGAGGGCAAAAAAGTGCAGGAACTGGAAATAGCCTCCTACACCTTTGAAAACCGGAGCTCCTCGGAAGACCTCAAACGCCTGAGCGTTGTTCTTAATGACGGAACTGAAATTGTTGCCGAAGGGGGCAAAATGGAGGCCAACAATTACGAAGGCGCCTATTATGACCCGGCCCTCAGCGGCCACGTCACCCTGCCGGACGGCACCTACATGTCCTATCATAACTATCCGCTCAAGGGTTTGAAACCTTACGACGGCTACGCAGATGTGCACACCCCTCAGGGAAGGCTCCTGGAACAGCGCTGGGAGAATGGTACCCTCAAAGAGGAAAAGGCCGGCTACAGCCGTATCACCTGCAAAAAGGGGCAGCTGCCGGATCCTTTCGGCACCAATGCCCTCCTGGATGCCTGCATTTGGGATGAGCGCGTAGACTATAACCACGGCCAGTGGATTTATGAAGGCCCCCTGCAGGAGAACCTGCCCCACGGAAAGGGCGTCCTCTACGGCAACTCCTACGACACGAAAGGCCGCCGCTACGAGGGCTCCTTCAAAAACGGCCTTCTGCACGGCCACGGCATCCTTTCTACGGGAGATCTGTGCCAGGAAGGACAGTGGTACAAAGGGGAATTCCAGGAAGAGGAAGCCCCGGAGGCCCCCATCTGGCTGGAGATTAACCAAACCGAGTCGGAATGGGAGGTGTACAGCAAAGACAAAGACTTCCATTCGCAGGAAAAACTGGAAGCGAAGGTAGGAGCGGTCCACTTCTCCGGCTTTGGCGGCATGAGAATAGACCGCGTCACCAAAAACGCCATCCACTTTTGCTGGAGGAGGGAAACCCGCATCCTCTTCCCCGGTGAAACCCTCAACTATTACAACGAAATTGAAGGCCGTGAATGGAGCGACGGCTGCGTCTACGACGGCACCGAATACTACCTGCATATCCACTGGCCCAAAGCATAACACCCTATGGCAGACGAAACCATTATCTTCTCGATGAACGGCGTGGGGAAAGTGCTTCCCCACAATAACAAGGTCATCCTCAAAGACATCTACCTGAGCTTTTTCTACGGAGCCAAGATTGGCATCATCGGCCTCAACGGGTCGGGTAAATCCACGCTCCTTAAGATTATCGCCGGGGTGGAGAAATCTTACAAAGGTGAAGTGGTGTGGGCCCCTGGCTATTCCGTAGGTTACCTGGAACAGGAACCGCAAATGGACCCGGAGAAAACCGTGCTGGAAGTAGTTCAGGAGGGCGTTCAGGAAGTGATGGACATCCTCCAGGAGTACAACGACATTTCCCTCAAGTTCATGGAGCCGATGGGGGACGATGAAATGGCCCGCCTTATCGAGCGTCAGGGAGAGCTCACCGAGCAGATTGACCACCTGGACGGCTGGGAGATAGACGCCAAGCTGGAACGCGCCATGGACGCCCTGCAGTGCCCTCCTTCCGAGCAGAAAATCAAAGAATTATCCGGCGGAGAGCGCCGCCGCGTGGCCCTGTGCCGTCTGCTCCTTCAAGAGCCGGACGTGCTGCTGCTGGATGAGCCCACGAACCACCTGGACACCGAATCCATCCAATGGCTGGAAGCCCACCTGCAACAGTACAAAGGAACAGTGATTGCCGTCACCCACGACAGCTATTTCCTGGACAATGTGGCCGGCTGGATCCTGGAACTGGACCGCGGCGAAGGCATTCCCTGGAAGGGCAATTACTCCTCCTGGCTGGACCAGAAAACCAAACGCCTGGCCGCCGAAGAGAAGGCCGAAAGCAAGCGCCGCAAAACCCTGGAGCGGGAACTGGAGTGGGTGCGCATGGCCCCCAAGGCCCGCCAGGCCAAGCAGAAGGCCCGTCTTGGCGCCTATGAGAAGCTGGCATCGGCCGATACCAAGCAGAAGGAAGCCAACCTCGAAATCTACATCCCGAGCGGCCCGCACCTCGGAAACAAAGTTATCCGTTTCAACGACGTTTCCAAGGCCTATGGGGACAAGCTGCTGTTCGAGCACCTGAGCTTCGAGCTGCCGCCGGCAGGCATTGTGGGCGTCATCGGCCCTAACGGCGCCGGTAAAACTACGCTGTTCCGCCTCATCATGGGCATTGAGGAGCCCGACAGCGGCTCCATTGAGATTGGGGAAACCGCCAAGATTGCCTATGTAGACCAGCAGCACCGTTCAATAGACCCGGACAAAACGGTGTATGAGACCATTGCCGGCAATTCCGAATGGGTGCGTATGGGCGGCCGCGACGTGAATGCCCGCGCCTGGGTATCCCGCTTCAACTTCTCAGGGGCCGACCAGGAGAAGAAGTGCGGCGTCCTTTCCGGCGGCGAACGCAACCGCCTGCACCTGGCCCTCACCCTCAAGGACGAAGGCAATGTGCTCCTTTTGGACGAACCCACCAACGACGTGGACGTGAACACCATCCGCGCCCTGGAGGAGGGCCTGGAGAACTTCGCGGGCTGCGCCGTAGTGGTGAGCCATGACCGCTGGTTCCTGGACCGTATCGCCACCCACATCCTCGCCTACGAAGGGGAAGGGAAAGTGGTATTCTTCGAGGGCAACTACCAGGAATACGAGGCCAACCGCAAACTGCGCCTGGGACCGGATGCCGCCCCCAAGCGCTTCAAGTACAAGAAGCTGATGGAATAATCCGGTTTTTTTTGTATGTTTGCATCTGTAAATGCTTTGCCGTATGGGAAGATACATCAATCCGGGAAATCAAGATTTCGCTCGTGTCATCCGGGGGGAATACGTGGATAAATCCATGCTTATTGAGGAATTCTCCTCGAACCTGGATACGGCAAACAGTCTCTTTTGCGTCAGCCGCCCCCGGCGGTTCGGCAAAAGCATGGCTTCGCGCATGCTATCGGCTTATTTTGATAAAAGCTGCGACTCAAGGGACCTGTTTGCCGGTTTGAAAATAGCCTCATCGGCCCACTTCGAGACACACCTGAACAAGCACAATGTCATTTACCTTGACATGACTTCAGTGCTGATGCAATGCCGGGATTCCAGGGAGATTGTCCCCTTCATCATGCGAAGCATCAATGAGGAACTGAATGTCCTGTTCGGCGTCCACATTGACACCAGTCTCCATCTTTCCGAAGGATTAAGTCAGGTCAATCTGTTAACAGGAGAACGATTTATCTTCATCATTGATGAGTGGGACGCCGTTTGCCGGGAGCTGAAAAGAGATGAGCAGGCTTTTGACGACTATGTAAGGCTGCTCCGCTCTTTGTTCAAGGGGGATATCACAGGCCGTGTATTTGAAGGTGTTTACATGACCGGAATCCTTCCCATCAAGAAATATGGGACACAATCGGCCCTGAATAATTTCAGCGAGTATACCATGGTCATGCCGGGAAGAATGGCTCCGTATTTCGGGTTTACGGAAGATGAGGTCCAGTCATTGTGCAAACGGCACGACATCTCCTTCTCTGAGATGAAGCGATGGTACGACGGCTACCACCTGCCGTTCACCGGTTCGGTATACAACCCCAATTCCGTGATGAAAGCCATCGAATTCAAGGCTTTCGGCGACTTTTGGGCCATGACCTCCACCTATGAGGACATCCGGGATTACATTTCCATGAATTTCGACGGTCTCAAGGATTCCGTAATCGCCATGCTGGGAGGAGAACGGGTATTTGTGAATCCCACAAAGTTCCAGAATGACTTTAACAGTATCCGCAGCAGGGATGATGTCCTGACCCTCCTCATCCACCTGGGCTATTTAGGCTACAACCCTGGTGACAGGACAGCCTACATTCCCAATTATGAAATCTCCGAGGAACTCCAGAACGCCGTGGAAGACACATCGTGGGAGCATGTTGCCACAGCACTCCGCAATTCGGAATCCCTGTTATCTTCCACTTTATCCGGCGATGAAGAAGCTGTTGCTCAAGCTTTAGAACAAGTCCACCAGGAGAACACGTCTATCCTCCAGTACAATAATGAGAACTCTCTAAGTTGCGCTGTTACCATCGCATATTATTCTGCTAGAAGGTATTATAATGTAATAAGAGAGTTCCCCAGCGGGAAAGGTTTCGCCGATCTTGTTTTTCTCCCCATTGCAGGATCTGACAAGCCGGCAATGGTTGTAGAACTGAAATACGCTCAATCAGCCAGCGGTGCTATAACCCAAATCCTGAACAAGAACTACCCAGAATCCTTGAAGTCCCTTACAGGAGACATCGTGCTGGTGGGTATCAATTACAATCCGGCCGACAAAAAACACATTTGCCGCATTGAGCGAATGGCCCGTGCTTAGTATATTTCCCGGAATTTCAGGTTCCAGGGGACAATCCTGGTGGGGAAAGCGGCAATTCTTAGCGTTGTACAGCCATAGGGAACCAGGTCCAGCGTGAGCTCGCTGCCCGTGTCGTTGCCCTCTTCGGTCCAGAAGGCCACAGAATCGATATGGGTCCAGTGCGGCAGGGTGCGGGCGGGCACATGCAGGTGCACCGGGGCGTTCTGAAGGTTCCAGGGATAGGTTCCGGAGGGGATGCGCTCCTCCACTACGCAGTCTTCGGCCTTGAAGCTGTCGCGCATGAGGCAGTAGTTCCAGGGCGTGGCCGATGTCACTTCCCAGGCGCCTTCCCCGTAATGGCGGTCCCGGCCCTGGAAGGGCTTCCAAGACCAGTTTTCGTCCATTTTCAGAGCATACACCAGCGGTCCGCGCACAACGGACCAGGCGCGGTCGTACCACTCTTCCGTCTGGACAGGCATGGGGAGCCGAAGTTCTATGACATCGGCTTTGTTCCATGTGCGGTCAAGATAGACAATGCCGTCCCGGACCGTGGCCTCAACCGATTCTCCGTTAAGAGCCTACGTCAAGAATGTTGTTGACAGTGCTGATTCGGATTCGGGAGATGGCCGCTTCTATATCCTCCAAGGTGAGACTTCTGATTCGTGGAAAGATATTCTTGGAAGTAAGCGGAAAGTAATTTACCAAGCAGACATTCAACAGGATCTTGCCTATGCCGATGGTGAATACCATGCCGATTTAGCAACAGGTGTAACTCAAACCTCCGGACATGGCGCTATTGACTGCACCGCACGTATTATTGGTGGAGATTTGTACTTCGCTGCTCTCAAGCAAGGCGTTGGTCTAAGCCTCTTCAAGATGTCCCTCTAGCATTCTTCTCCCCCTCTCATAACGATTCAAGGCGGTCTCCAAGACCGCCTTGTTTTTTTTCTGAAAGATTTGTAGTTTTGCAAAAAGAATGATATGAGATATGGGACAGTTGGCATTTTTGAAGTTATTCCTTTTGATTTCCATTCCTACGGATATCAATGACAATAGAAGACACATCCATATTTTTAAAAAAGGACAGCGTCATCTAAAATCTGTAGCAAAGATATGGATTGAGAAAGAAGGAGAAAAATGCGTAGAAATTGACTATTCTGAATTATCTTCCAAAGAGAATGCTATGTTGGTTAAGGCCATCGAAGATAATTGGGATTTCCTCAATGAACAGATTACAAAATCATTCAATGGCGAAAAAACAGTTGTTAAAAATCTTGAAAAATAAACCTATGTGCAAAATATCTAATACAGATTTAAGTATCAAGAGATTAGACTTCTCACTGAGAGGGAAAATGGCTGTATTCTTTTCTGACGGGCGTGAAGTAATAGTTCCTCTAAGGATGTATCCGGACATCAAATCGCTTTCCGTGAAACAGCGGAATCAATGGATGATTCTGGACGATCAATTCTTCACGTTCGAAGCTTTGAGTAAAGTATACAGCATGACCGATTTGCTCAAAGTTGCGTAGCCACGATCCCCTTTTTTTGCTTATTCCACCACCCAGTCCCCTACCGTCATGGTGTCGCGGTCAAAGGACACGCCCACTTTCACAACCGACCGACCCTCTGTCTGGAACGGTAACGCATACCCCTGGGAATTAATCTGCTCCAGCGCCGCCTTAGCCGATCCGTGAACCTTCAGTTCAAACACATAAGTGGTATCCGGCATGTTCACGACAAAGTCAATTCGGCCACCGGCGCACTTCACCTGCGTAGGGGCATAGACATTGAGCATGTTGAAAATGAGCCAGAAGGTGTATTCGTAGAAGCCTTCGTAGTTCTTCACCTCGGAGAGTTTCTTCCGGAAGCCTTCCACGTAGGGAACGGAGGCCAGGAACGCCTTCATCTCCTGCATGGCGGTGTGGATGTCGCCCGTACGCAATACCTTCCAGAATTTGGCGGCGAAGCCCAGTTTGACATTTCCGCTCTCCATCCCTATGTAGGTGGGAATCAGGCCTTCAAGAAGGCCTACACGCACTTCCTTGTTGGGAATGGCCAGCGTATAGAAATCCAGAAGGCTATCGTAATCCTTGATGGTGAGATAGCCGCTCTGGTACAGCAGGGGCAGCGCGTCTTCCATGGCCTCGGTGGGCCGGTCGAAGGACATGGCATCGGCCTCAATGCGGTCCATGCTGGTAATGTCGGTGCGGAAATGCTGCATCTGGCGGATAAGATAGGAAGGCGTTCCGCTTTCGAACCAGTAGTTGGCTATCTTCTTTTGGAGGAAACACTTGAGCAGGCTAAACGGGTTATAGACCTCCGGAGATTCTTCGGAAAAATGATACCCGTCGTACTGCTGTTTTAGCCGTTCATGCATTTCCTCTTTAGTGCATTCATACCGCTGCGAGAGCATTTCGATATCCGGATCCATATCGCGCGTAAACTCTTCTTCGGTAATTCCGCACAGGGCCGAATACTCCTTTTGCATGGAGATGTTGGTGAGGTTGTTGATGGTAGAGAAGATGCTGAGCTGGCTGAACTTGGTGATGCCGGTGATGAAACAGAAACGAATCATGGACTCGTTGGATTTCAACTGCACAAAGAACTCCTGCATCACGTTCCGGAAATCTCCGAGTAATTCCTCCTGATGGAGTTTGTCCAGCAGCGGGGCGTCGTATTCATCGATGATGACCACCACCTGCCGGCCTGTCTGCTCGAAAGCACGGTGGATGAGACCGCTGAAAAGACCACCCGGCGAGGTTTCATACGCCCCTTCGCCATATTTTTGTTTGTACCCCTCCAGCAGACGGAACAGAACGGTCCGCAACCCTTCTACCGTAGTCTCCGCCTTGGTGCTGCTCAAGTCCAAGTGAAAGACCGGATACGATTCCCAGTCCTTTTCCAACGCCATAATTTTCAGCCCCTCAAAAAGGGCCTTGTCCCCTTTGAAATAGGCATCCAGGGTGGAAGTAAGGAGGGATTTCCCGAAGCGGCGGGGACGGCTGAGAAAGACAAACTTCATCCGGGTCATTTCCCAGACCAGATCTGTCTTGTCAATATAGAGATAACCGCCTTTCCTGATTACTGAAAAGGTCTGTATTCCTACGGGATATTTGCGGGTGCCGGTTTCCATAGCGTCCTGAATTACGTCCGTAAAGGTACGAATTATTCTTTCATTCTGCAAAGGAACTGCTTGGTAATGAATACAACGTTCCTAGGTCTGCTCCAGCGCCGCCTGCACCCGGTCATAGATTGCACAACCCCGTGTTACACAATGTTGTGTTACACAAACTTGTGTATTACCAATTTTTCTTCTATATTTGCAGAAAACAACGCTGTCCTATTCAGTCCTACTGCTTTCCGGTGATGCCGTCACCGAGGAATCCTTCAGCCGGGCGGTGGATGATTTAGTGGCCCAGAACAGCAATGCGTTTATCGAACAGACCCAGGCGCTCACAACTTACCAGTTGAACTTTCTCAGGGCCATCATAGATGGCGTATCAAGCGGGTTCGGGGAAACGCCTGTCCGGGATCAATACAATCTTGGCTCGGCTTCCAATATCACCAGGCTCAAGCAATCCATGATTGATAAAGAACTGGTGGAACTCACGCCCAAGGGACTAATCCTTGGAGACCCTGTCCTGAAACTCTGGCTCAAAAGGGTTATTTCATATTAATTATCTACTCCGTATAAACCTTCTCCATGAAACTCCACACCCTACTTCTCCTCGCACTCCTCACCGCTTGCAGCAGCCCCTCGGAGCGGGCGGCCAAGGAACTTGCCCGGCGCATTGCTCCCGCATACAAGATTCAGTTCAAGGAAGTCAAGGACAGCACAGAACGCTACTGCTTCTACTCCAAAGGGACAACGCTGGTCATCGAAGGCAGCAGCACCAGCGCCATGGCGGTGGGCCTGAACCGCTACCTGAGCGAAAACTGCGCCGCCACGGTTTCCTGGTATGCCGATGCGCCGGTGGTGCTTCCATCGGCCCAACCCCTTGTACAAGAGCCGGTTATGGGAAGGGCGCTGGTCCCGCAGCGTTTCTTCCTGAATTACTGCACCTTCGGTTACACCATGCCCTGGTGGCAGTGGAAAGACTGGGAGCGCCTGATTGACTGGATGGCGCTGCAGGGGGTGAACCTGCCGCTGGCCATCACCGGGCAGGAAGCCGTTTGGCAGGAAGTTTGGCGGCGCCATGGCCTCTCCGACGAGGAGATTCGCGCCTGGTTCACCGGGCCGGCCCACCTTCCCTGGCACCGCATGTGCAATATTGACGGGGTGGACGGTCCCCTCCCGCAGGGGTGGATAGACGGGCAAAAGGCGCTCCAGAAGCAAATCCTGCAGCGGGAGCGCGCCCTGGGCATGAAGCCCGTCCTTCCCGCTTTTGCCGGCCACGTTCCGGTACAGTTCAAGGACTTGTATCCATCGGCCCAAATTACCGACATTACAGGCTGGGGCGGCTTCGGGCCCAAGAATCTGCCGCATTTCCTGTCGCCGGAAGACAGCCTCTACGCCGTCATCCAGCGGGAATTCCTGGAGACCCAGACCCGGCTCTACGGCACAGACCATATTTACGGATTCGACCTTTTCAACGAGGTGGATCCCCCGTCCTGGGACCCGGAAACCCTTGCCCGCATCGGGCGTGAAGCCTTTGGCAGCGTGGCGGCCGTAGACCCTGAGGCCAATTGGCTGCAAATGGGGTGGCTGTTCTATTACGACCGCAAGCACTGGACCCCGGAAATCGTAAAAGCGTACCTGGAGGCTGTTCCGGAGGGGAAAGTGACCCTTTTGGACTATTACACGGAGCGGGTGCCGGTTTGGGAGCTCACGGAGCGTTTCTACGGCCAGAGGTACATCTTCTGCTATCTGGGGAACTTTGGCGGCAACACCCGCCTGGCAGGGCCTTTCCGCCTGGAAAGTGAGCGCATATCCAAGGCGTTGGCCGATGGCGGCGACAACCTTAGCGGCATCGGCTGCACGCTGGAAGGCTTCGGGCTCAATGCCTGGTTCTACGAATACGTGCTGGGACGCGCATGGGAAACGGGCCAGGCCGATGACGCGTGGCTGGCCTTCAAGGACCGCCGCAGCGGCTACCCCGAAGGGCTGTCCCAAGCCCTGGCCGACAACATCTACCTTCGAGCCTCCACCTCCGAAGGAGTGCTGGTGTGCGACCGCCCCTCGGAAGAAGGCTACCACAGCTGGCGGGTGGCACACAGAACCCCCTACAGCAACGCCACGCTGGTACAGCTGTGGCGGGAGGCGCCGCAGGACATTGCGCTGGGCTCCCAGGCGCTGGGGAACCACTTTCCCCTACTGCGCGACGCCTTTGTATCGGCCTGCAAGGCGGGCAATTTGCCGATGGCGCAGGATGCCGCCGCAAAGATGCGGGAAATGCTCTCCGATATTAGCGCCCTCACCGCCTGCGACCCGCACAGCCGCCTGGACCGCTGGCTGACGGAGGCATCGGCCTGGGCACAATCTCCGGAAGAAGAAGCCTATTACCGGTACAATGCCTGGCACCTCATCACCACCTGGGGCGATGCGCCCAACCTGAACGATTACGCCAACCGCCTGTGGAGCGGGCTCGTTGACCATTATTACGCCAAGCGCTGGGAACTCTTTATCAGTGAGGAGCTTAGCTGCGTAGAGGAAGGCCGAGCCTTTGACCAAAAGGCCTTTGACGAGCAGTGCTCCGCCCTGGAAAAAAGCCTGGTGGCAGCCGCGCCCATGGTGGAAGACAGACCCGCCGCAGACCCTGCTGTACTGGGTCCGAAACTCCTGAAAAAATGGTTTCCCACAGAACGCACCCTTATCAGTTACAATGTGGGAGCCTTTGGAAAGTATGACAAAAGCAGCGTGAAGGGCATTGCCCGGGCGCTGGAAGAGGCCGATTTGGTGGCCGTCCAGGAAACCGACAGCTGTAACCGCCGGCATAACAGCTTCCAGGTCAAAGACTTGGCCGAAGCCATGGGCGGTGCCCAGTACCATTTTGCATCGGCCTTTCCCTTTGCCGGAGGGGCCTATGGGAATGGCGTACTGGCGCGCGAAAACGTGCTGGAGCGCGCTTCGCTGGCCCTTCCGCAGGGCGACGGCAGCGAGCCGCGCAGCGTCGCCGTGCTGGAAACGCCTTCCTGCGTGTTTGCCTCCGTGCACCTGGAGTACTCCAGCGAGGCCGCGGCCCTGGAACAGGCCCGCACCATCAATGAATGGTTCATGGAACGTTACGCGGGTTTCGGAAAGCCAGTTTTCCTTTGCGGAGACATGAATGCCAAGCCGGAAAGCCCCGTCATTGCCCGGCTCAGCGAATGCTGGGAGCAGCTTTCGGGACAGGAACTGAGTTTCTCTGTAGAGCATCCCCGCGAGTGCATCGACTATGTATTTGCCCTCAAGGCAGCGGCCCCGGTTCAGGTACTGTCTTCCCAGGTGCTTACTTCCGAAAAACTCTCCGACCATTTTCCTTTGAAAGTGCGACTGAGCTTCTAGCTTTTTTTTGTAACTTTGAAGGCTATGCCTCAGAAACTCTTCCTCATAGACGGGCACGCGCTGGTGTTCAAGATGTACTACGCTTTCCTGCGCCGGCCCATGATCAATTCCAAAGGGGCCGACATGTCCATCCTCTTTGGCTTTACCAAGTATCTGCTGGAGCTGGTGGAGCGGGAAAAGCCCAGTCATCTGGCCGTGGCGTTTGACCCGCCGGGCGGAACTTTCCGCAATGAACTCTATCCTGAGTACAAGGGCACCCGGCCGCCTACCCCGCAACTGATTATCGATGCCCTGGAGCCGCTTACAGCGCTGGTCCGCGCCATGAATGTGCCGGTTCTGATGATTCCGGGCTTTGAGGCCGATGACGTCCTGGGTTCGGTGTGCGCGCAGCATGCGGGCCCCCAGCTGGACGTTTACATGGTAACGCCGGACAAAGACTACGGGCAGCTCATCGGAGAGCACGCCTTCCAGTACAAGCCCGGCAAGAGCGGGGCCGATGCCGAGGTCTGGGGCACGGACGAGCTGTGTTCCAAGTGGGGCATCTCCAAGCCTTCAGAAGTCATTGACATGCTGGCCATTTGCGGCGACACGGCCGACAATGTGCCGGGGGTGAAAGGCGTGGGAGAAGTGGGCGCCGCCAAGCTCATTGCCAAATACGGCACGCTGGAGAATATTTATGCGCACCTGGAAGAACTCACGCCGCGCCTGCAGGCGCAGTTTCTTGAGGCACAGCCGCACATGGCGCTTTCCAAGACGCTGGTTACCATCAAGACGGACATGCAGCTGCCGGTGACGCCGGAGGAGATGCGTTACACAGGGGTGTTCTCCCCGGAACTGGTGCAGCTGTTTGATTATTATGAGTTTGCTTCGCTCAAGAAATATCTTCGGAACGTCTCTGACGGAAAGGACCTTTCCTCCGCGTCGCTTCGCGACCCTGTCCGGGCAAATGCTCCGGAAAGGCCCTTCCCGCCAGAGACTTCTGGCCCAAGCGTCATGGCCGACCAGAACGTCATGGCCGACCCGATCGGCCATCTCTTCAACTTTCAGGAGGCCCCTTTCTCTGAGGTACTTGCTGCGGCAAAGAGTTCCGGAGCCATCGGCCTGATTACCGAGGCGTACGGGGAGGGCATTTTTGCGCCGGTAAAACGCGTTCTTCTGGGGACTCCCGGTCAAGCCGGGAGTGACGTCCTGGTTTGTTCCGTCATTCCCGGCTCCGACCGGGAATCGCTGCGCGCCGTGCTGGAGGATGCCGGCATTGCCAAATATGGGGCCGACCTCAAGTGGCAGAGCAGTGTGCTCGCGCACGAGGGAATCGGCCTTGCAGGGCCCTGGAACGACGTTCGGCTCATGCATTATGTGCTCAATCCGGAGCGCTCGCACGAATTGTCGGCCCTGGCGCAAACCTATCTGGACGTTTCGTTGGAAGAAGAGTCTGCGGCCGCCACGGGTTCCCTTTTTGACGAGAATCCGGAGCCGTCCCGCCTGAAGGAAGCGGCGGTGCTGGTACCGCTGGGGCTCCGATTACGGCAGGAATTGCCGCCCTTTTACGACCAGATGGAAGAGCCGCTGGCAAAGGTCCTCGCCAAGATGGAGCGCGACGGCGTGAAGGTGGACCTGGGCGTAATCCGCCACTTTGCCGACGGGCTGCGCCGGGAACTTTCGGAGCGTGAAGCCCGCATCCGGGAGATGGCCGATGAACCTTCGCTGAACATCTCTTCCCCCAAGCAGGTGGGCGAACTGCTGTTTGACAAGCTCCATTTGGACCCCAAGGCCAAAAAGAGCGGCAGCAAGGGCCAGTATTCCACGGATGAAGCAACGCTGCTGGCCATTGCCGACCGGCATCCCATTGTGGATGAAATCCTGGAATTCCGGGCGGTGAAAAAGCTGCTTTCCACTTATATCGAGCCCTTCCCTTCGTACATCTCGGAGGTGGACGGACGCGTGCACACTACGTTCAATCAAGCACTTACCGCCACGGGGCGGCTGTCTTCCAGCAATCCCAACCTGCAGAACATCCCCATCCGCACGGAACGGGGCAAGGAAATCCGGAAGGCCTTTGTTCCGGGGTCGCCCGAGGGGGTTATCGTATCGGCCGACTACTCGCAGATTGAGCTAAGGATTATGGCGCACCTCAGCGGCGACGAGCACCTCACCCAGGCGTTCCGCGACGGAGTGGACGTTCACGCGGCCACCGCGGCCAAGATTTTCGGCATCCCGGTGTCGGAGGTGACGCGGGAGCAGCGCGGCATGGCCAAAACCGCCAATTTCGGCATCATGTACGGCATTTCTTCCTTCGGCCTGGCCCAGCGGCTGCATCTTCCCCGGGGCGCGGCCAAAGCGCTCATCGACGACTATTTCGCCGCCTTCCCTTCCATCCGCTCGTTCATAGACGCTTCAGTGGCTTTTGCGCGGGAGCACGGCTATGTCCAGACGCTTTTCGGGCGCCGGCGCTATCTTCCTGATATTCAGGCACGTAACGCTACCGTCCGGGCCCTGGCCGAGCGCAATGCCGTGAATGCGCCCATTCAGGGGACATCGGCCGATATCATCAAGCTGGCCATGATTGGCGTGGCCCGGAGGCTGCGGGAAGAGGGTTTCAAGAGCCGCATGGTGCTGCAAATTCACGACGAACTGGTGTTTGATGCCCTCCCTTCTGAGGTTCCGGCCCTGAAGGCCATGGTAAAGGACGTGATGGAAAACGTAATTTCGCTGGCGGTGCCCCTCACAGTGGAGTGTTCCGCCGGAAAGAACTGGTTAGAAGCGCACTAGGCCATGAACGAGAAAGACATCATCGAGCGGGCCATCCGCGGTGACCAAACCGCCTACCGCATGCTCTACCAAATCTACGAAAAGGCCGTCCGCGGGCGCGTGAGCGGTTATTTCAAGTGGAAGGCCGATGTAGATGACGTAGTGCTGGAGAGCTTCCAGAAGGCTTTCGCGGCCTTATCGGCCTTTGACACTTCGCGGGAGTTCCGGCCCTGGCTCCTGACCATTGCCACGCGCACGGCGCTGGACCACCTCAGCAGCATCAAGCGGGAGGAGGACAAAAAGGAAGGGCAGCCCGGGAGCGCCCAGCAGCTTACCGACTACACGCCGGAAGAAGAGATTATCAACGACGAGGTGCACCAGCGGCTCATGGGCTTTATTGAAGAACTGCCCTCCCTGTACAAAGACGTGATGATTAAATACATGATAGAAGAGCTTGAGTATGAGGAAATTGCGCGGCAACTGGATTTAGAGCTGAACACAGTGCGCACGCGCATTCGCCGCGGAAAGCAGCACCTGTCGGAAATGATGTTAAGAGGAGAAGTAGAATGACCGGAGCAGATTTTTTAAGTTTTGTGCGGGCCGATTTTCCACTGACGCCCACCCAGGAAGAGAAGTTTCTGGCCCTCGATGCCTTGTACCGGGAGTGGAATGCGCAGATTAACGTGATTTCCCGGAAGGACATTGACGGGCTGTACCTGCATCATGTGCTGCATTCACTCGCCATTGCCAGGTATCTGTTAACCTTGGAAGAGGGCGTTGAGGCTTTTGCCTCCGCTTCGGTGCTGGACCTCGGAACCGGCGGCGGATTCCCCGGCATTCCGCTGGCCATTCTCTTCCCCAGGGCGCAGTTTGTCCTCTGCGACTCGGTGGGAAAGAAAACCATTGTGGCACAGGCGGTTGCATCGGCCCTGGAACTCCCTAACGTGCAGGTTGTCAACGCCCGTGCCGAGAGCCTCGCCGGGCCTTTCGATTTTATGGTGTCCCGCGCCGTGGCTTCGCTGACAGACTTTTATCCCTGGGTGCGCGGAAAGTTCAGCCGCGGCATCCTGTACCTGAAAGGCGGCGACGTGAACGAAGAGATTTCTGCCCTGATGGCGCGCTATCGGCTGCCCCGCGGCTCCATTCACACCTGGCCCGTCAGCGCCTGGCTCCCCGATTCCTACTTTGACGGGAAATTGGTGCTGCATATCGAAAAATAATTTTGCTTTTTCGGCAGATTTTGCTACCTTTGCAGTCCCTTATGCGAAAAATATAAAAAAACGATAGTATGAAAAGAACATTTCAACCTTCCCGCCGTAAGCGTGTTAATAAACACGGCTTCCGCGCACGCATGGCCAGCGCTAACGGTCGCCGCGTTCTGAGCGCCCGTCGCCGTCACGCCCGCAAGAAACTCTCCGTGTCCGACGAAGACCGCTGGTAGTTTCCGCATCGGCCACATCGGCCACCGTGCCCTCGGCACCAACCCTACCGCTGACGCCCCGCGCCCGCGGTTTTTTTTGTACCCACCCCGCCCCTCATGGAAACATCAACCACCTATCAATCAACAACTTCCATAAAAACAGTAAGCAATAATTGCTTACTGTTTTTATGGAAATGCCTGATTCTTAACGAGATAAACGAAACCCCATACAGGCAGCACGCATACCTTTGCACCTTATGAGAGCCGATAGTGGATTCATAGCGCTGTTCTACCTGCAGTTCTGCCAAAAAGAGCCGCTGCTGGAGGACGAAGCGGGCCGATATAGCCTTCAGTACGAAGAGCGGGAGACCAAGGAACTGGTCTGCTTCGTACAGCAGGCGCTACTGGAGATTGAGCGGCGCGGGCAGCATGTATCGGCCAGGAAAGCTTTCCCGGACAAGGTGTACATTACGCACGAACTTCGCATTTTTATCGGCCGTAAGGAATTGAAAATAAGGCCGATGGCAAAAACCGTCCTACTGCTTTTCATCAAGCATCCGGAGGGCATCGTGCTTAAGGAGATCGGCCGATACAAGCCGGAGATGCTGCGTTACTACAGGCGGGTGATGCGAAGCCTGGAGCCGGAACTGGCAGAGCAGCGGGTCCAGCGGATCCTGGACATTTTCAACAACGACCTCAACGTGAACATCGCCAGGGTAAATGCCGCCATATCGGCCCTTGTGAAGGAGAACGCGCGCTCCTTTTATCAGATTCAAGGCAGTGGCGGACACCCCAAAAGCATCCCCCTGGACAGGTCCTGGGTGCAGTGGGAAGATTAAAAAACACAACATCATCGGTTGAAACATAAAAAAAATCCTGTAAAACAACACATTTTTTCAACCGATTCTTGACACGAAGCACCCTTTTCCATACCTTGCGAAAAAACGTTAACCATGTCAAGAAGAAAAGTTTACACCGGCGAAGTCCATCACATCTGCCAAATGACCGTAGGGAAGGTTGTCATCTTCTACACGGTTGCCGATTATCTTGTGTTTTTCACCATTTACTGCACCTTTGCGGAGAAGTACGATGTAGAAGTCCTGGCCGTATGCCCAATGCCGGACCATCTGCACAATTCGGTGATTGTCAGAAGCGCAAAGCAGTTATCGACTTTTGTCAGAGATTACGGAAACACATACGCGAGGTTATGGAACAAAAGCCGATCCAGAAGAGGCCAACTCTTCTATCACAGTTACCAGTGTTCCGCCAAATTGGGGAACAAACAGGTAAGATCTACGCTAGCCTACAACTATAATAATCCTGTAGAACGAAAGTTGGTTGAACGAGCCGAGGAGTATCGTTGGAACTTTTTGCCCTATGCGACATCGGCCAATCCATACTCGCAGCCCGTCGAAAAGAAGAATACATCTCAAGCCTATAAGAGGGCTGCCAATGAAGTCAAATACCTTAGAAACACTGGTCAGTTCTTAAACTACGCCCTGATTGAACGCCTTTTTGAAAAGCTGACCACCCAAGAAAAGCAGCAATTGATTGATTATATCATCGGCCTGTGGAATATCATCGATTTCCAAAAAGCCATTTCCTACTATGGAAGCATTGAAACCATGATTCGCGCCTTCCATGACAATACAGGGGCCGATTATGATATTAAAGAAGACCGGGACCCTTATAGTGATACGGTCTATTCTGATTGTATAAGAATCTTGACGAAAGAACAATTGGTTTCCTCCCTCTATGATATTCCGATGCTGCCGATGGAGAGAAAACTGGAACTCTATCAGGTGCTACGACAACGCACGAGTGCACGCCCGAAGCAGCTGCGAAAATTCCTCCATATTCCGAAAAACGAAGTGACTGACTAACAGTCACTTACGCAAAAACAGTAAGCAATTATTGCTTACTGTTTTTGCGTAAACGATTGATTAGCAGCAACTTAGGCAAACCGTGAAAGAAGCCACTACTTGTTGATGGGATAGAGGCGGAGAAGCAGTAGGATAAGCAGGGCGATGGCGGCGGGGAACAGGGAGAACAAGGCCCAGATCATCTGCTGTACGGCAGGCTGGTTGGTGATGGTCACCACGGTCTGGCCGGTGGCGGGGTCGGAGCCGGAGACGAAGCCGGCAATTCCCAGCAGCAGTGCCACCAGCGCCCCGGAGATGGCCGATCCAAACTTCTGCGCCATAGTGCCGGAGGAGAAGATAAGGCCCGTAGAGGAGGTACCGTTCTTGGCGGTGGCGTAATCGGCCACATCGGCATACATGGACCAAAGGAGCGGAGAATACAGGCCGATGCCGATGGAAGTGATGATGACGCTGGCCACCATGACCCAAATCCAGTCCGGGCTCATGGGAATGAAGAAGAAGGCAATGGAGGAAGCGGCGCAGATGATGGCCGACCAGGCAAAGGCTTTCTTCTTGGAGCCCACCCACTTGGTGAACTTGGGCGAAAGGCCGCCGAAAATCATGCAGGTAACTTCACCGAAGGTCATGAACACGGTGTAGTTGATGATGAGTCCGGAAACCGTCACATCCCCGTGCAGGCAATACTCCAGCAGGTAACCGGCCACGGCATAACGGAAGCCGTTGAAGAAATTGGTGCAGATGCCCACCAGGGTGAGATAAATCCAGGGTTTGTTGCGGAAAAGGTCGGCGAAAGGCTTGAAGGAGAATTTCTCTGCGCGGACGGGTTTGAGCCGCTCTTTGGTGAGGAGGCCGCAAGCCAGGGTGCCCAGGGCAGCCAAACCACCCAGAACCACGCCCAGGACGGCGTACTGATGCTGCTCCGTGCCGCCCACCACCTTCTGCAGGTAAGGGAACGACAGCAGGGTGACAAAACCCATGGCATAAGCGCCCACCATCCGGTAGGAAGAGAACTGGTTTTTCTCGTCGTCGTCGTCTGTCATCACGCCCAGGAGCGAGCCGTAAGGCACGTTCACCGCCGTGTAAACAGCCATCATCAGAAGGTACAGCGAATACGCCCAGATGCGTTTTCCCACCGGGCCGAAGTCCGGCGTATACAGCAGCAGGGCAAACACCACGCCCAGCGGAATGGCGCCGAAAATGAGCCAGGGCCGATAAGTCCCCCACTTGGACTGGGTACGGTCGGCCAGGGCGCCCATCATAGGGTCGGTAACCACGTCGAAAAGGCGGGCCACCAACATGAGGGTGGCGGTGTCGGCCACCGTAAGGCCGAAGATGTTGGTAAAAAACAAGGGGAAAGCGATGGACATCACCTTCCAGGTAATACCGCCGGCAGCGGCATCGCCCAGGCCGTAGCCAATTTTCTCGGATAATTTTACTGCCATAGTCTAAATGTTGGGGGTGTCCCAGATTTTGGTTTCGGTGCAGCGGAGCATGGCCGACCGGCCTCCGCAGGAAAGGCGGAAATCGCCCGCCTCCAGGCGCCAGGCACCATCGGCCCCTACAAAGGCGAGGGCCGATGCCGGGATTTCAAAGTTCACGGTCTTGGTCTCCCCTGCCGCCAATTCCACTTTTTCAAAGCCGCGGAGACGCTTCACGTCGGGGATAAGGGAAGCCACAAGGTCTGAGCTGTAAAGGAGGACGGCTTCCTTGCCGGCACGGTTGCCGGTGTTGGTAACGTCAATGGTGACTTTGAGGACGTCGCCGGGCTTAAAAGCCAAAGGAGATTCTTCGCTGCGCTCAGAATGACAGGATACCTGCAGGTTACTGTACGCAAAGCTGGTATAACTGAGGCCGAAGCCAAACGGCCACTGCACATCCATCACAGCGTCGTAGTTGTAGGAGCCTTCCATGGTCCCGCGGTGCTCGGACACTTTGTAGTCGTAGGTATGCAGGGCATTGATGTGCTTGGAATAGGTGAACGGGAGCTTGCCGGAGAAGTTCTCGTCGCCGGAAAGGAGGGCCGCCAGGGCATCGGCCCCAAAGTTGGACGGAAGCATGATATCCACCACGGCAGCCACCAGAGGCTCTATATCGCCAATGAGGCGCGGACGGCCTTCGTTCAGGATAAGCACGACGGGCTTTCCGGTAGCGGCAAGTTTCCGCACCAGTTCTTTCTGGTTGGCCGACAGATTCAGGTCGTCCATGTTGCCCGGAGTCTCACAGTAGGAATTTTCTCCCACGCAGGCCACAATGACATCGGCCTTCTTGGCAGCTTCCACCGCCTTCGCGAGGCCGCTGAAGCTGTCCTTCTGCCAGTCGGAGGGATCATACACCACCCCGGGCTCATAGGAGACGTTGGGGAAACGGCGCTGAAGGGCCTCCAGGATGGTATTGTACTGCGGCACAAAATCGTCGGCCGAGCCCTGCCAGGTATAGCTCCAGCCCCCGTTGAGGGTGCGCAGGCTGTTGGCATTGGGGCCGGTGACCAGAATCTTTGCGCTTTCTTTCAGCGGCAGAGTGCCGTCCTGGTTCTTGAGGAGCACCTCGCTTTCCAGCGCAGCGGCATAAGACTCCCGCGCGAATTTTTCCGAGGCAAAGTCCGGATACACATAGTCCCAGACCGGCTTGTCAAAAAGGCCCAGACGCACTTTCAGGCGAAGCACGCGGCGCACGGCATCGTTGAGCCTGGCCTCGGAAATCTTGCCCTCGTTAACCAGCTCCACAATAGCCGTAACACACTCAGGATCATACGGATCCATAATCATATCGATGCCGGCGTTGATACCCATGGCCACGGCTTCCTTCTTGTCGGCCGCCACATGGTCCCGCTGATAGAGATTGTCAATATCGGCCCAGTCGGTTACCAGCATGCCGTCCCAGCCCAGCTGCTCCTTCACCCAGCCGCTCAGAAGAAGGGCGTTGGCGTGGGTGGGGATGCCGTTGATGGAGGCGCTGTTCACCATGGCGGTGAGGGCGCCGGCGCGGAAGCACTCCAGGAAAGGCGCGAAGAATTTCTCCCGCAGGTCGTTCTGGGCAATGATGGCCGGCGTACGGTCCTTGCCGGAAACCGGAACGCCGTAACCCATGAAGTGCTTGATGGACACGGCAGCGTGCTCCAAATCAATGTGATTGGGGTCTGCGCCCTGAATGGCCAGAGTTTCCTCGCGGGCCATTTCGGCCTGGAGGTAAGGGTCTTCGCCGAAGCTTTCCCAGAGGCGGGGCCAGCGGGGATCACGGCCCAGGTCCATCACCGGCGAGAACACCCAAGGAACCTGCGCCGCACGGGTTTCATAGGCCATGGCCTGTCCCATCTGACGGGCAAAACTGCGGTTGAAAGTGGCTGCCAGGTTAATCTCTTGCGGATAGAAAGAGCCGTCGGTAAGATAAGTGGCGCCATGAATCATATCCAGTCCGTAAATGCAGGGAATGCCGATGGCCTCCATGGACTTTGCCTGAATCTCACGCACCATGGCAGCGGTCTGTTCCCGGGAATGGGCCTTGTCATGCATCACATTCAAGATGGAGCCCACCTTGTATTCTCCAATGATTTTATCCAGTTTCTGAGGGTCTATCCGCTCGCGGGAAGCATCTTCCAGCACAGAAATATTCAGCTGTACCAGCTGACCGGCTTTTTCCTCCAAAGTCATTCCCTTGAGCACCTTTTCCACTTTGGCTTCCACGGCTTTGTCCGTAGGAATGGCCTGGGGAGCCTTGGGAGCACAGGCAGTAGCCACGGCTGCCACACATAAACTCTTCATTGCGCTTTTAAATGAAATCATAGGTTTGGTACATTAGTACGCAAATTTAGCAAAAAATATTCAATACCTGAAGGCACATACGGCTGTTATGGTACGGACACTTCCAGAAGCCCGCCTTGGGCTGCGCTTTGTCCAGCGAACCGTCCGGCAGCACCGCCCACCACCATTCGCCGCCTTCGGGGTCCACCAGGCATTCCCGGATATACGTCCAGGCCGATAAAGCCACCTGCGCCCCTTGCGTAACGCCGTGGTATTTCCAAAGCCAGAGGTTTCCCACCACGGTCTCGGCCTGCACCCACCACTGGCGGGAGTCGTCGAAGCTGCCGGTAAGGAGCTGTTCGTAGCGCATGGAGCCGTCGGGCAGGAGGCCTTCGTTCCCCGCCAGCCCCATCTTGAGGGCCCAGGGACGCACTCGGTTCACCACATCCACCTCCTTGAGGGCAAAGGCGCACTCCAGCGCCAGCCAGGAGGTTTCGATGTCGTGGCCGTAGGAAACACCGCCGGGCAGCACCTGCCAATCCCTGGAAAAATACAGCTGCAGGTGCCCGTCGGGGCGCATGACTTTGCTACCTATGATGTCCAGAAGGCGCTCCACAGCTTCTTTCAGCCCATCGTCCGGCCACACCTGGTACAGATTGGCATAGGCCTCCAGGATGTGCAGGTGAGAATTCATGGTTTTGTCGGCGTTGATGTCGTGTGCACTCAGGGACATGTCCTCCAGCGGCGAGAAATCCCGCGCCAGGGCCTCTATGTAGCCGCCATGCTCCCGGTCGGCAAAATAAGTTTCCACCACCCGGTACAGGTTTACGGCGTTTTTCAGCACCTCGTCATCGCGGGTCACCTTGTACAGTTCGCTCAGGCCGTAAATGGCAAAGCCCTGGGCGTAGAGCTGTTTTTTGGTGTCCAGACGCTCCCCGGAGGCCGATACGCTCCAGTACACACCCCCGTACTTATGGTCGCAGAAATGGTCCAGGAACCAGTCGCGCGCATGCACGGCCGTCACCAGGTACTCCGTTTTATGAAGGGCCGCGTAAGCCGCCGCGAAGCTCCAGATGAGCCGTGCGTTCAGGATAACGCCGCGGGGAGCGTCAAACTGCACCTTGCCGTCCGCGGTCATTTCACCGTAAAACCCGCCGCGAGGGTCTTTGAGGGCCAGCCAGAACGGAAGAATGTTCTCTTCCAGGCAGGCCTGAACTTCTTTTAGAAAAACATCTGTTTTCATACGCTGCCGTGTTGACAATCAAAAAGCATATTTTGCCGCTTTTCTGTCAACATGACAACAAAACCGGCATTTTTCAACCATTTCATGGCCGTGTTGACAAAGCCGTCGCCTCTGCTGACATTTTCACGTCAACACGGCCGGGGGAAGCACCCTCCACCAAGAATTGCACTCGGCCGTTAAAGCTGGGAAGGGTGAAACTGTGGGCGCCTGGGGCGGGACGCTCCGCAGCTTTGAAGGCCGGGTCTCCGTTGCCGCCGCCCAGAATGCGCCCTTCTGCCGAAAGGGTGACGGGAACACAGGCAGTGGGGCAAAAATGCCCTTCGGCATCTACCACGGCCACATTCACAATACTAAGCCGGCCGATGGTTTCGGCCTGCACCTGCAGTGCAGCAGGGGCACCGGCGGTAACTACGGTCTCCGTGAGCACCAGACGGCCGTTCCTGTACCCTTTGGCCACCAGTCTGCCGGGCTTGTAGGGCACCTTCCACTCCAGGTAGCCGTACTTCTGCATCTGCTTACGGCCCAGGGACTTGCCATTTACGGAAAGCGCCACTTCGTCGCAGTTGCTGTATACCCAGACGGGGATGCGCTCCCCTTCATGGCCTTCCAAGTTCCAATGCGGCAGAATGTGCAGCACGGAGCCGGTGGTCCACCAGGACTGCACGTAGTAGGCTTCGTCTTTGGGGAAACCGCAATAGTCCAGCAAACCGAACTGGGAACCCGTGGCAGGCCATTCATACGGAGTGGGCTCACCGCGGTAGTCAAAACCGGTCCACCAGAAAAAGCCGCCCAGCCAGGGACGTTCCTCATAGAATTTCATCCCCCGGCCGATGCAGTTCAGGAGGCTGTCCGGCCCCTGCGGAGCGCGGTTTTTGGCCACCATGCGGCCTTCCTCTTCCAGGAAATATACCCCGCGCGTTCCGCAGCCGGTGGTTTCTTCCGTCCCGAGGGCAATGCGCCGGGGGTAGCGGGCCCTGTGCTCCTCAATGGGATTCTGCAAAATGTAATTGTAGCCGGCCACATCGGCCCCTTTCACCACTTCCGGGCCGCCGCTGGTGGCCACCACAACGGGCCGGGTAGGGTCCAGCGCATGCACAAACTCCGTCATGGCGGCGGCAATGGCCTCCCCTTTGGCGTTCCATTCAATCCCCCACTCTTCGTTGCCGATGCCCCAAAGGATAATGCAGGGATGGTGTTTGTCGCGCTCTATCATTTTGCGAAGCGGCTGTAGCTGCGCCGGGTTCACGCCCATGAGACGCGTCTCCTCCAGCACGTACATGCCCAGGGAGTCGCAAATGTTAAGGAAAACCTCTGAGGCCGGATTGTGTGACGTTCGTATCGCATTCACGCCAAGCTTTTTAAGCTGCATAATCTTCCATACCCACAGTTCGTCGGGGATGGCGGTTCCCACCCCCGGATGGTCCTGGTGCAGGTTCACGCCCCTGAGTTGTATCCGCTTTCCGTCAATGAGGATGCCCTGGTCCGGGTCTGTGGTTATGACGCGCTGCGGCATAGGCTTCGGCGCCGGCTCCCCTATTTCCAGATAGGCGTGCCGATAAATGCCGCCACCCTCATAGAACCAGCCTTCTTCGAAGCTGGCATCGGCCCTTACACAGATGACGTTGTCCCCGCCGGGATTCAGATACTCCGTAATGGCATAGCGCTGAGGGGCATAGCCGCTGCCTTCGCCGCCCAGCCAGAAGCCGTTTACCCAGAGATTGGAATCGCGGAAAATGCCGTCGAACCTGACGTACACCGGCTGGTCCGTTACCGGCACGGTGAAATGCTTGCGGTACCAGCCCACACTGCACTGAGGATACTTCCAGCCCACGGTTTTGTAGCCGTGACTTTTGCTGGCCTCCGGGGCAAAAGGCAGGTCCACCACCCAGTCGTGCGGAAGGGTCACTTCCTGCCAGGTGCTGTCGTCAAAATCTACGGCATAAGGGCCCTCATTGTGGATGGAGGCCGCCTTGGCCAGGTAGGTAAAATACTCTGTTCCCCGACCGAAATCCCGGGCAGGATCTGTGTGTCCCAGCGAGAACTTCCAGTCCTGGTCAAAAGGAATCACCTGCCCCTGGAGCGCCAGCGGCAGGAAAAACAGCAGTATGAGGAGGCGTTTCATTACAGGCCCAAGGTAAGCAATTTTCCGTCGTACTGCACGCACACGGCGCTGTCGTCATCCGGGTCATACGGTGCAGGGTTCTCAGAATCAATCACTTTCACGCAGAGCGTGCGCACGGCGGGCATGCCGGGATAACTGCCCTGTCGCTCGCCCACGGTAAGGATGCGTCCCTCGTTGTCCCAGCGAAGGTCGATGGTGGCAAATTCCCCTTTCTCGTAGCCGTAGGTGAGGCCGTCATCCTCGTAAAGGGTGAAGGAGGCATCGGCCCCGGCGTAAATGAGAAGGAGCAGCTGCCCGTCCGTTTCCTGGGTACTGTACGCAATCTCCGGGCCGATGGGGAGGATGCTGCCCGAGCGGACGTAAAGCGGGATGCGCTCATAGGGAGCATCGGCAACAAGACGCTGATTACCAGCAATATATTCTCCGGTATAGAAGTCATACCACCCGCCTTCCGGGAAGTACACTTCGCGGCTGCGGGCCTTGTACTCGGAGACGGGCGCCACCAGAAGCGCCGGGCCAAAGAGCCACTCGTCGGAGAGGTCACGCACCGCTGGGTCGTCCGGGAAATCCATGGGCAGGCCCCTCAGGAGCGTATAATCGGCAAAAGCCACCGCCCCCGTGAGGGAATAGAGGTAAGGCATGAGGCGGTAACGCAGGCGCATGTACCACAGGATGCTTTCGTAGGCCGACGATCCTTCCGGGGCTATGTTCCAGAGCTCGCGGCGGGGCCACTGGCCGTGGGTGCGGAAAAGTGGCACGAAGGTACCTGCCTGGTGCCAGCGGGTCTGGAGCTCCTGCCACTCATCGGCACGGGCGGGGTCGTAGAATTTACTCATCACCGAGAAACCGCCGATGTCCATACCCCAGAACGGAATGCCGCTCATGGAATAGTTCAGCCCGGCGGCCATTTGCATGCGAAGGTCGGTCCAGGAGGTGCCGATGTCGCCGCTCCAGGAGGCCGTAGAGTAGCGCTGGAGGCCGGCAAAACCGTTGCGGGTAAGAAGAAAGACGCGTTTGTCGGGGTCTACGCTGCGCTGGCCTTCATAGATGGCCTTGGCGTTCATGAGGGCGTAGGCATTGAGGTATTCCGTGGAGGGGCCCAGGGCTGTGGGCGTAGTGAGCCATTTCAGGTAATCCAGGGGCAGGCAGTCCCTGAGGTTGGGCTCACTGGCGTCCATCCACCAGGCGTCAATCTTGCGGCCGAAGCGGGAGTAGAGACTCTCATCCATCTGCTTCCAGAACAGCTTGCGGCCGCCTTCTGCATAGGCATCGTAGAAGGACTGCTTGTGTCCCAGCCAGTCCTCCAGGCCGGCCTGCCCGGCATGGGTATAGGCATAGCCTGCGTCTTTGAGCTCCTTGTAATGCGCTGTGTTGGTATAGAACTTGGGCCACACGGAAATCATGAAGCGGCCGTTCAGGGCATGGACGCTGTCCAGCATGGCTTCCGGGTCCGGGTAGCGGGCGGGGTCAAAGGCGTGACTCCCCCACTGGTCGTCTTCCCAGTACTGCCAGTCCTGCACGATATTGTCTACCGGAATGTGCCTTCTGCGAAGCTCTGCAAGCGTTTCCAGAAGGTCTTCCTGGGTAGAGTAACGCTCGCGGCTCTGCCAGAAGCCCAGCGCCCATTTGGGCATCACGGGCGCCTTGCCGGTGAGCTCCCGGTAGCCACGGATAACGCCGTCATAGTTTTCTCCGGCAATAAAATAGTAGTCCAGCTGGGGCTCAAACTCACTCCAGAAAGTGAGGCGGTCGGGCTGCACGGCCCCCGCAGGCTGCACCCGCAGGCCGATATAGGAAACGTCCCCGTCCGGCTCCCATTCAATCTTGACGGGGGTGGGCTTTCCGGCTTCCAGATGCACTACGTACTTGTAACTGTTGGGGTTCCAGGCCGGACGCCAGCGGCGGGACATCACTTCCTGCCCGCCCATTTCCGTGCGCTGGAAACCGGCATAATACTGGATAAAGTGGTAGTCGCCAGTTACGCGCGCAGTAAGGGTGCCTTCATACGTCACGCTGGCACCGCTCAGTTTCACTTCCGGCAAGTTCTTGACAGCGAACTCGTTCTCATAGTAAAGGCTGTCTTCTTTCTGCACCAGAGTGGCGCCGTCGCCGCCCCGGTAAGTGCCCTTGAGATCCAGATCAAACACTTCTCCCAGCTGCTTGTAGGGCTGGTCTGTGCCCCATCGGCTCAGGGAATAAGCGTCAAAGAGAAGGCCGTAGCCCTTGTTGGAAACCACCAGCGGCACGCTGATTTTGGTATTGTACTGGAACAGTTCTTCCTGCCGGCCTTTGTGGTCGAATTCGCCGGCCTGATGCTGTCCAAGGCCATAAAAGGCCTCCTCCTCAGGCGAGGCAAAGCTGGCCGTAGTGCTCCAGGCCTTTTTCCCTTCCACAGTAATGGGCTGGAACGCAGCATGGCCATCAAGGGCCAGCGGGGTGCCATCGGCCTTGAAAAAGTTCACGGTTCCGTCCTGCAAGACCTCTACTTTGAGCGCCGAGGTAGTAAGCACGGTTTTGCCATCGGCCTTTTGCACCTGGAAGTCTTTGCAGCCCTTCTGCGGCAGTACCGCCAAGCTGGGCCGGTCCGGGAATTTCCCGTCCTCAGACACGCTCACGCGCACAATTTCCGGGCTCACCACCTGCAGGCGCACGGTAGAGCTATCGCATTGAATGCGCACTTCCCGGCTTGTGCAGGCGCCAAGGAGGAGCACCAGCAGCAGCAAAGCAGCAACGGCGTAGTTTACAGTTTTCATAAGCTAGTACTCCCAGTCATCGGAACGGAAGGGCGGCACCGGAATGCCGTTGGATTTCTGCAGGTTGGCCCCCATCCAGTTGCGGAAGCTGTAGCGAACGGCCACCGGATGCGGCACCTCAGGGCACTCAACGTAAATGGTCTGGCCGTCCCAGTCTATCTGGGCCTGGGCCAGATGGAACTCGCGGTCCTCGCCGGCAAGTTCAAAGCCCACCACCTCGCGCGCCGATATGGAGCCCAGGTTGCTCCATACCTGGGTAAGGCGCAGCTTGGCGCGGCCATCTTCCAGATACTCAACACTTTCCAGGCGCGGAAGCTCAATGGAAACGCCGCAGTCCATCCCGTAAACGTTTTGCAGGGCGCGCTGCACCATCATATCGGCCACTTCCTTTTTTTGGGCGGGATGCACCGTTACTTTGTTGCCCAGGGTTTCGGTGCAAACGGCCCAGGAGTCACTCAGGATTTCTTCCGTATGCAGCTGATTCACCACAAAATGCGGGCGCCATCGGCCATCGGCATCCCCGTGCTCATAGGGGGCCAGCAGCGTGAAGATGAAGGGCAGATTCTGTCCCCACCTCCGGCGCCACATTTCCACCATGGCTTTCTGAAGCTTGTCGTAGCAGTGCGGCTGGCTCATGTTAGAGCAGCCCTGGTACCAGATGATGCCCTTGGCAGTATAGCCCACGATGGGTGCCACGCGGCCGTTCCAGATGGTTTCCGGGGTTTCCGGCCAACGCTCCGGCACGTCTTCAACGGCGTAGAGTTCATCCAGTTCCTGCCGGGTGAGCCCGGCGGCGTTGATGGTTTCGCGCGTCATCCAGGGCTCGATGCGGCTGCCCCCCCAGGCATTCACGATAATGCCAACGGGGACGTCCAGGGCCTTGGTCAGGCGCCGGGCAAAGAAGTATGCTACGGCCGATGTGCGGGAAGCCACTGCACCATTGCTGTAGGCCCAGGCGGCATCCACATCGGCCTGGGGCTCATAGCGCTTGGGGGTCTTGATGTCAAACACACGCACCTGGGTGGCCGTTTCCGGGGCAGCCATGATGGCCTCCGTGGCCCCTTCCACTTCCTGGAAACCGAAGCCGCTGAGGGGCATCTCCATGTTGGACTGGCCGCTGCAGAGCCATACTTCGCCAAGGACGATGTCGTTTACTGTCAGCGTCTCTTTACCGCTTCGGACGGTGAGGGTGCGCGCTTTGCCATCGGCCTCGGTGGTGGGAAGCTGTACGCGCCAGTTGCCATCGGCCTGGACCTTGGTCTTGTAGGTGCTGCCGTCCCACTTGAGGGCTACGGTGGCGCCGGGCGTGCCCCAGCCCCAGACGGGGACGGTGGCCTCCTGCTGGAACACGGCATGGTCTGTAAAAAGGTGCGAAAGGCGCAGCGGCTGGGCGCTTAAAAGGCTACCCGCCAACAGCAATCCGGCTATAATCAGTGTTTTCTTCATGTGATTGATACTGAGCTATTTCCATAAAAACAGTAAGCAATTATTGCTTACTGTTTTTATGGAAAGGATTGATTTACAGGGAGTTGGTGTTTCGGTCGATGAGGGCGTTGATGGCTTGCACGGAAAGGCCGGTGCGAAGACCATCGGCCGGGGTGTTCATGCAGTAGTCGATGAGCCGGTCTACGGTGGAGGTGGCTACGTGGAGGCGGGTATCGGACGAGGCGTAGTAGATGAATACCTTGCCGTTGTCATCGGCAATCCAGCCGTTGGCAAAGAGCACGTTCATCACGTCCCCCACATACTCCCAGCCTTCCGGAGCCATGAAGAAGCCGCCGGGCTGGGCAATCACGCGGGTGGGATCGTCCAGGGCCGTCATGTACATGTACAGTACATACCGGAGGCCGCTGGCGCAGCCGCGAACGCCGTGGGCCAGGTGCAGCCAGCCGCGAGGGGTCTTGATAGGATGCGGCCCTTCGCCGTTTTTCACCTCCATAATGGTGTGATAGTGACGGGCGTTGATAATCTTTTCCTCGCCAATCACCGCATGCTCCATGCTGTCTACCAGGGCCCAGCCGATACCGCCGCCGCTGCCGGTGTCAATGAAACCATCCTGCGGGCGCGTGTACAGGGCATATTTGCCGTCCACGAACTCCGGATGCAGCACCACATTGCGCTGCTGGCTGCGGCTCTGAATGTCGGGCAGACGCTCCCAGTTCACGAAATCCTTGGTGCGGGCCACGCCTGCGGCAGCCGTTGCGGCCGATAAATCCGAAGGGGCCGACGGGTCTTTCCGCTCTACGCAGAAAATGCCGTACACCCAGCCGTCCTCATGGGCGGTGAGGCGCATGTCGTAGATATTGGTGGCCGGTTCGCCCCACTCCGGCATGGTGACGGGCCGGGGCCAGAACTTGAAATTGTCTACGCCGTTGGGGCTTTCGGCCACCGCAAAGAAAGATTTGCGGTCGTTGCCTTCTACGCGGGCCACCACCAGGTATTTTCCCTTCCATTTGATGGCGCCGGCGTTGAGTACTGCATGCACGCCGATGCGTTCCATCAGGTAGGGATTGGTCTCCGGGTTAAGGTCGTAGCGCCACTCCAGCGGAGCATGATCGGCGGTAAGGACCGGATGGGCATAACGCTCATAGATGCCGTTGCCCTCGATGGGCGTATTGGCCCTTTCCAGCAGCGCCTGGTGGGCATAAGTGATTTCGGCTAATCTTTCGTTGAAAGTCATAGTAGGTTTAGTATGTCAAGAAATCGATGTTGTCAAGTTCACTGAACGCTTTCATGTCGGCCGCGTTCTCAAAGCCTTCCCAGGCGGCATAGAAATGGCCCGGTTTGTCGTGGGCATTGCGCCAGGTGAGCACGTAGGAGATGGAGAAGTCCCGGATGGCGGGCTCCAGTGTAGCGGTCCACCAAGTAGGGTCCGGAAGGCCCTCCAGGCCCGTTTCACTAAGGCACATGAGTTTGTGATGCTCGGCGGAAAGGGCGGTGAGGTACGTAAGAGCCGATTTGAGCTCCTCCGTGTAGCGTGCCGATGCCTCTTCCAGGCTGCCCTCCCCCACATATTCATAGGTGTCCACGCCCAGGATGTCCACAAATTCGTCGCCGGGATAGCGGGACATATACTCCTGGGGCGGGCAGTTGCCATTGGGAGAATAGCACCAGAGGATGTCCTTGAGGCCCCGCTCCCGCGTGAAGTAAATCCAGGTCTGGCGGTACAGTTCCTGGTATTCCTGGGCCGAACAAAGCTTCCCGCCCCACCAGAACCAACTGCCCACATTCTCATGCCAAGGGCGGAAAACCACAGGCTCGCCGATGGATTCGATGAAATCGGCCGCACGTTGCAGCCAGGTGCGGAATTCCTGCACTTTCTCGCCGCCGGGAAGGACGGATCGGACCACCTCGTCAGAGGAAATGTCCCAGGCATCGCCGCCGGTGAGGGGATTTCTCGGATGCCAGGAGAAGGTGACCATGCCGCCCCGCTCCACGTGCGCTTTTGCCGCCTTCCGGATAAGGCCGAAGGGCACGCCGTCCAGGTTGCAGGAATCGGCCAGCTCGATGCCCCCAAGGTCAAAGCCGATGACTACGGGGTACTGCCCCGTCACGGCCTTCACGTCCGAGCGCTCCAGAGGGTCGTTCTCCCAGTCGGAGACGCACCAGGCGTGACCGTAGGCAAGGTCGTCCTGATGGCCGTAGGCTATCTTGCCCTGCTCTGCATAGGTGAAGAGCCGGTGCACCAGTTGGTCTTTGGGCGTTTCCATGGGTTTGGGGTTGCCGCCGCAGGCGGTAAGGGCGCAGAGCGCAATCTGCGGTAATGCGTGGCGCATATCTATCTCATTTTCAGTTACTTCGCACAACGTGCGGGTGGGTTAATACATTATCAACACATTAAGCGCCACGGCTACAACTGCGGGGCGCTGTCGTATACACTTTGAAGGGTATAGGAGGCGTCGGTGGAAGACCACGCTTTGACCATGGTTTCAATCAGCGGTTCAGAGCCATTGATATATGCTCCGGTTCCATGATCAAGGTAACCATGGTTTTCGGCGCCAGCTCCTACTACGCCATTGTCCCAAAGCAGGCAAGGCATCCCGTAAGTGCGGGCGGCTTTCACCACATACTCCAGATAGTACTTGTAAAACGCCCATGCGCGGGCCTCCGACTGCTTCCGCATGGAGCAACCAAATTCGCCCAAGTACACGGGAATTCCCTTCTGTACAAACTCTGTAGAGAGCTTGCCCAGCACCTTGCGCACATTGGATTCATCTCCCCAGGCAGCTTTCTTCCCCGACTTGCCGGTATGTCCCCACTCTGGGAACTGGTCCTCACCGATGGTATACTCGTACGGGTCATAAAAGTGCACGGCCAGCAGGAGTTTTCCGGCAGGATCTTCAGGCATGCGGGCGTAAGAAGCGTATGCAGGGCTCGCGGCATAAGTAGGACAGCCTAACCAGCGGGTGGCATTGTTCCCACCCGTGGCACGGACTGCATCTACAAAGGCCTGATTCCATTCATTGAGGACTTCGCACTGTTTGGACGGATTTGCCTCAAAGGCTTCACTGTGCCCCCATCCCCCGTCATTGATTTCATTAAACCCTTCCAGAATGAGCCAGTCACCGCAATCGGCAAACTTTGTGGCAATCTGGGTCCAAACTGCTGTAATTTCTCCTATAATACGCTCGTTCAGACTGCTGTTGACAGCTGCGCCTGCGATGTCCAGCCAATGGTCGTCACCATGGTTTTCGTCGTGATGGGTGTTGACAATCACGTTCAGGCCCGCACTGTGCGCATAGCCTGCCACTTGATACACACGATTCAGCCACAGATCATCAATAGTATATTCCGGAGCGGGGCCGATTTTCCCCAGCCAGGTCACCGGCAGCCGTACGGAGGAAAAACCCGCTGCCTTCACCGCCTTGAAAGTGGCCGAAGTGACTTTGGGATTGCCCCAGCAGGTTTCGTCCGGCATATTATACTTGCTGCCGGCCTCCTTATAATTGTAGAAGGCATCCAGTTGATTGCCCAGGTTCCACCCCAGGCCCAGCCGTTCCACCAGTTGTGCCGGTGCTTCAGAAGTTTCTGCAGGGTCATTCCCCTCACCGGGACCACCTTCTTTTGTACAGGTCCAAAACAACAGCACGGCCAGCAATGCAAAAAACGGGAATCGGTTCATATCAGCTGTCAATAAACATAAACTTCATCTATGCAAACCTTGTGCTCCGCAACAAAAACTCCATGCCCAGGGAATGCCACTCGTCTACTTTCGTCCGCCATTGTATTGGGACATCCTGCGGATTGCTGTAAAGATTCCTGGCGTCCTTCCAGGCCAGTGTTACCCGAGTTCCGGAAATGGGCAGAACCTCCACCGTAGACGGAGTACAGGCTATTAAGGCAATCAGGGCGAAGAAACTAAAAAGTAACTTTCTCACTTTCTACTCCGTTGATATTATAGGTGGCAATCTGATAGGCATCCGAGGCCTTCCCGTCATAGTCAAAGAAATAATCCGGATAAGTATTCTCACTCGCCTGCAACTTCAGCAGCAATTTCCCGTTCTTGTACAGGGAGAAGCCATCGACATTCGTCTTTGTAGCGATGACCCAGCGCAAGGCAACGCCCGTCCCAACTTCTTGGGATACGCTGCTTACTCTGGAGGGCTTTCCTACTTCCAGTATTTCTCCAGTCTTCAGATAATGAAGATAAGCTTTGTGATAATCTTCTCTGACAAGAACAGGACTGTAATAATGGGAATAGGCAAAACAAATAAGCCTGGAGGCAAAAGCTTTTTCCCCCGCTATCTGGTCCACGATTCTATTGAAGGGGGCCGTGGCGAATTTGTTTTCCCCATGAACAGAATACTGGCAAAAGTTCTCCAAATTGGCCCAAAACTCCAGGCCGTCTACGGTTTTTGCCGCCTCGGACAGCTGATAGAGCCAGGACTTGATGGTAGAAACCGGCATGGCAAAGCCGCCAGCGCAGTCCTGGGGAGCAAAAATATCCCCTTTTCTGAAATGCACTGAAGGAAACAACGACTTCCAGAAATCTCTGTATTGGGAGGCTGTTCCCATGCTGGGATTCATAAACGGACTGAACAAAAGGGGCATGCCCGCATCCAGTGCCGAAAGTCCGTCAAGGCTGATATTCCAGGCATCGGCAAGCATCTGTTTACGGTTTCCCCAGTTCACATTGTCTATCTCCCAGTCCCAATACCAACCGTAAAAAGTATCCGGATAGGTAGTTTTAAAGCGCTTATACGCTTCCCTGGCAATGGCAAGCCCCTCTTCCATCTGCCCGTTCAGCCATGCAGAGGTAATGGAGGCATCCCACCACCGGGTATTGGAATTGGTTCCCACCATCACTTTGATACCCTTGGCCTTGGCGGCGGAAAGGCAGCGTTCCAGAGACGCATAATCAGCGTCCGAGCCATCCTTGGAGAGCGGTGTGAATATCAGGTATTCCATGCCGGCCTCGGAGAGGACGGACATCTCCTTGTTCCAGTCGGTCTGAGACCATTTCTGAACATACCATTGCTGGATAAAGGAGCCGGTGATGGCCGTAACTTCAGAAACAGGGGTAGGGTCCGGACCCGGGTCAGGTTCCGGGTCCGGAGTATTCCCCTTGCAGCAAAGGGTTATAATAGGAATCAGTAACCCTATTGCAAGTTTCTTCATCATAATTGAGCGTCTTGATTAACCGCAAGGTCGTCCATGGTAATCACATACGAAGAATTCATCCACGCACGGAACTGAGCGGAGGAGTTGATGGACTCATCACTCATGAATTCTCCATACCAGGGCATCCACCAGCTCCAGAGAGACCCATCTTCCAGGGCTTCGCCCACGGAGGGGATAGGACCACATTCGCCCAGGGTGAGGATCTTGGTATTCGATATCTCCAGCAGTTTTTCCCAATTGGCGATACCGGAAGTATGATAAAGATTCTGTTCCCAAGCCTGAGGATACCAGTCATTGGCAATTACGTCCACATATTCGTCACCCGGATACCAGGCAGCATCATCCAGGCAGGAAGTCCATACCCAGAGAAGGTTGTGTACCCCTGCAGCAGTCAGATAGTTGTAGACGTATCTCCAAAGAGTGACGTAATCTTCAGCCGTGGTGGAGCCCCACCAGAACCAGCCGCCGGAAGCCTCGTGCAAAGGACGGAACAGTACGGGAATGTTCTCATCCTGCAGCAGTTTCAAATAAGCGGCGAGTTTGTCGAGGTCGGCATTGGCCCACTTGTTCTGCCAGTTTCCGGAAGCAACGGCATCGTGTGCATTGAAGTCATTGGCGGAAGAATTGAAAGAGTAAACCACCTCGGCCGGTTCGGCGGGATTGGCAATCTCCACATACGTGATGGTTGCATCATGCCCACCGATGATGATACCGTTCGCCTTGATTTCCGCCAGCGAGGTAGCATCGAGTGTTAGCACCGTACTGCCCTCGCCATCGGCCACATCAAAGTAATTGTAAGAGGAGGAGGCGTCTTCCCATATAGCCCAGTTATGCGTCCTGTAGCCCAACTGGGCGCCGGAGGCATTCTTGTAGTATACCGTCAGCGTGGAACCCACCTCGCATTCTTTGAAAGCGGCCATGGCAGCGGTGGCAACGGGATCCGTGTACCAGTCAATATTGTCCTGCGTGAGGCATACGTTTCCGGCCCAGTTACCCAAGTCAACATCGTCGAAGTCCACCACGGTGGCCACATTTTCCTTGGGGTGGGTAATCACCACATAGGAAATCAGGAAGTCATGGCCGGCAATGATAATGCCATTGGCCTTGATTTCTGCCAGCGAAACGGCATCGAGGGTAAGGGTATAGGTACCATTTCCATCGGCAATATCAAAATAGTCATAAGTGGTATTTTCATCCTGCAGGTTCCCCCAATTATGATTACGGAAACCCATCTGTGCACCAGAAGCGTTTTTGTAATGCACATCTATGGTAGAACCTACGGTGCACTGGGCAAAAGCGTCCATGGCTTTCCGGGACCTTTCATCGCCATACCAGTCCACCATGTCCTGGGTGAGGCTGAGACTGTTACTCCAGCCCTGGACATCCCAGTCTCCGGTATCTATGGTGTCCTCCGCCATACTGGAATTAGGATTGCTGGTGGGAACCAGCCAGTGCCAACCGGCGGCCACGATGCCGCCCATATCGGCCCATTCCTTGACGGGGGTGATGTCGCCGTAGTCAATCCAATTGCTGGGGCTGCTGGGAAGGTGGATATAGTCAAAGGCATTGATAGCCGGATACTTGCCTGAAATCTGCTGCAAGGCCTTGGCGTTGTCATAGTTCCAGTTCACCTCAGCCATAGCCGCAGAGAAAGTCTTCTTGCCGAAGTTATCTTTCAACAGGGTATACAGGGCCTTGGTCTCTGCTGTGGCATTGGGATCGGCCGGGGACTCAGAGAGGTTAAATGCCTCCGGATCAAAATTGTTGCGCGTAAGCGTAGTGAAGCTGAAGGACAAATCCTGGGCGAAGTTCTTGTCACCGTCATGGACGGAAGGACTCAACACTTTCACGGTATACGTATTACCGCCTCGCAGCGAAACAGGAATGTACAACTCCTTGTCCAGCACGTAAACGTCTTCGTCATAGTAAACGCCATTGACGCTTACTGTTACGTTGGGAGCCAGCGTGATGGCCTTGTCATAGGTAATGACAATCTCATCCACAACTTCGGCACTGGTTTCATTATTCTCCGGATAAGTGGCCAGTACCTGTGGAGCCTTGGTAGGATCAGAGGTCTTGGGGCCTTCCTTCTCCTTCTCTTTTTGGCAGGAGAATACTACCAGCGCAGCAAAAAGAATATAGCTAACTTTTTTCATCTTGCTTGGTATTAATAGTTGGCAGGTTCAATGCGGCAATTGGCCATAGCAAAGTCCACAGTCCAGTCTACAGGGGGCTGAACGGTAACGCAGAAGTTCCAATAATCACCCTTTGCAGGCATTTCGGAGGCCACTGAAGAGAGAGGCCAGCTGTAAGTTACCCATTCGTTGCCAGTATTGTAAGCACTTCCGCCCATATTAAGGGAGACATTCTCCTTAGTATTGAACTGTACGAGAATACCGGCCGAAGAGTAAGCGGGAATAGGCTTGGAAGAGTTGGTCCAAAGCTCACACTTGAACACCAGGTTGCCCATCTCCGTCTCCCAATTATACTCCAGGGGGAAATCACCACCCATACCCAGAGAGTACCAGGTCCAGGCAGAAATAGCACCGTTGAAGTGGAAGAAGGGGTAACCTAACGTGGCAGGATCATCTGCCCTGGAGCCATCGGTAAGGATAGCATCACGCATATCGGAACTCCAGAAGCCGATACCGGAGAAATCGCCCAGGAACATGGCCTCCGTCTGACGATAAGGGATGTCCTTGCTTTGAGGGCCCAGCGTAACGTCTTCCCAGGAGAAGGTGATTACACTGTTATCCGGCGTCCCTTCAGGAATGACGATGCTCATGTAGGTCTCGGACAAAGAGTCAATTTGTACGGGGGTCTCTCCGATGGAGATGGAAGCCTTTGCCTCAGCGGAACCTTCCTTATAGGCGTCAAAACCAAAGAGGTCAAAGAAATCACCCACTACCTGAACACTGGTGCCCGGAAGTGCGAATTCATTTTTGAGACCGCTGAGGGAAAGCTGAGGGATAGAAACGGCAAACGTGTATGTGGTTGTTCCTTGGTCAGTGGTATAAACAAGCTTATTATCCACATCAGAAGGCAGTACACGAGGAATCACAACATAACTGTTCTCATTCTCGCAGTAACATTTATCAAGATCGGCAGCCAAACCATTGAAGCTGATGCTTACGGGCTTGGCCAGGTTCTTACCGGTGATACGGATGAGCTGGGCAAGGGAGCCTTCCTCCAGAGGGGTTTCCAAATCACCGTCATAGATATCGTAGATGGCCGAAATCTGCGGAGCGCCTTGGTTAAGAAAGCGATCCGGGAGGTCGGTTTTATAGGTAACCACTTTACTGCAGGAGAGAGTGGCGGCCACCATCACTGACAACAATAGGATGTATTTCGTTTTCATAATGCAATACTGTTAGGGATGAACTAATTCCAACCGGGATTGTTTGTATTAATCTCCGTATTGGAGTTAATCTCCTCCTGAGGGATAGGGAACAGAAGGTTGCGCTCGGAACGCTCCTTGTGGATACCGGCGTCATCGTACATGACGGCATTCATGGCGTCAAGGTAAATACCCCAACGAATCAAATCCCAACGGCGGTCGGCCTCACAGGCAAATTCCTTTGCACGCTCTTCGATAATGGCGCTGCGCATAGCATCCTGACCGGGATAAGCGTCCATGAGTTCGGCATTGGAACGCTTACGAATCAGATTCAAGTACGTGATAGCATCATTCTGGACGCCCAACTCATTCTGTGCCTCGGCATAAATCAGGAGAACGTCGGCATAACGGAGGAAAGGCCAGGAAGAATCGGTGTAGTCGGTAGAATTGTCCGTCACATCGCTATACTTTGTGGTGAAAGCAAGGCACTGGTAGTCGGTAGCATACTGATAGGTGTTGCCATCGGCAAGGCTGGCATAGTATTCCTTGAGGCCTTCCGGATAGTAGAAGAAGCCGTTGTAAGAAACCTGATAGTTGTACTGCCACTGATGACGGACCCCCTTGGTTATACGATAGTCCTCCTGGTCGAACAGGCGGTACCAGTTGTAGGAACAACCCACCCATCCACCGGACTGAATCACTGAGCTGGAAGGGCTCATCGCCAAACTTCCGTGGATAATATTTCAAGTAGTCGCGAAATGGAGGTATCTTTGTACGACCAAAGAACCTTCAGATATGACACAGACAGAACTTCAAATAGCAGTACTCGAGGACTTCCTTCACTATTTTCT
>JAGBJY010000042.1 GCA_017934185.1 Bacteroidales bacterium | reverse complement strand
TTCCTTATTGTTTCTGGATGCAAAGATACCTTTTTTCCATCGATAATCATACAATTCACTGCTTTTTTTCCAGCGACTTTACTCGAAACTAATGCTGTTTTTCAAGGAAAATCCGGCTATTTGGCATCGAAGGCCTTTTCCATCAGGCTGATGGCGTCGGTTTTGGCTTTTTCGGCGATGTCGATGTAGGGTCATCAGCTCTTCGTGGTTTACACTGAAGAAAGTGCAAAATGGCACAGCTATATCAGTCCCATATCCTTGACTGTTGAGGTAAGCTCGGCGGTGTTGGAAACGTCAAACTTTACAAGGAGTTTTTTGCGGTACCACTTGACGGTTTCGGGGCTAAGGCCCAGTGCGCCGGCAATTTGTGGCGTGGTGTAGCCCTTGGTGAGAAGGTCAAGGATTTCTTTCTCGCGCTCGGAAACCTGCGGCAGGGTTTCACTGGATGCGGGCTGCCCTATTTCCCGGATAGTCTCTTCCAGGACGGCCGATACCGCGGCTGGCGCCGTTTCATCGGCCTTCTCAGAAGCCTTTTTCCAGCGGGAGAAAACGAGGCCCGCGGCTGCAAGCACAAGCGCCATCAGCACCCCCGTGATGCGTCCCAGCTGCAATTTTTGCCTGGAAAGGACCTCCTTCATAACGTCCAGATTCTCCGTACGGAAGTTGGGCGCAAAGTCCGGGTGGGCGGCGTAGTAGGCATCGGCCTTCCTTAAATAAGAAAGGGATTTGCGCGTCTGGCCTTTCTCCATATATAATCGGCCATAGCCCTTCCATACGTCCACTATCATTAGCGAATCCCCGGAAGCATCCGCAAAAGCCATAGCCTTGTCATATTCGGTCTTGGCCTTTTTGAGGTCTCCCTCGTCCATCCAGGTTTCACCCATATTGTAGTGGAGGACGGAGTTACTCTCGTTCCAGCCGTATTTTTCAAAGATGACGCCGGCCTTCCCATACCACTGCATGGCCTGCGGGATGGAATCCATCATATTGTAAAGATTGCCGATAGAGCCGTAAAGGGCCGAGTAATAGTCGTCAATCTCTCTTTCCGTGTATCCTTCCTGGTTGGTGGGGGAGGTGGCGCCGGCGGCCATTGCGTCCACGGCGGCAAGGGAAGCCAGATAATAGACGCGGGCGCTGTCATACTGTTCCCGGCCATAATAGATTTGGCCGATATAGCGGTAGGCGTCGGAATCGGCCGCATACCATCCGCGGGGCCTGCTTATGGAAAGGGCCTTGCGGGCATAGAAAAGGCTCTTTTCCCCGTTGAGGACGTTATAGCCAAGCATAAGGTCACGGTAGGCACGGTTGAGCTTTACAAGTTCTTCAACCGAGGCTTTGTCCACGGCGTCCGGAGTCCAGCGCGCTACTACCCTCTCCAGGGAGTCAAGGTTATGGCCGCGATGGTCGTTATACGCGAAAACCCGCATGCCCGACAAAACTGTCAGTAGCAATATGATGCCGATTCTTCTCATATCGGCAAAGATAGTAAATAAAAACCGACCTTTTTCAACCCCTTAGGGTGGAGTTCGCCACCCGAAAGGGTGGTGTTTAAGACAATGAAATAGCCGAAATTTGCAAAAAAGAAAACCACAAATGGTCGAAATCACTGAAAATAACATCAAACTGACCCGGAGGGAGATGTCCATCCTGCAGGAAGTTGCCATCGGCCGGACCACTCCGCAGATTGCAGGGGACCTGGGGCTGAGTCCGGAAACCGTGAAGTGGTACCGGAAACAGTTGCTGGTTAAGTTTTCGGCCACCACCTCCGCCGAGGTCGTCAGGAAAGCAATTGTGAACAATATCCTATAATGCCATGAAAAGAATTTTTGCTATTACAATCGTTGCGTTGCTGGCGCCTTGCTTTGCCGCAAATGCACAGAGTTTCCTTGACAGGCTCAAGGACAGGGCGAAGGATGCCGTGGAAGAAAACATCGGCAATAAAGTAGAGAAGGGCGTGAACGACCTTCTTGACGGAAATTTCGGCAAGAAAAAGGACAAGAAGGATAAGAAGGCCGATGAATCCGCCAAGCAGGAGGCCAGCGGCACCTGGACCTGTGAGGAATGCGGCAAAACCGGCAATACCGGAAAGTTCTGTGCCGATTGCGGCGCAAAGAAGCCCGGCGCTTCTGAAGCTCCCGCTGCAAAACCCGCCGCCAGCGCTGCCTGGACCTGCGAGGAATGCGGTAAAACCGGCAACACAGGCAATTTCTGCGACGACTGCGGCGCCAAGAAGCCCGGCGCGGAACCCGCCGCTGCCAAGCCGGAACCCAAGAAGGTGGAGACCGGCTACGCCAAGAGTGACTTTGTACCTGGCGACGAGATTTTCTTCGACGACCCGGTGGAGAACGAGCGGGTGGGTGGATTCCCGCTGCATTGGGATTTCCTCCAGGGCGAGGGATGCGAAATCATCACCGTGAACGGTGAACAGGTCATCAAGCTGCCGGGCTGGTTCACCGATATCGCTCCGCTGATGAAAGAAAAGGATTATCTGCCGGAGGAGTTTACGGTGGAGTTTGATGTCTGGTCCCCGGCCACGGGAGGCTCCAGCAACAACGACCACCTCGACCTCGTCCTCCAGTCGGAAGAATTCGGCGACTACTGTGTTTTTGTCGCGTTGAATCCGGCCTGGAACGAAGAAAAGGGCATAAATGGAACATCTACCCTCAATTACTCCTTCTATACACCTTCCGGTGATCAAAGGAATGGTGAAACTCAAGGCTCCCAGGTTGAGCCCCTTATCCAGCCCAATGCCTGGCTGCATGTGGCGGCGTCTTTCAACAAGCGCGCTTTCAAGTATTATGTCAACGGTGTCCGGCTGGTGAATCTGCCCAACGTGGCCCAGCCCACGAGGATGCTCCTCCGTTCCGTGTCCAACTGCGACGAGCAGGACCGCTTCTACCTCAAGAACATCCGCATCGCCAAAGGCGCCGTGCCCCTCTACGACCGCCTGATGAGCGACGGCAGGATCATCACCTACGCCATCACCTTCGACACCGGCAAGGCCACCATCAAGCCTGAGTCCATGGTGGAAATCAACCGTATTGCCAAGCTCATGAAGGACAACCCCGGCCTTGAGTTCGAGGTCCAGGGGCACTGTGATGCCACGGGCTCCGATAAAGTCAACGACCCCCTGTCCCAGAAGCGTGCCGAAGCCATCGTGGAGGCCCTGGTGGAGCAGGACATTGCCCGCGCCCGCCTTACAGCCGTGGGTAAAGGCTCCCACGTTCCCATCGCCTCCAATAGCACTGACGAAGGCCGTGCCAAGAATCGCAGAGTGGAATTTGTAAAGAAATAAACCATGAAAAAACTGTTCATTGCCATTGCAGCACTGTCGCTGTTGTGCGCCCCGGCGCAGGCCCAGGGCTTCCTCAACAAACTGAAAGAAAAGGCCGAGAAAGCCGCTGGCGGTAATATCGGCAATCCCTTTGGCGTGTCTTCGGAAGAAGAGCAGCCCCTGTCGGCGATGCCCGATTCCGACGCTCCTGCCGCCGTTACCGGCGAGCAGGCCCTCCCGGCCAAGCGCGCCAGCACCTTCGGCTGGGACGGCCCGGTTACCCCTTCATCGGCCAAATTCCCTATCCCGCTGATGAACGAATTCCCGGCTGTACCGGCGGCCTCCGAGCTGGC
>JAGBJY010000041.1 GCA_017934185.1 Bacteroidales bacterium | reverse complement strand
GTCTATGTCATGTCTGACGGCGTAGCCCAGAGTGCTTCTGAGGCATGCAACAGCACCACGATGAAGACTTACGAGTTTGATGTCAAGGCCGGTGATGTTTACATCTATGCGGCCGACGGTGCTCTCCGCTGGTACAGAGTGCAGTTTACGTACTAGACCTTATCCCAAGGGGGCCGGGCCTGACCGCCAGACCCTCTTCCAAGAAACTAATACAACAAAACTATGACATTCATCAACCCTGACTTCATGCTCCAGACGGAGACCGCCAGAAAGCTGTACCATGAGCACGCGGAAAAGATGCCCATCATTGACTATCACTGCCACCTGGTGCCGCAGCAGATAGCTCAGAACATCCAGTTCCGTGACATTACGCAGCTCTGGCTGGTGGACGGCCACTACGGAGACCATTATAAGTGGCGCGCCATGCGGGCCAACGGCGTTTCTGAGGATTACCTCACCGGCGGCAAGTACAGCGCCTGGGAAACCTTCCAGAAATGGGCCGAGACCGTGCCTTACACCATGCGGAACCCCCTGTACCACTGGACGCACCTGGAGCTGAGCCGCGTCTTTGGGATTGACAAGCTCCTGAGCCCGTCCACCGCCCGCGAAATCTTTGAGGAGTGCAATGCCAAGCTGGCTACGCCCGAATTCCGCGGCCAGGCCCTCATCCGCAAATTCAATGTGGAAACCGTGTGCACCACCGACGACCCGGCCGATGACCTCCGCTGGCACAAAAAGATTGCCGCAGAGCCTTTCGGCACCAAGGTCATTCCCGCCTGGCGTCCGGACAAGGCCATGGCCATCGAGGATCCCAAGAGCTATAAGGCTTATCTGAAGCAACTGGGCGAAGCCGCCAATAAGGAGATTGACTCCTACTCAGACCTGGTGGAAGCCCTCAAAATCCGTCATGATTACTTTGCCGCCAACGGCTGCAAACTCTCCGACCACGGCCTGGAGACTTTCTACGCCGAGGATTACACCTTTTTGGAGGTGGAAGCCATCTTCAAGCTGGTGCTGCTGGGAAAAACGCCCTCCGAGACGCAGCTGAACAAGTTCCGCAGCGCTTTCCTGCACGACATGGCCGTGATGGATGCCGAGGCCGGCTGGGCCCAGCAGTTCCATGTGGGCGCCATCCGCAACAACAATTCCAAGATGTACTCCCTGGTGGGTCCGGATACCGGCTTTGACGCCATCCATGACCTTCCGACGGCAGCCGCCGGGCACAAGTTCCTCAATCGGCTTGCATCCGAGGACAAACTTGCCAAGACCATCCTTTACTGCCTGAATCCCAAGGACAACGAGGTGATGATGACCATGCTCTATACCTTCAACGACGGTACGGTGCCCGGAAAGATGCAGTTTGGCAGCGGCTGGTGGTTCCTGGATCAGGAAGTGGGCATGCGCCGCCAGATGGATGCCCTGAGCGTACTGGGCCTGTTCTCCCGCTTCGTGGGCATGCTTACGGACAGCCGCTCCTTCATCTCCTATCCCCGCCACGAGTACTTCCGCCGCATCCTCTGCGACGTCCTGGGCAAGGATGTGGAGGAAGGCAAGCTCCCGGCCTCCGAGCTCGAGACCATCGGCAAGATGGTGGAAGACATCTCCTACAACAACGCCAAGAATTACTTTAACTTCTGATGAAATACATCAAAATCAATCCGGCCGAGAATGTGGCGGTAGCGCTGCAGGACCTCTCCAAAGGCGAGGTGGTGGAGGGCGTGACCCTCACGATGGACATTCCCCGCGGGCACAAAATCGTGCTCCGGGACCTCAGGGCAGGGGAGAACGTAGTGAAGTACGGCTTTCCCATCGGCCACGTGACGCGCGATGCCGCCGCCGGCACCCTGGTGGACCACAGCTGCATTAAGACCAACCTTGAAGGTTTGCTGGAATATAATTACAGCCCGGCTCTTATAGAAATTCCTGCTGCTGCGCAGCAGCGGACTTTTATGGGCTTCCGCCGTGCCGACGGCCAGGTGGGCATCCGCAACCAGATTTGGGTGATTCCCACCGTGGGCTGCGTGAACGGCATCTGCGAGCAGATTGTCGCCCGCTTCAAAGCGTCATTGCCGGCCCCGACCGGCAATCTTGATGGCGTCGATGCCATCGTCTGCTTCCCCCACAACTACGGCTGCTCCCAGCTGGGCGACGACCATGAGAACACCCGTAAGGTGCTTGCCGATATGGTGCACCATCCCAATGCCGGCGGTGTGCTGGTAGTGAGCCTGGGCTGCGAAAACAACCAGCTGGACGCTTTCCGGGAGCTGGTGGGCCCTGTGGACGAAAGCCGCGTGAAGATGTTCGTGTGCCAGAAAGTGGACGACGAAATCCAGTACGGCGTAGAGCGTCTCCGGGAAATCTACGAGGTGGCCTCCAAGGACGTCCGCGAAGAAGTTCCCGTGAGCGAGCTCCGCGTGGGCCTTAAATGCGGCGGCTCCGACGGCCTTTCCGGCATCACGGCCAATCCGCTGCTGGGCGTATTCTCCGATTGGATTGTAGCCCAGGGCGGCACCACAGTGCTTACCGAGGTCCCCGAAATGTTCGGCGCAGAAACCATCCTGATGAACCGCTGCCAGGACGAGGCTACCTTTGACAAAACCGTGCACCTGATCAACGACTTCAAGGAGTACTTCATGAAGCAGGGGATGCCGGTGTATGAGAATCCTTCGCCGGGCAACAAGGCGGGCGGCATCTCCACCCTGGAAGAAAAGAGCCTGGGCTGCACGCAGAAGTGCGGCAAGAGCATCGTCAGGGGAGTGCTCAAATATGCCGAGCGCCTCAGCGCAAAGGGACTCAATCTGCTATCGGCCCCCGGAAACGACCTGGTGGCCTCCACGGCCCTGGCTGCCTCCGGCTGCCAGATTGTGCTGTTCACCACCGGCCGGGGCACACCCTTCGGCAGTTTTGTGCCCACCATGAAAATCTCCACCAATACGCCGCTTTATGAGGCCAAACCTTCCTGGATTGACTTCAATGCCGGTGTGCTGGCCCAGGGGGAGAGCATGGCAGAGGTATCGGCCCGCTTCATTGAATTCGTGCTGGCGGCCGCTTCCGGCGAGCCCGTGAACAACGAAAAGCACGGCATCCGGGAGATTGCTATTTTCAAACAAGGAGTAACTTTATAACAATCAATAACATGGAAAGACTAAACCGTAAGTCTGCACCGCAGGCAAAGCAGTACACCGAGAAGGTGATTCAGTTTGGCGAGGGCAATTTCCTCCGCGCATTCATCGAGTGGATTATCTGGAAGACCAACCAGAAGACCGATTTCAACGGCTCCGTGGTGGTGGTCCAGCCCATCGAAAAAGGCATGGTGGAATGGCTCAACGAGCAGGACGGCCTTTATCACCTGAACCTCCAGGGCCTGCAGAACGGGGAGCCCGTGGACAGCGTGGACCTTATTGACGTTATTTCCCGTGGCCTGAACCCCTACACGCAGTTTGATGCTTACATGGCCCTGGCCGAGCAGCCGGAAATCCGTTTTGTGATTTCCAATACCACCGAGGCCGGTATTGCTTTTGACCCTGCCTGCAAGCTGGATGACAAGCCCGCCAGCTCCTATCCCGGCAAACTTACGCAGCTGCTGTATCACCGCTATCAGTTCTTTGGCGGCGCCCAGGACAAGGGCCTCATCATCTTCCCTTGCGAGCTCATCTTCGAAAACGGCAAGCATCTGAAGGAATGCATCCGTCAGTATATTGACCTTTGGGCTCTGGGTCCGGATTTCAGCGCCTGGTTCGAGGAGGCTTGCGGCGTGTACTCCACCCTTGTAGACCGCATTGTGCCCGGGTATCCGCGCGACAATGCCGCCCAGCTGTGCGAGCGTGCCGGTTACGATGATCACCTCCTGGACAAGGCCGAAATCTTCCATCTCTGGGTGATCGAGGCTCCGAAGGAGATTGCCGCCGAGTTCCCTGCCGACAAGGCCGGCCTGAATGTGCTCTTTGTTCCCTCCGAGGCCCCTTACCACGAGCGGAAGGTGACGCTGCTCAACGGCCCCCACACGGTGCTGAGCCCGGTGGGTTACCTGAGCGGCCTCAACACCGTGAAGGAATGCTGCGAAGACCCTGAGGTAGGCCAGTTTGTGAAGAAGGTGATGTTCGAGGAACTCCTGCCCACGCTGAACCTCCCCAAGGAAGAGCTGGAGAAATTCGCCTCCGACGTGATGGAGCGCTTCCGTAACCCGTTTGTGAAGCACTTTGTGACCTCCATCATGCTCAATAGCTTCCCTAAATTCAAGACCCGTGACCTGCCCGGTCTCAAGACCTATCTGGAGCGTAAAGGTGAGCTGCCGAAGGGCCTCGTCCTGGGCCTTGCCGGCATCTGCACCTACTACAAGGGCGGCAAACGCGGTGAGGACGAGATTGTGCCCAACGACGACCCCAAGATTATGGAACTCCTGAAGAGCCTGTGGGCCACCGGCGACGTGGCTGCCGTGGCCAAGGGCGTCCTGGCCGATGATTTCATCTGGGGCGAAGACCTCAATGCCATTCCCGGCCTCACCGACCTCCTTACCGCCGACCTTGCCCTCGTCCAGGAAAAGGGTATGCGGGAAGCCGTTAAAAGCATTATCTAATATGAAAGGAAGGCCTGTGCCTCCGCGTCGCTTCGCGACCCTGTCCGGGCAAATGCTCCGGCACAGGCCTTCCTTTCATTGAATGACAGTTTATGAGTACACAGAAGAAACTAATGACTAATTGGCGGTGGTGGATTTGCAGCCTGCTGTTTGTGGCCACCACCGTGAACTACCTGGACCGCCAGGTGCTGTCCTTGACTTATAAGGAATTCATTGCACCGGAGTTCCACTGGACCGATGCCGATTACGGCACCATCACTTCGCTCTTCTCCATCTTCTACGCCATTGCCTGCCTGTTTGCCGGCAAGTTCGTGGACTGGATGGGCACCAAGAAGGGCTACCTCATTGCCATCGGCGTGTGGAGCCTGGGGGCTGTGATGCATGCCGCTTGCGGCGTAGCCACCACCTGGTTCGTTTCGGGCGTGGATTCCGTGGAGGCCCTGCGGGCTGTAGAGGCGGGCTCCAATGTGGCCCTGGCCGTTTCTACGGTGAGCGTTTACCTCTTCCTCCTGTGCCGGGGCATCCTGGCCCTGGGCGAATCCGGTAACTTCCCGGCGGCCATCAAGACCACGGCCGAATACTTCCCCAAGAAAGACCGTGCCTTTGCCACCTCCATCTTCAATGCCGGTGCCTCCGTGGGCGCGCTGGCAGCTCCGCTGCTGATTCCGCCGCTCGCAAAGTCCATGGGCTGGGAGTGGGCGTTCATCATCATCGGCGGCCTGGGCTTCATCTGGATGTTCTTCTGGCAGTTTATGTATGACAAGCCGGAAAAGAGCAAGCATGTGAATGAGGCCGAGCTGGCATACATCCATCAGGACGATGCTCCCGCCACCACCGCGTCGGAAGCGAACAAATTTTCCGGCGCTGATAAAAAGGCCGATGCGCCGCAAAATTTGTCCGCTTCCTCCGCTTCTGCAGAGGAAGAGTCCATCCCGATGCTCAAGTGCTTCCGCTACAAGCAGACCTGGAGCTTTGCCATCGGCAAATTCCTCACGGACGGCGTGTGGTGGTTCTTCCTGTTCTGGGCGCCCGCCTACTTCCAGGATCAGTTCAATGCACCGGCCAGTTCCCCGCTGGGGCAGGGGCTCATTTTCACGCTCTACGCCATTGTGACGGTGATTTCGCTCTTCGGCGGATACCTTCCCAAACTCTTTGTGGAGCGTAAGGGCATGCACCCTTACAACGGCCGCATGCTGGCCATGCTCATTTTCGCCTTCTTCCCGCTGGTGGCCCTGGCTGCCCAGCCGCTGGGTGCCATGAGCCCCTGGTGGCCGGCGGTTCTTATCGGCTTGGCCGGTGCAGGACACCAGGCATGGAGCGCCAACATCTTCTCCACCGTGGGCGACATGTTCCCCAAGAGCACCGTGGCCTCCATCACGGGCATCGGCGCCATGGCGGGCGGTATCGGCTCCATGATTATCCAGAAGGTGGCCGGTAACCTCTTCACTTATGCCGAAGGGCAGGGTGCCGCCTTCCATTTCATGGGCTTCGAGGGCAAACCTGCCGGGTACTTCATCATGTTCTGCTTCTGCGGCCTGGCGTACCTCATTGCCTGGGCCTGCATGAAGTCCCTGGTGCCCAAATACAAACCGGTAGAGGTTTAGACTATTGCCGCCGATACGCAAAACATGCCTTCTGTGCATTCTGCGGGGATCGGCGGCAACAGTTTTTTTGTATCTTTGCAAAAACGAGCACAACCCCTCAGCCCTATGAACGTTAAAGCCCTACTGGCAGTCCTTTTGGCTCTTGTTGCCACCACCCTTTCCGCCCAGGAAACCTACCGTTATGCCCAGCGGGACACCTGCGACCTCCTCCTGGACATCTGGCGTCCGGCCGATGGGGCCCCAACCACCCTGGACAGCCTTCAGAAGCCCTCCATCCTCTTTGTCTTCGGCGGGGGCTTTATCTCCGGAACGCGGAACAACCCGTGGTACTTCCCCTGGTTCCGCAAGATGCAGGAGGAGGGTTACACGGTGATTTCCCTCGACTATCGGCTGGGAATGAAAGGTGTCAAGGTGGGGAAAAGCCTGTCGGCCCTCTACCGCTCCTGCGAAGACTTTTACAACGCCCAGCAGATGGGAGTGGAGGACGTTTTTGCGGCAGTCAGCTACTTGCACGCGCACCCCGAACTGGGCGTCGACACCGACAATCTGGTGCTTAGCGGAAGTTCGGCCGGAGCCATTATTACCCTGGCGGTAGCCTACGACATTGCCTGTGGCCGCACGGAAGGCCTGCCGGAAGGGTTCCCGGGCTTCAAGGGCGCCATGTCATTTGCCGGGGCCATCGTGAGCCTGAAGGGGGCGCCCAAGTTCCCGAAGGCGCCCTGTCCGCTGCTCCTTTGTCACGGAACGGCCGATGGTGCCGTAGCCTACGACCATCTGGGGGCGCTGGGCCGCGGCCTCTGGGGCAGCAAGCGTATCGCCCGGCAGATGCAGAAAGAGGGTTGGGACTGCTGTATCTGGCGTTTTACCGGCCGTACGCACGACGTAGCCGCCTACATGGAGGTACTCTGGAAAACCGAGAAAGATTTCCTGGAAACCAATGTCATCCGCGGGGCGCATCGCTCCATGGACGTCACCGTGGACGACCCGTCGCTTCCCAGTTGGAATGCTATCTCGCTGAAAGATATCTACTAAGCCTACATCGAGAGCACGTTCAGCACATCGATGAGCTCCTTGTTGATGGGTTTGTCGGTTTTGATGGCACGGGAGATGGGCACGTACACGATTTCGTCGTTCTTGATGCCGATCATCACGTTGCGCTGGCCTTCCAGCAGAGCCTCGATAGCGGCATATCCCATGCGGGATGCCAGGATGCGGTCGTAGGCCGTGGGCTTTCCGCCGCGCTGCAGGTGCCCCAGGATGGTGACGCGGGCATCGAACTGCGGATATTCTTTCTTGATGCGGTCGGCATAATACAGGGCGCCGCCCACACCGTTTTTCTGTGCTTCGCTCACCAGCACGATGGCGCTGTTCTTACTCTTGCGCTTGCCCCGCTCGATGAATTCGGCCAACTGGTCCACGTCGGTGGCACTTTCCGGGATGATGGCGGCCTCGGCCCCGGAAGCAATGGCGCTGTTTTGCGCCAGGAAACCGGCATCGCGCCCCATTACCTCGATGAAGAAGATGCGGTCGTGGCTGTTGGCGGTGTCGCGGATCTTGTCCACGCATTCCACGATGGTGTTAAGGGCAGAATCGTAGCCGATGGTGGAATCCGTTCCGTAAAGGTCGTTGTCTATGGTGCCCGGCAGGCCGATGATGGGAATGTCGTACTCCCGTGCAAAAAGCTGAGCGCCTGTGAGGGAACCGTTTCCGCCGATGACAACAAGCGCATCAATCCCGGCTTCCAACATATTGTCGTGCGCGGTTTTCCGGCCTTCCGGGGTAAGGAATGCCCCGCAGCGGGCGGTCTTGAGAATGGTTCCGCCCCGCTGGATGGTGTTGGACACCGAAGAGGAGGTGAACTTCACGAACTCTTTCTCAATGAGCCCCTGATAACCGCGCATAATGCCCACAACGTTCATATTGTGGAAGCGCGCCGTGCGGGTAACGGCCCTGATGGCCGCATTCATTCCGGGTGCATCACCTCCGGAGGTAAGGATGCCGATAGTATTGATTTGTCTTTCCATGGTGTATGCCGTTTGCCATGCAAAGATACAAAAAAATGCGCCAATCCTGTTTGCCGACAGACGCCACCATTGGCAAAAAAGGTGGCGTTGTGAAATCGGTCATTTTTGACCCAAAACGCACGATTTGGGATTAGCAGCGTTGTGGAATCAGTCATTTTCTGTCATTTTTGACCGATTTCAGTTGCGGGCCAGCGCCGAAGCAGCGCCCGGACCTACTACGTGCCCATCTTTGTGGGCTCCCACGTGAGCGGCCTCCAGTTCAATTTGTAACTTTTTTGAAACAGTTTGCCGCTGGGTGTTGGAAATTTGTGCAAACGTTTGTATCTTTGTCCAAGACAAAATTTTTAACACTATAGTTTATGGCAAATCTTTTCTCCCTGGAAGGTAAAAACGCCTGGATTACCGGCGCATCTTACGGTATTGGTTTCAACATTGCAAAGGCTTTTGTTGCAGCCGGCATCAGGAACATCATTTTCAACGACATCAACGAAGCCGCCCTGGAGCGCGGCCTTAACAATTACAAAGAGGCCGGCATTACCAATGTGCACGGTTATGTCTGTGACGTTACCGATGAGGTGGCGGTGAAGGCGCTGGTAGAGAAAATCCACCAGGAAGTAGGTCAGATTGACATTCTGGTGAACAATGCCGGTATTATCAAGCGCATCCCCATGCATGAGATGGAGCGCAAGGAGTTCCAGCAGGTGATTGACGTGGACCTGGTGGCTCCCTTAATCGTTTACAGCGCCGTTCTTCCCGAAATGATGGAGCGCCGCGAGGGTAAGATTATCAACATCTGCTCCATGATGAGCGAGCTGGGCCGCGAGACTGTGAGCGCCTATGCCGCTGCAAAGGGCGGCCTCAAGATGCTCACCCGCAACATCTGCTCCGAGTACGGCGAGTACAACATCCAGTGCAACGGCATCGGCCCCGGTTACATTGCAACTCCGCAGACCGCTCCGCTGCGTGAGCGTCAGGCCGATGGCTCCCGTCATCCCTTCGACAGCTTCATCTGCGCCAAGACACCCGCCGGACGCTGGCTGGATCCTTCCGAACTGGGCGGCCCCGCCGTGTTCCTGGCCTCCCACGCCTCCGACGCCGTGAATGGCCACGTGCTCTACGTGGATGGCGGTATCCTGGCTTACATTGGCAAACAGCCTAAATAATGGAACAAGTATTCAGTTATATCATCGGACTTGGTGCCGCTGTGATGATGCCCATCCTGTTTTTCATCCTGGGGGTATGCATCGGCATCAAGCCCGGTAAAGCCCTTAAAAGCGGCCTGCTGGTGGGCGTGGGTTTTGTGGGCCTTAGCGTGGTTACGGCCCTGCTCACTTCGTCCCTTGGCGGTCCGCTCAAGGAGGTTACCGAAATCTACGACCTCCAGCTGGGCATCTTCGACATGGGCTGGCCGGCAGCGGCAAGCGTAGCGTACAACACCACCGTGGGGGCGTTTATCATCCCGGTGTGCCTGGCCATCAACGTGGTGCTCCTGCTGTGCAAAGCCACCAACACCATCAACATTGACCTTTGGAACTACTGGCATTACGCTTTCATCGGCGCAGTGGTGTATTTTGCCTCAGACAGCATCTGGTACGGCTTTTTTGCCGCCATCATCTGTTTTGTCATCACTCTGGTGATGGCCGATCTTACCACCCGCAAGTTCCAGCGCTATTACAAAGACATGGACGGCATTTCCATCCCGCAGCCTTTCGTGCAGGGCTTTGTTCCCTTTGCCGAGGGCCTGAACTGGTGCATGGACAAGATTCCCGGTTTCAACAAGCTGGACATCGATGCCGAGGGCCTCAAAAAGAAGTTCGGCGTGCTGGGCGAACCCCTGCTCCTGGGTGTGCTGGTGGGCATCCTTATCGGCTGCCTGAGCTATCGCAGCTGGGCGCAGATTGTCCAGAACATTCCCGCCATCCTGGGCCTGGGCATCAAGATGGGCGCCGTGATGGAACTCATCCCGCGCATTACTTCGCTCTTTATTGAGGGGCTCAAACCCATTGCCGAAGCCACCAAAGACCTGGTTTCCCGTAAGTTCAAGAATTCTGCCGGCATCAATATCGGCATGAGCCCCGCCCTGGTGATAGGCCATCCTACCACGCTGGTGGTGAGCCTGCTCCTGATTCCCTGCACCTTGCTGCTTTCGGTGGTGCTGCCCGGCAACGAATTCCTGCCCCTGGCCTCGCTGGCCGGCATGTTTTACGTGTTCCCGGCCGTGCTGCCCGTTACCAAGGGTAATGTAGTGAAGACCTTTATTATCGGCCTGGTGAGCCTTACCGTAGGGCTTTACTTTGTGACGGACCTGGCGCCGTGGTTTACCCTGGCTGCACAGGACGTGTATGCCCGTACCGGCGATGCTGCCGTGGCCATCCCCGAAGGCTTCCAGGGAGGCGCCCTGGACTTTGCCTCCAGCCTCTTCTCCTGGGTCATTTTCCACCTGGTGCATGACTTTAAACTCATTGGCAGCGCTGTTCTGGTTGCCGGAACCACCGTGCTGGCCATCTTTAACCGCAGACGTATTATCAAGGCTTCTTATGAAAAAAATATTGACCGCAGCGCTGCTGCTTAGCACCCTAGCTATGAACGCACAAACCAAGTATACCATCCAGACAGCCTGCCATCCCGCCGATGTGAAAGGCTACGACACCGAAACCCTCCGTTCCCGCTTTATGATGAGCGAGGTCATGGTGGCCGATGAAATCCGCCTCACTTATTCCATGTACGACCGTTTCATCTTTGGCGGTGCCGTACCGGCCACAAAGCCCCTGAAGCTGGAAACCATCGATCCGCTGAAAGCCCCTTACTTCCTGTACAGCCGGGAGCTGGGCATCATCAATATCGGCGGAGAGGGGATTGTCACCGTCGGTGGCAAAGACTACGTCCTGAAGTTCAAAGAGGCCCTGTATGTGGGCCGCGGCAACGAGGAAGTGGTGTTTAAGAGCAAGGACGCCGCCCATCCGGCCAAGTTCTACCTGAATTCCGCCACGGCCCACAAGGCCTACAAGACCCAGCTCATCACCATCGACGGCCGCAAGGGCTCCCTCAAAGCCAATTCTTTTGCCGCTGGAAAAATGGAAGACTCCAACGACCGCGTCATCAACCAGCTCATCGTGAATAATGTCCTGGAAGAAGGCCCTTGCCAGTTGCAGATGGGGCTTACCGAACTTAAGCCCGGCTCTGTCTGGAACACCATGCCCGCCCACACCCATGCCCGCCGCATTGAGGCCTACTTCTACTTCAATGTGTCGGAAGGCAATATGATTTGCCACCTCATGGGCGAGCCCCAGCAGGAGCGTGTGGTGTGGCTCTCCAACGAACAGGCCATCATGAGCCCGGAATGGAGCATTCACGCTGCCGCAGGCACCTCCAACTACATGTTCATCTGGGGCATGGCAGGGGAGAACCTGGACTACGGTGACATGGACAAAATTCCTTATTCTCAGATGCGTTAATGGTCACCATTACCGAAATAGCCCAGGCACTGGGCATAACGCCGTCCACGGTGTCGCGTGCTCTGTCGGGCAGTCCCCGGGTAAAGGCGTCCACCAAGGAGGCCGTGCTCCGGAAAGCCGCCGAACTGGGCTACGAGCGCAATGTGATGGCCTCCAACCTCCGGAAAGGCCGCTCCGACATTGTAGGCATCGTGGTGCCCCGCATCAACCGGGAGTTCTTCTCCAGCGTTATCAGCGGAGCGGAAAGCGTCCTGAACGAAGCCGGCCTGAGCGTCCTTATCTGCCAGACCCACGAGCGCTACGAAGACGAGGTGCGCGCCCTCCGCACCCTCAAGAACAACCGGGTGTCAGGCGTCATCATGTCCCATTCCATCGGCTCGAAGGACGGGACGCACATCCTGGAGATTCTGGGCGATGAAATGCCCCTGGTGCAGTTTGACCGCGTTTTTTCCTACCTGAGGGGGGCCAAAATCGTGAACGACAACTTCGAGGGCGCCTACAAAGCCACCTGCCACCTGGTAGAGGAGGGTTATCGGCACATCGGCACCCTGGCGGGCTATCTGAACTCTGCGGCCTATGCCCTGCGCCTCAAAGGTTTCCGGAGAGCCCTGGCCGATGCCGGTCTGGAGCCCGCGGCGGAGTATATGGACAGCATTGTGCCGGAAACCGGCCGCGCCGCCGCTCTGGATGCCCTCCGCAGCGGCTGCGATGCCCTCTACAGCGCCGGCGACTTTTCGGCCCTCGGGGCCATTCGAGCCCTGCAGGAAGCGGGGAGCCGCATCCCGGAAGACTTTGGCATCGTGGGTACGGCCAACGAGTCTTTCACCGCGCTCATGTCGCCTTCCCTGAGCTCTCTGGCCCTGAATCCGCGGGAGCTGGGACGCCAATCGGCCCAGGCCTTCCTGGACGGCGCCGCCGACGGGGAAATCATTGTCCCTATGGAACTTGTAATCAGACAATCATCAAATCACAAACAAGCAATATGTCAAAAGTAGTAACTTTCGGGGAGGTGATGCTTCGCCTCTCCACTCCGGGCTATCAGCGTTTCTCGCAGGCCCATCAGTTTGATGCCACCTTCGGCGGCGGTGAGGCCAATGTGGCCGTGTCCCTGGCCAATTACGGCGTGGACGCCCATTTCGTGACCCGTCTCCCCAAAAACGACATTGCCGATATGTGCACGGCCGAGCTCAGGGGCTTCGGCGTGAACTTGGACGGCGTTGTGTACGGCGGCGACCGCGTGGGCATCTACTACCTGGAAACCGGCGCCGTGGCCCGTGGCTCCAAGGTGGTGTACGACCGCGCCCATTCCGCCATCTCCGAGATTAAGCCCGGCATGGTGGACTGGTACAAAGTCCTGGAAGGGGCCGACTGGTTCCATTGGACCGGCATTACCCCCGCCCTGAGCCAGGGTGCCGCCGATGCCTGCCTGGAAGCCATCAAAGTGGCGAATGAACTGGGGGTCAAGGTGTCCTGCGACCTTAACTACCGGAAGAAGCTGTGGAAGTACGGCAAATCGGCCGCTGAGGTGATGCCTGCCCTGGTGGAAGGCTGTGACCTCATCCTGGGCAACGAGGAAGACGCCGAGATGGAATTCGGCATCAAGCCCGAAGGCTTTGACGCGGAGAAGACCGGCGGCGAGATTGACCAGAGTATCTTCGTGAGCGTGGCCCAGCAACTGATGAAGAAATTCCCGCGCTGCAAGAAGGTGGCCATCACCCTGCGCGGTTCCATCAATGCCAACCACAACACCTGGGGCGGCGTGCTGTATGACGGCAAGACCCTCTGGCAGAGCCGCCGTTACGACATCACCCACATTGTTGACCGCGTAGGCGGCGGCGACTCCTTCATGGGCGGCCTCCTGTACGGCCTGCTGGCCTACGAAACCGACCAGGAAGCCATTGAGTTTGCCGCAGCCGCATCCTGCCTCAAACACACCATCCTGGGCGACTACAACCGCGTCACCGTCTCCGAGGTGGAAGGTCTCATCAAAGGCGGCGGCAGCGGCCGTGTGTCCCGCTAATTGTCATTCTGAACGAAGTGAAGAATCTATATGGCAAAGTTCAATAAAATCGATACCATCGGTATCATCCGTTCCACCGGCATTGTTCCGGTGTTCTACAACAAGGACGTAGAGATTACCAAGAAGGTGGTGAAGGCCTGCTACGAAGGCGGCATCCGCGCTTTCGAGTTCACCAACCGCGGCGACGGCGCCAACAAAGTCTTCGAGGAGCTCATCGCCTTCGTGCGCAAGGAGTGCCCGGAGATGGCCCTCGGCGCAGGAACCATCCTGGATGCCCCCACCGCTGCCCTCTACCTCCAGATGGGGGCCGATTTCCTGGTGTCGCCCTGCATGGTGGAGGAAGTGGTGCGCCTGGCCAACCGCCGCGGCATCCCTTACAGTCCCGGTTGCGGCACCGTCACGGAAATCACCCATGCCCAGGAGCTGGGCTGCGACCTGGTGAAGGTTTTCCCGGCCGGCACTGTGGGCGGTCCCGCCTTCGTGAAGAATGTGCTGGCTCCGCTGCCTTGGGCCATGATTATGTGCACCGGCGCGGTGGAACCCACTCAGGAGAACTTGTCGGCCTGGGCTAAGAGCGGCGTTACCGCCGTGGGCATGGGCTCCAAGCTCTTCCCCAAGGAAGTCATTGCCGCAGGGGACTGGAAGGCCATTTCAACGCTCTGTGCCCAATCCCTTGCCTGGTTCAAAAAATAATTTGTACCTTTGCAAGCGGTAAAGCGATTTGTCGCGGCCCCTTTGGGGCTGAGGAAAGTCCGCACAGGGAAGGGCACCCGGCTGTGGAAAGCACAGTGGGGAGTAATCTTCAACCAGGTGTAACAGAAAATTACCGCCGGAGTTTTTCTTTTTTTTCTCCGGTAAGGGTGAAAACGCGGGGTAAGAGCCCACGACGCTGTATGGCGACATGCAGCGGGTACGCCATCCGGGCCTGCAAGGCCAAATATACCGGCAGATGAGGGCGGCCCGCCCGATGCCGGGGGGTAGGCTGCGAAGATAAATGACAGATTTAAAAACAGAAAGCGGCTTACGGCTTTACCTAAGAATAAGGCCACTCCGGAAAGCGGGGTGGCCTTTGTCTATGCAAACAGGGACAGGTTCTGAAAGCCCGGGGACAGTTCCCCGGCCTCTATCCGGTGAATGATCTCCGTTACTTTGTGGTTCAGGGGCGTGGGGCAGCCAGTTTTGTCGCCAAAGGCGGCGATGGCCCCGTTGATGGCATCTACCTCGGTCTTTTTCCCTTTCTCGATGTCCTGCAGCATGCTGGCTTTCAGTTGGGCGTGTTTCCGGATGGCAATGGGCAGTATCAGCAGGGAGAGGCCTTTTTTCAGGGGACCGTGGTAATCCAGCAGTTTCACGGCATCCTTTCCCTGCACGGGCTCAATCTTGATGCCGGCATGGCTGCACACGTCTATGCATTCCTTGATAAGGCCCAGGACAATCCTGCGGGAAGCCATCGGCTTGGCGGCTTGTCCGAAAGTGCATCCCAGCACGGTGCTCATGCCGGAAAAGGCCGAGTTGATGAGAAGCTTGCTCCAGCGCGTGCCAATAAAATTGGGCTCTACGTTTACCTCTCCCATGCATTCCAGCAGGGCTTTCACCTGGGGCAGGTAGGGATGGGGAGTGGGGGAGACGGCGCCCAGGGAGAAGGTCAGGCTGTCCGGGGCGCTGGTGAGCTGGCTAACGCCGGGGCCGATGAGGGTGGCGCCCCAGGCTACGGTGCAGCCCAGCACCCGGTCGGGGCCGATGATATCGGCAATTCCTTCTTCCGGGAGGCCGTTTTGCAGGGTTACCAGCACGCCGTCATCGGCAAGAAAAGGCTTCAGGAAGGAGACCACTTCCGGATTGCGCTGCTGTTTGGTAAGGAGAAAGATGATGTCGTACTGTCCTTGCATTTCTTCGGGCAGGAGGGCGCTTACGCGCTGGGTGAATTCCAGGGTGCCGGTGACGCGGGCGCCGACGGACTTGAGCGCGGCCACGTGGGCCTTGTTATGGTTGATGAGGTCAATTTCTTTTCCGCTTCGGGTGATGAAGGCGCCCAGGATGGTGCCTAGTGAGCCGGCGCCATAAATGGCCGCCCTGAGGTTCTGCTTGGTTTTCATATTACAAAGTTAGCAAAATGTGAATAAGTCTGTGAAAAATTCTGCCGAAAATGCAGGGATTATCAAGGACATTTGCTAAATTTGTGATTGGTTTAGTGAGTGGATTACCGATAAACTCTAACAATATGAAGAAAAAACTGCTTTATGAGGCCCCCGAGGCCGATGTCCTCGTAGTACAAACCGAGGCCATGATTTGCGTCAGTGGTACTGGCGGCATTGATGATGCTTCCCAGGATAACTGGGGCGAGCTTAGTGCTCCTGCCTTCCCCACGCTCCCTGGTATTGAAGGACTGTTTTAAAATGTACTGCCTTATGAAAAAGATTGTTTCTATCCTTTTTGCAAGCGCAGTCGCTGCTCTTGCACTTGTTTCCTGCCAGAAAGAAACCGGCTCCAAGGAACCCGCTGCCAAAACTGTCCAGTTTACGGCCAATAGTATTGAGACTAAGACTACTTTTGGAGATTTGAGTGCAGGCAAATATCCTACCATTTGGACTGCCAACGATAGCAAAATTAAGATTGCACAAAACTATTCTGATGCAAAAGATGCTACAGTAACCAAAGTAAGTGATGCTCAGGCTTCTTTCAGTGCAGAAATCACTGACGATAAGAGTGGTTCCTATACTTTTTATGCCATTAGCCCAGCCAGCGCGGTGGTGAGCGGTGTTAATTCAACATATTTTAGTTGGAATGTAGAAATCCCTACGACTCAGACTCCTTCGGCAACGGGCCCCGATGAGAAAGCTATGATTCTGGCCGCCACATCTTCTACCGTTGGGACATTCCCGACGACAGTAGATCTCAACTTTTCTCATCTTACGGCTTATGTCAAGATGTCAATTACCAATCTTGATCTTGCTGTTGGTGATGAGGTCGCCTCTGTTCTTGTTACTGCAGATAGCAATATTGCCTATAGATATTACTATTATGTCGGAGGCAGCAAGTTGGGCACAATGGAAGAGAATGGATCAAAGGACGCCATCACTATTCTGACTTCTTCTCCTTCCAATATTTGGTTTGCTTGTGCACCGATGCCGGCCGGAACAGAACTCACTATTTCTGTAACCACCAAGAATTCAAAAGTTTATACGAAAGAAAATGTAACTACACCGGCAGCGTTAGCTGCAGGTCATGTGGCTACCTTCAGTGTCAACTTCTCTGGCATTACACCTCCCGCAGACAAGGTATACAATCTGATAACCTCTTACTCCGAACTTACCGCTGGCTCTGAGGTTATTCTTGCCGCAGTTGGGGCAAGTGACTATGCTGCAGAAATTGGAACAACCAGTTCTACTTACATTTCTGCTGTATCGCAGGCAAAGTCTGCGGATGACAGCAAAATTATAAATCCTGCCTCCAATGTAGATGTTTTCACTCTTGAAGCAGGCGGCGCCACCAATACTATTGCATTGAATGGAACCAATGGTTATCTATATGCGAAGTCTAATTCTGCTAACCAGATGGGTATTCAGACTACCAACGATGTCAATGGTTATTGGACTCCTACCATTGTAGATGCAGAAACTGGTGAAATGTCGTTGGTTGCACTAGGTAGTTCCAACCGTAATTATATGCATTACAATAGTGGCAGTACGCGTTTTGCTTGCTATGCTGCTACTTCATCAGTAACGGATCTTCAAGCACTCTATAAACTCGAAGGTTCAGGAAGTGGCCCCGCACTGATTACTACATATACGGTCTCTTACAATGGTAATGGCAATACCGGAGGTACAGTCCCCGCTTCGATTGTTACAACTGGTCTTTTCACTGTCGCTACGGCTGGAACTCTTGAAAAAACCGGGTATACCTTTACTGGTTGGAATACTGCTGCCGATGGAACTGGTACTGCGTATACCGCGGAAGCTTCCGCAACTGCCACCGGAAATCTAACTCTTTACGCTCAATGGGCAGATGCCGGAACAATTGAGACATATACAAAAGTTACAGGTACTCTCACCTCGGGTTGGTATGTATTTGGTACGGTAACAGATAATACAGTTTATGCCGTGAATAACACTGTGGGGACTTCTTGGATTAAATATACCGAAGTAACCGCTAGTGCTGAGGGCGTCATTACTAATCCTGATGCATCCGTTGTTTGGTATTACGATGCTACGACTGGTACAATTAAGAACAAAGACAACACCAACTATATCTATTGGACTTCAGGAAATATCGGCTGCTGTGGTCCTACTTCGTATGCGCATACTATTGAAGAAACTGCAACATCGGGCGTATATAATGTGAAATCATCTGCTGACAACACTCGTATCCTTGCGAGAAATGGAACAAATGGCTATAGGTATTATGCCGGTTCTCAAACTCGGACCATTAGTTTCTACAAGAAAGACTAGAAGACTTTCTTAAGAAGGCCTTATATAAACGTGCGTTAGAAGGCTGGAAATGTAACCGCCACTATCCGGGTAGTACCGAGGTAGTAGCGGTTATTATTTGGAAGTAGTGAGTTAGTAAGTAAGCTTCCGACGAAGTGGTAAGCATCCGACCAAATGCATTTTGTAGCGTAAGTATCTGACGAAGTGCGTGTAAGTGACACGTAACTATATGCAAGTAGCAGCAACTTTTCCGAAGTTACAGTAAGTTGCTGCTACTTTCGCATAGTTGCAGGGCAGTTGCATCCATCGGCCCAACTGCTTCTCCTTCTGGCGAAATCCCATCTCCCTGATAGCCAGCCACTTATACAAAAACAGTAAGCAATTTTTGCTTACTGTTTTTGTATAAACGTCTGATTCACAGTGTCTTGAGCTTTCACGCTTCCATCGGCCTCAGCGCTTCAATCTCTTCCGGAGACAGTCCGGTGGCTTCAGCAATTACGGAGACCTCCAGCCCCATGGAGACCATCTTCCGGGCAACGTCTGCTCGCACCTCAGCCCGTCCCTCAGCCCGTCCCTCAGCCCGTCCCTCCGCGCGTCCCTCCGCGCGTCCTTCTTCAAGGCCTGCCTTTCGGGCCATCTTTTTCATGTAATCTTCTACATTTTTGGAATCGCGCATGGCTTTCAGGCGACGTTCGTACTGTTCTTGAGTTTCTTTATCCATATTAAAATACTCCGCAGCTTTTAGCAGGTCTTCAAAATAATCGTCATCTACCGTATCGGGTTCTTCGGCAAATGTAGGAAGATTCTTCATATAAAACAAGAAACGTTCTTCAAAAGAAACACACTCTTCCTTGCTTTTTTCGAAAGGTCCCACTTCCATAAAAACGAAGCGGACTTTGTCGGTCATCGGAGCGGAAGTATCATCATTGAGAATGGAGAAACTATGGACATATCCTTCTGAGCGGCTGCCCGAATTGGGGAGGGGGAAATTGATGAGTGCCAGGAAATACACCGGGTGGAAGTTATAGTCCCAGTCTCCCTTGGGGGCCTGGGCCGAGATGGTTCGTGCGCAGTAAAAGATGGCACGTTCTGCGAAATGCTCCTGTGGCTGGACCTGGCATTCCACAATGAAATCCGGTCCGTTGTTTGCCTTGCACAGGACGTCAAAGTAGGCATTGCGGTTTTCCTGTGAATCACCAATCCTCTCGGTATTGTTATAGGTGATGTCCAGAATCTCCTTCTTGAAAACATGTTCCAGGAGACCTTTGAGGAGCCGTTTGTTTTTTTCCGTACCGAAGAGGTACTTGAAGGCAACGTCAATCATGGGATTGACATACTTTGAAGGGGTGAGTAAAGGTTCCATAAAGTTTGAAATTTAACGGCCGTCCGGAGTTGGGCGGCCGATACAAACATATGGAACTGTGGGCGAATTTCCTATAACCGGTTGAAAAAATGTGTGGTTTTACAGGATTTTTTACGTGTTTCAACCGATTTCAATCAGAAAATGCTGCACTCGGTCAACGCCTCTGTCACTTCCACGTTGCCCGGACCGTGCCACACAAAACGCATTTGCATGGGGGAAGTGGTAAACTCGGCGTCTTCACAGCCGGCAATGACCAGCGTGAATTCCTCTTCGGCTTCCAGTTTCTTGTCATCGGCAAAGTACCAGTACTCCAGTCCCCGGGAGAGTTCCGTGTCCAGGAAACCGTACTCGTCGTACATGCCCACGAGGTTGTACAGATACGACTGCGGGAAGAAATACTTGTCTTCAATGATGCCTGATTCTTCATAATCCCAGATGTAGGTGAGGCGGGGGTCGGAGGGGGCGATGCCTATTTTTTCGCCGTCCACCTGCACATCAAAACTTAATTCCCGGAGCGTCACCGGCTTGGTGTGGTACGTTATTTCTATGGGCTCTCCAATAAGCGTGTGCTTCTTGGGATGCATCTGAAAAACAATGAAACGGTAGTCGGAATCTGGAAGGATACTGGAGATGGTAAACTGCCGGCTGCCCTGATAGCAGAAGACGTCGGTAAAACTGCCTTTTTCGTAGTACTGGTAACTGCTTTCCATGAACGCTATGGCATGGGCAACGGCTACGCTGGCAGGAGCTGCGTAAGCCTCTTCCTGCGTGCTTAGCTGGACATAGGAATAATAGGCTTTTCTATTCATGGAGGCCACTGTAATGCGGGCGCGGCTTCCCCCCACAGAAGTGAGTTCTACCCGTATCTCGCTTTCTGTGGTGCTGTTTTCTTTTGTGCAGGAGGAGGAAGCGAGCACAAGGGCAAAACAGAAAAAGCTTCTTAGGATGCGTCTCATCTACAATTCCTTAAATGCGTTAATCAAAAAGCGGATAAAACCGTTTCCATGTTTCCCATACGCGCCGAAATCATAGGTGATGTCCTTCCCCTTGAAGTATTCTTCGGCCTTTTGAGCGTTAACAAAGGGGACGGTGGCATCTTCCGTGCTGTGGAAGAAGTGGATGGGATGGTAAGGCTGGAAGTTCAGCACAGAGTTCAGCATGAGGGCCTTATAAAGCTTGGCCGTCTGCGGGTCTTTCTTGTTGCGCCCAAGGTCGGTCATGAGGTCGCTTACGCTATTGGCATTCATCAGCAGGTTAATCTGCTTCACCGTATAGTCTTTGGAGTTAATCCACTCATCGATGTGCTCCAGCAGTACAGGTTTGAAGAACTTGTCTATTTCCAGGCCCAGATTGTCTCCCTCATTGATTCCCTGCACAATCATGGGAATAGCGCAGGGAATGCCGGTAAGGTCTTCCAGCATGGAAACGTCAAAGGTGGCTGCAAGGTCGTAGGGACCGCCGCCGGCATACACGGCCTTGATGGGAAGCACGTCCTCGTATTCGTCCTGAATCATATCCATCACGCCCAGGGTAGTGGAACCGCCCTGGGAGTAGCCGAACAGAATCACTTCCTCGCTCTCCGGCTTTCGGCCGATATACTCCAGGTAAGGTTTCACGGCAAGGGCCATATCCACTACGCTGCGTGCAGTGCTTTCCACGTGCATATAAGGGTGGACGCGGCTGCGGGTGATGCCGTAGCCGATGTAATCGGCCATGACGACGGCGTAGCCACGGCTGGCCAGGACGCCCTCAATGGGGAAACACTCCGAGGGGCATTCATAATTGGCGCCGATGGTGAAGTGGCTCACGATGAGCATGTTTTTAATCCGTCCCTTGGCGGGTAGCAGGAGTTTCCCGGAAAGGGTGAGGGGAGCGCCGTCAAGATCGTGGCCCTGATAGGTGCCGGCGATGTGGATGAGGCTGTTGCATTCCACCATGCCCAGGATTTCCTTGGCCAGGTCCGTCCCCGATGTGGAGGCCACTTTGGTCTCCTCATCCCCATCCATGAGACGGATCTCCGGGTTCAGCCGGTTCCCCACCAGAACATTCCCGGTGCTTACCTGGGTTACACGAAAGCTGTCAAAATCGGCAATTTCCACTTCCGGGTGCCGACAGGCGGAGAGTACGGTCAGTACGGCAAGAAAAAACCACTTCTTCATAGGCTTACCATTTATAATATGCACCTACGGACAGCAGGCGGGAGCCCAGCTGATAAACATGGAAGGCATCTGTGAGGGCATTCAGCATGCCCAGCTCGATATTGCCGCCCCAGGGACCTTTGCCAATCTCGATGCCGATGAGATTCAGGTTCAGCGCCGGTGCCGGTTTGAATCCGCCCTGATTGTCAAAGGCCAGCAGGATGCCTGCCCCCAGACCGGAGTACAGCCGTACCCAGGGCTTTTCCAGATAGGTAAAGCGCACGGTGGGCATGAGAACCAAATCCCAGTTGTGCACCGGGGTGGCAGTAGCCTTGAGCTGATGGTAGCGGTCAAAACTGCCTTCCTTCCAGAAAATGCCTTCTACATCGGCCTGAAAACCTACGCTGATAAGCCGGGTGAAGCGGTACTGATACTCCAGAAAATAGTGTCCGGTGTAGCTGTAATCGTATTTCTCGTAGCGGGTGAAATGCTCCGGAAGGGTCTGTGGAGAGGGGTAAACCCCGCTGTAAGAACTGTGGAAAGCCAGGGTTTCGAAGAGCATGTCGCCCCAGCCCAGGCGAAGTTGGTGCCTGTTTGAAGGTGGCTGTGCCGCAAAAGCAGGCACAGCCACAGTTATCAGGAGGATGGAGAGTAGTTTACGCATCACCTTACAGCCGTGCGCGGATGGCCTTGGTGGCCTCTTCGTAGCCGGGCTTCTCCAGCAGGGCGAACATGTTCTTCTTGTAGGCTTCCACACCGGGCTGGTTGAAAGGGTTCACGCCCAGGGTGTAAGCGCTGATGCCGCAGGCAAACTCGAAGAAATACAGCAGGGCGCCCAGGTTCCGGGC
>JAGBJY010000040.1 GCA_017934185.1 Bacteroidales bacterium | reverse complement strand
TTTGGTGGGTTCGTATAACGGTTAGTACTCGGGATTTTCATTCCCGCAATAGGAGTTCGATTCTCCTACCCACTACCAAATATAAAAAAGTAAAATAATGGCAAACACAAAATCCGCCGCACGTGCCGCCCGTCAGAGCGAGCGTCACCGCCTGCATAACAAGTATTATGCAAAGACCACGAGGAACGCCATCCGCGACCTCCGCAATACCACCGACAAGGCTGCAGCCACAGAGCTCGCCCCCAAGGTATATGCAATGATTGACAAACTCGCCAAGATTGGGGTTATCCACAAGAACAAAGCGGCCAACCTCAAGAGCGGTCTCCAGGTTTACATTAACAAGCTCGCCTAAGAGCTTGTTTTTCTATCGGGATGTAGCGCAGTTGGTAGCGCACTACGTTCGGGACGTAGGGGTCGCTCGTTCGAGTCGAGTCATCCCGACCATCTAAAAGCCAGGCTTTCGGGCCCGGCTTTTTTTGTTGTGGGTACTTATTGATTTTTGTTAGGTTGCAGGACTTTTTACGCCAAAATATTTGATTTTTTAAATAATTGTCTAACTTTGTGGTTTGAACTTGGTTAGTACTCATTAGCAGCAACTTATTTGTAACAACTTATTCCTTATTATGTTTTCATTAAGATGAAGACCTGCTTGCCTTTTTACTTATTATTCATATAAAACGATCTAGTATGAAGAAACTAACTTATTACCCCCCCCGTGTAGAGCTTTTTGAGTTGAAGCTCGAAGGCGTTGTCTGCCTGTCAGGCGGTGAAGAAGGAGCGCTCGGTGACCCCGGCGCTGTTATTACTCCCGCAGATATTTTTGAACTTGGTGGTTTGTTATAGGAGGCACAATTATGAGAAAGAACGTATTTCTTCTGGCCTCCGTTGCAGTAGCTGCAACCGCCATCATCGCTTGCCAGAAAGAGGCAAACATCATTCAGGAATCTTCCGAATTCCAAAACACGCAAGGTGTTACCATTCAAGTCATTGCTAACCAGGAGGACACTAAGACTGCTGCCATAGACGGTGATATCCCCACCATCCAGTGGACCACCGGTGACCGGGTTATTGTGTTTGAAACCGTAGACGGGACTCTTAACGACCTTGCCTATTCCGAAAATGCCGTTATCGCAGCCGGCAAAGCCAGTTTTAAGGCGACCCTCTCAAGTGCCGACCCCTCTGGGGATTCGTATCAGTATACCGCCGTCTATCCGGCCGGTGCTGTTGTTGACCTTAATACGAACGCCCTTCTTTACATGCCGGAGGTGCAGAATCTGGTTAACGGTAATTTCGCCCCCAATTCCGACATTCTGTTTTCCAGCGTGCTTGACCACGGCGACAGCCGCGTTGGCAACGATGAAGGTGTACAGTTCGCTTTCCGCCGGCTGGGAACTGTAGTTCGCTTGAATCTGGTGGGCATCACCCCCGGTGAGAAGATTCAGGAAATCACGCTTACCGCTCCTGCCGCCATTGCAGGCACCATTGAATACAACCCTGTCACGGGTTACGTTGATTCCGAAACCGCATTTGGCGAGTACGCCAGCAATACCATTACCCTGAACACCGACAATCTGGTGGCCACCGGTAACGACGTAGTCTGGTTCCGCGTCATTGCAGAACGTGACTGGGGCGAGGCCGGTGACAAGATTGGCATCTCCGTAGAAACGGACAAAGCCAGTTATTACCGTGACGGCAGCGACGGGGACCACGCCCTCATTAGCAGCCCCGTCATCCAATTCCCGGACGGTGGTGTTACCAAGTTCGGCATTAACCTGGCCGCTTACCGTTTGGAGAGCATCTATGATGCTTATCTTGGCAACTGGCAAAATGGAGCGCAAGTCATTTCAATCTCAGAAAAAACGGAAGGCAGAACGTACTTCGTTTCCGGATTGAACGACCAAGGCTCTTATACCGTAGAGGCCGCTTATAGAAAGGGCCGCCTGGTCCTATATGACCAGATAGTGGAATCTAGCGGGTCTTATGATACCGTTCTTCAGGGAATTGACGCAAATTTATATTATCCCGGATATCCTTCCTCACAAGTTACCCTTTTTACTGCACTCTATGATGAACTTGAGGATGAATTAATCATTTCTCCCGGCACAACAGCTACAGATCTACCAATCGTATACTACATATGGATAACTTATAACGACAGGACGCCCTCCGGCAATTCTTCCTGGACTCCAATCCCTTCTTCTTTACAACGCTATATACCTCCTACCGCTTCTTATGGTGATTATTTAAGGGAGTGGACAGACGGAGCAAGGGTTTATACTATAGAGCAGAAGGTTGCTGGAGAAAGTTACTATCTAAGTGGACTAGCAAACCAAGGTGAATATACTGTTGAAGCCTTATTCGAAGATGGCTATCTGGTGCTATACGACCAGGTGGTTGCAACAGATGGTTCAGTAGAAACGATACTGCAAGGCATGGATGGTGCGTATTATCCTGGATATCCTACAAGGTCGAATGTTATTTTCAAGGCGCAATACAACGACGAAGAGGATGTTCTTGATATTCTGAATGGTACAACTCAACGTAATTCCACCAGCACTTACTATATGTGGCTGTATTATGACAATGGAATGCGGACTGGATATATCGGGTTTTCTGGGATTCCTACGGTTCTTGAACCTTACGTGCCGGTAGTAGACCCCAATACCTATATCTATCAGGAAGGATTTGAAGACGGGATTACCGGATGGACGCTCCTCGATGCTGACGGCGATAGTAATAATTGGTTTTGGAGAAATACTAAGGCTCATTACGGCGACTACTGCTTATCTAGTGCTTCATGGAACACTTCAGCCTTCACGCCGGACAATTACGCTTTTACTCCGGCTATTGAACTTACTGCAAACAACTATATCAGTTTCTGGGTATCTGCCTCTACACCTGGGTCAGGTTATGACATGGAACACTATGGTGTATACATAACGGAGGTTGCCCCTACCTTGGATAATGTTAGCAGCGCCGTGGAACTCCTGGCCCAAACTTATCCGAACGGGACTCCCGTGGAACAGACTTCCGCCGGCTATCAGCACTTCGTTCTTCCGGTTCCTAGCGCCTTTGAAGGCAAAACTGTTTACATTGGCATCAGGCACTTTGATTGCACCGATCAGGAGCAGCTCGTGATAGACGACATCGCCGTCATCGAAGGCACTCCCGTGTTCAGCGCTCCGGCTGCAGCACCGAAGCCGAGCGTAGCCAAGGCATCGGCCAAAGCCGCCAGAAAGGCAGTCCGGATAGGAGGTGAGGAGCTTCGTTTCAAAGAGGCTGCCGAGCTTACTCCTATCCGCCGCAGCAGGTGAGGTAGGTGTGAAATGTAAAGCGCTGATTATCAGCTAATAACGCAAAAGTGTCTATGCGAAATTGCATAGACACTTTTTTATAAATCGCTGTGCGTCAACGGTTTCCATTTCACGGCCGAGGGCCACACGGGCAATGCTTACTTGGCGTCCTGGCCGAAGAGGAGCTGCATATCGGCCTTGAGGGCGGGGGCGGCGATGGCGGCGGGCGCGAAACTCCAGGTGCCGATGACGGAGGGCCGGCCGATGACCTCGGGGTCAATGCTGCCGTTCTCTTTCAGATAGTCGTACAGGAGACTCCGGATTTCCGGGTAGCGGGCCACCACGCGCTCGTCAATTTTGCCGGTGTCAATGCCAACCTCGTCCAGAAGGGAGCCGCCGCCGGAAGCGCGGTAGGAGGTGAGGGCCACGTTGAAAACGCGGGCGGGGTCGAAGGGGCTGCCATCGGCCAGGGAGGAGATGGCGATGCGCTCTCCGCGGGGCTTGGTAATGTCTACGGTGTAGTTGAGGCCGGCCACGGAGTCAAAGTTGTAGGGGAGTCCTTCGAAGGACCAGCGGGCCTGCTGCCAGCGCAGGTTGTCACGCGGGGCAATCTTGAGCACGTGGCTGCCGGGACCGGTGTAGGTATTGATCCAGCGGTCGTAGGAGGCTTCCAGGTACTCTTTTACCTCCTGGCCGCTCATGGTTATCACATAGAGCTGATTCTCAAAGGGATAAATGGTAAAGAGGTCGTTGAAAATGAGCGTTCCGGCGCTGATGCTGCCATTGTAGGTGAGCGGCGCCGCAATGGAAAGCTGCGCAGGCTCCTGGCCGATGCACAGCGTATGGATGAGGTTCATGTAGGGGCAAGGGCCGATGTACGAATCGCGCGTGCGCATGTCCACGTTCAGGATGCCCACTTCCTGCAGGGTGAAGGCCCGCACGGCCTCAAAGTCTTTCTGGAAATGCGCCCGCATCACGGGGTCGGCCTTTTCGGCCTTTACTGGGATGAGGTCTGTCTCAAAGCGCTTGGCGACAATCTTTCCACCTTCCACCGTCAGGTGCATCTTGCCGTGCGCCACGTAACGGCTGTGGCTGCCGGAGTTGAGGAGCGCGCTGCTGTCCCGGGTTTCCACATAGGGCCGATGGTCGTGGCCGCAGATGAGCCAGTCTACGCCTCGGACACTGTTGAAGGCATCCAGGGCCTCGCATTCCAGGATGCTGCCGTCGCCCTGGCCGCAGCCGGAGTGCATGGCGGCTATCATTACGTCGGGTTTCTCCTTGGCCAGCACATAGTCCACATCCCGCTGGATAATCTGGGCGATGGACACGAAGTGCATGCCGCTCCAGACTTCCTCGGCCAGCCAGGCGCTGATGTTGGCGTTGTTGTAGCCGATGATGGCTATCCTGAGCCCGGCCTTGTTCACCACTTTATACAGCGGGAAATAAGGCTTTCCACTATCGTTGCGGATGGCGTTGCCGGCCAGGAAGGGGGCTTCCGCGCGGGTAAGATCGGCCTGCACGCGGTCGTACACAGGATGGCCGGTCTCAATGTCATGGTTTCCCATGGCAATGGCGTCGTAGCCCATATACTCGATGAGGCGGGGGAAGAGGTGGGGCGTCACCGTGTCTACGTAATTGTAGTAGTACGCGGCGTTGTCTCCCTGCAGGCAGTCGCCGGCATCTACCAGGAGCACATTCTCCGCGCCATCGGCCACCCGTACACTGTCAATGTAGTAATTCATGGCGAAGATGGACTTCTTGATGCCGTTCCCGACGTAGGTGGAATCGAACCAGGTGCTGTGCACATCGTTGGTGGAGAGGACCGTAAGGGTGTAATCTCCGTCTTTTAGTTTGTGGGAGCAGGAGAGCGGAAGGATGAGGGCTGCTGCCAGGAGGAGTTTGCGGTAATTCATATTGTAGGGTTGGTACTTTGTTTATCTGCGTCCGCGGAGTTGCTGCATCAGGCTGCCGGTAACGGCGCCTTTCATGAGGCGGCGGGAGCCTTCGAACTGCTTGAGGAGGCGGTTGACTTCCGGAACCGAGGTGCCGGAACCGTCGGCAATGCGCTTGCGGCGGGACCCGTTGATGGCTTCCGGATGCTCGCGCTCATAGGGGGTCATGGAAAGGATGATGGCCTCAATGCTCTTGAAGGCATCGTCCGGGATGTCCACGTCTTTGATGGCCTTACCCATGCCGGGAATCATGCCGGCCAGGTCTTTGATGTTGCCCATTTTCTTCACCTGCTGGATTTGCTGGTAGAAGTCCCAGAGGGTGAACTGGTCTTTTGCCAGCTTTTTCTTGAGGGCGCGGGCCTCTTTCTCGTCAAACTGCTCCTGCGCTTTCTCCACCAGGGAAACCACGTCGCCCATGCCCAGGATGCGGTCTGCAATACGGTCCGGGTGGAAGACGTCCAGGGCTTCCAGCTTTTCGCCGGAGCTCACGAACTTGATGGGTTTCCCCACCACGGCCTTGATGGAAAGGGCCGCGCCGCCGCGGGTGTCGCCGTCCATTTTGGTGAGCACAACACCGTCAAAATCCAGGCGGTCGTTGAAGGCCTTGGCCGTTTCCACGGCATCCTGGCCGGTCATGGCGTCCACCACGAACAGCGTTTCGCCGGGGTTCAGGGCCTCATGCAGGGCCGATATTTCGTCCATCAGCTCCTGGTCCACGGCCAGGCGGCCGGCGGTATCTACAATGACCACGCTGTAGCCATCGGCCTTGGCTTTGGCCACGGCGGCCCTGGCTATCTTGATGGGGTCTTTCTCCCCGTCTTCCGTGTACACGGGCACCTGGATGCTTTCGCCCAGGACTTTGAGCTGCTCGATGGCGGCAGGACGGAAGGTGTCGCAGGCGGCCAGGAGCACCTTCATGCCCTTCTTGGATTTCAGGTGCAGGGCCAGTTTTCCGGAGAAAGTGGTTTTACCGGAACCGTTGAGGCCGGCGACCAGCACAATGCCGGGATTGCCTTTTACGTTGATTTCCTGCGCATTGGAACCCATGAATGCGGCCAGTTCGTCGTGCACAATCTTCACCATCATCTGCTGGGGCTTCACGGCGGTGAGCACCTGGGCGCCCATGGCCTTTTCCTTGACCCGGTTGCAGAAGTCTTTGGCTACCTTATAACTGACATCGGCATCCAGCAGGGCTTTCCGGATGTCTTTGAGGGTTTCCGCTACATTGACTTCGGTGATTTTGCCTTCACCTTTGAGTATTTTGAAGGACCTTTCCAGTCGCTCCGACAGGTTTTCGAACATAGTTGTTTTTTGGTTTGCAATAACCTACAAAGATAATGAAAATATGCGAATACTTGAAATCGGTGGAAAAAACACGTTTTTTATGTGTGGTTTTACAGGATTGGTTGAAATATTTTTCTGTTTTAACCGATAATTACGCCCCTTGCGCCCTTACCTTAGCGGCTGACAGGCAACGGTGCCGGTCACAAAAGAAATGTGTGTATGAGAACTAAAAGATTTTGGGCAGGGGTGCTGGCAGTATTGGCCCTTGCCGCGTGTGATGATTTCAGCGCCTTTGGCCCCGAAGCGGGAGAACTGCGCTGGGCGCTGGACGCTTCCTTTCTGACAAAGGGGGCCGAAGAACTCCCGGACACCAACGATTTCATCCTTTCCATCCGGGACGATACGGGGAAAACCCTTTATGAAGGGGCTTATGGCGACTCGCCGGAGAAACTGAGCGTTCAGTCCGGGAACTATTCTGTGGGTATTGTGTCAGATCTGTTTACGGGACCTGCGTTTGACAGGCCCCAGTACGGCGACCTGCAAAGGGTGGAGGTTTCGGGCGGCGAGCGGGTGACCGTGCGCCTGCAATGCACGCTGCAAAACGCCGGTGTGCGCCTCAAAATTGGGTCGGAATTCCTGACCTCTTATCCGGACGGGACCTTATATGTGGCGCAAGGGGCCGACAAACTCCTTTATAAATACAGGGAAACCCGGATAGCGTACCTGATGCCGGGCAGTTTTTCCCTCCTCATGCATAACCAGGGGCAAATGGAAACCCTCTATACCCGAAGCCTGGCCATGCGGGAAATCCTCACCCTGAAAATAGCCGCTCCGGCGCCCGCCGTGAATGGTGAGGGGCAGATTACCGTAGCGGTGGACACCTCCAAAATCTGGACGAACGATGATTTTGTCATTGGCGGGGACAATGGCGGCTCCTCCGGCACTGAGCCTGGGGGAGAAGAGCCCCAAAATGCCATTTCCGTAGGGCAGGCGGCGGCGCATGCCGGCGAAAACGGCCTGTGGCTGTATGCCTATATTGTGGGCGGGGACTTGAGCTCGGCCGGAAAGACGGTGAAGACCAGCGGCATCACCAAAAGCACCCACCTTGCCGTGGCCGACCGCTCTTCCGTGACGTCCAAAGAGTCCTGCGTGGCGGTGGAACTGCCCAAGGGAGCCCTGCGCGATGCCCTGAACCTGGTGGACCACCCGGACCTGATAGGGACGCGCATCTATCTGAAAGGGAATGTAGTGGAAAACTACTTTGGGACCACGGGCCTCAAAGGGACGTCGGACTACGTGAAAAAGTAATCAGAGATTTTTGTAAAGAAGGCGGAGGGCACGGGAGCCAAGGTCTGTCCAGAAGCCGCGGGAAGATTGCCAATGATGCAGATCCAGTTCCGTGGCCTCCGCGTTATCCTTGAGGAAGCTGTCTTTGCAGGCCTGGGCGGTTTCCCCATCGTAGACAAGGGAATTGACCTCGCTGTTAAGGGAAAAGCTGCGGACATCCAGGTTGGATGCGCCGATGATGGTCAGGTAATCATCGGCCACCAGGGTCTTGGAATGGATGAAGGAACCGTCTCGTTCATAGAGCTTTACGCCGGCAGCGAGGCACTCCTCATAGTACGCCCGGTTGGTGGGGCCGATGAGCGGCGTATCTACCTTCCGGGGCAGCATTACGCGCACATCCACCCCCCTGAGGGCCGCGCTTTTGAGGGCTTCCAAAAATCCGTCCGGCGGCATGAAATAGGGCGTCTGGAGGTATACATACTTCCGGGCGTTGTGCAGAATCCATTCGTAGGAGAGCTGCGTGGCGGGCCAGGGGAATTCTGCGGCATCGGTAATTACCTGCATCAGCTTGTCCTGATAGGGAGCCGGGCTTGTGGAAAGGTCCAGCGGGAAGTACCAGGAAAGCGGGCGGGTAAGGCTTCCCTTGCAACTGCACCAGGTGTCGATGAAGGAAGCCTGCAGGCGGGCTACTACCGGTCCGCTGATTCTCAGGTGGGTGTCCCGCCAGCGGTAGAAGTAATTGTCGTTGAGGTTCATACCGCCAGTGTAGGCCACTTTCCCGTCTACCACCACAATCTTCCGGTGCTGCTGGTGGTTGATGCGCATGATAAACGTGCGCAGGCCATAGCGGATATGGGTATAACGCTTGACCTCGATGCCGGCGGCTTCCATTTCCCGGAAGTATTTGTCGCGGATGCTGATATTGTTGGACAGGTTGTTGCGGATGTAACGCACCTCCACGCCTTGGGCCGCCTTTTCCATAAGGATTTGGCGAATTTCCCGGCCGGCTTTGTCGGCCCCGAACTTGAAGTATTCGATGTGGATGAACTTTTGGGCGCTGCGGAGGTCCTGGATCAGGAGTTCGCGCTTCCGAAGGCCGGAAGTGATAATTTCAAAGGAAGTGCCCTCGTACACTTTGTTGCCTTCCCCCATGTTGCGGAGCATCCGGGCCAGGGGACGGAAGAATTCGTTTACCCGGTCCAGCCCCTTGTCGGAGAAAAAGGCCTCCTGCATCTCAGGGGGGCTTTCCCTTTGGAAGAGCTCCAGCGTATGGGCGTGCAGGCGTTTACGGACAGCTTCCCGCCGGTAATCCACCCCGGCCAGGGCGTAGATAACGGGCCCGGCCACAGGGACTTGGATAAAGAGCAGCCAGAAGAGTTTGCTTTCCCAGTTCTTGTTGCTTACCAGAATCTGGTACACCACTCCCAAATAGAGGGCGGTCCAGAACGCAGCGGCACATATCTTGATGAGAACCATATCAAATACAAATGTATAAAAGTTTTTCTTAACTTTGCAATCCTTAGCCAAGATTGATGAAGCATTACCTGAAGAAACTGGAAGAACAGGTGCATCTGCACCCCGAAAAGCCTGCCCTTTGTGACTATGGCGGGCAAAGCTACACCTATGGCGAGGTGGCCGCAACGCTGGAACAGTATGCTCTTTTCTTTGAAGCGGCGGGCATCCGCAAAGGCGACAAAATAGCCCTGGTGGGGCGCAACAGTGCCCGTTGGGCGCAGCTTTTCCTGGCCGTAAATATCTACGAGGCCGTGATTGTTCCCATCGTGCCCATTTTCACCCCGGAGGGGACCGCCCAGCTCATCCGTCACTCCGACAGCGTTCTGCTGCTGGCCGACCCTGACATCTGGCACAATCTTCAGTCACAACAGCTGCCGCAGGTAAGAGCGGTCATCAGCGCCCGGGAGGACGTTCTTCTGTGGAGCGCCGATGCCCGCCTCTCAGAAGCCTGGGAGCGGCGCGGAAAGCTTTTTGCCAAGAAGTACCCCCGGGGATTCCAGCCCGCCCAGGTGTGCTATCCGGACCACCTGGAGGCGCTTGCCATCATCAATTATACTTCAGGCACTTCCGGCGATCCCAAGGGTGTGATGCTCAGCTTCGGCTCCATGTCGGACATTGTGGAGTACTGCCAGGGCCATATCGGCAACAAGCCCGATGTGCTGGTTTCCATGCTGCCGCTGGCCCATATCTACGGCCTGGCCATGGAGTTCATCTATCCCTGCTGCACGGGCTACAGCATATATTTCCTGGGAAAAACCCCTTCGCCCACCCTCCTTCTCCAGTCCATGCAGGAAATCCGTCCCAACCTTATTGTGACGGTTCCGCTCATTATGGAAAAACTCTACAGTTCGCTCATCCGTCCCATGCTCAGCACCCCCGCGGCCAAGGCCGTTTCCAGCGTCCCCTACCTGCGCCTGGCCTTTTACAAGGGCGTCGGCAAGAAGGTGCTGGACCAGCTGGGCGGCCGCGTGAAGACCCTCATCATTGGCGGGGCGCCGCTAAGCTGGAAGGTGGAAAGTGTGTTCAAAAAGATAGAATTGCCCTATACCGTGGGCTACGGCCTTACGGAGGGCTGCCCGCTGCTCTCCTTCGAGATGCCCGGCCGATATGTGTCCGGCTCCTGCGGCAAGGCCATCCATGAAATCCGCATCGACTCCTCCGACCCCGAGCGCATCCCCGGTGAAATCCAGTCCCGCGGCCCCAACATCACCCTTGGGTACTACAAGAATCCGGAGGCCGATGTGGCCGCCCGCACGGCCGACGGCTGGTTCCGTACCGGAGACCTGGGCGTGATGGACGAAGGGGGGAATGTCTTTATCCGTGGTCGCATCAAAGCGCTCATTCTCAGTGCTTCCGGCCAGAATATCTACCCGGAGGAAGTGGAGCAGGTGCTCCTGCGCCACCCGCTGGTGGAAGAGGCCCTGGTGCTGGACCGGGGCGGCAAGGTGGTGGCACTGGTGTATCCCCGCGGCGATGCGGCATCGGCCCTTACCGACGAAATTGCCAACGACCTGGTGTCAACGGAAATCCGCAACCAGACCAATTTGCACCTGCCCAAGTTCAGCCAGATTTTCCGCGTGGAAATTGTGGACGTTCCCTTTGAGCGTACCCCCAAAGGTTCTATCAAGCGGCATTTATACCAGTAGGGCCTCCAAGTCTTTGTGCTCTCCCACCAGCCAGATGGTGTCGCCCGCTTCCAGGGGTGCGGCTGCGTTGGGGGTGTGCAGCGACCCGTCCGGTTTCTCAATGCCCACCACAAGGCAGTGGTATTTGTTCCTGAGGCCGCTGTCTTTCAGCGCTTTGCCCGTAAACGGGGTGTGCTGGTCCAGCGGTAGGCGCCTGAGCACCATTTCGCCCTCGGCATAATTGTCCGGCAGGCTGTCGCTCAGGCGGTTAAGTGCGGCCCCGAAGGTTTCCAGGCCGGTGTCGCTGCCGATGACCTGGATGCGGTCTTGCGGGAAGATGCGGTCGGTGGCTTTAGGGATGTTGATGCGCTTGCGTCCGCGTAAGATGGACACCACATGTACGCCGTAGCGCTGCCCGAGGTTCAGCTCCCGCAGCTCCGCTCCGGCCCATTCCACCTCGGCGGGAACGGTGAAATCGGCCAGGTGCATGTCTTTGTCCAGGAGGTCGGAGGCATATTCCGGCTTTTTCTCTCCCAGGTATTCGGCCCGCATTTCCCGCGCCCGCATATTGGTGAGGAAGGTAGATTCCAAGCGGGCGGCGAATTTGCGGTTGCGGCTGCTCAGGAGCATATAAACCACCGCGCCGATGACCAGCAGCAGAATCAGGAGAACGGAGAAGTGGAAGAGGCGGGCCAGTACATAGAAGACAAAACCGCCGGCAATGAGGAGGCGCACCACAATGCTGGCTATCAGCGGGGCATGGTTGGCGTTGTCGGCTTCCCATAACTGCCTGAATTCCTGGCTCTTGTTCTTTTTAATCATGATGGCCCTGAGGAAGGGCGCCATGGCCAGCAGGACGATGACGGCGGTGGCCATGTTGGCCCACGGGGCCGGCAACCAGTGCTGGGCCAGCGGCAGGAGAGCCGAAAAGCCCAGGATGCACACCGCTACGCAGAGAATGCCGTAGATAAGGATGGTCTTCACCAGGGCCCCCAGGTACTGTCTCCAGAGGCTGTCTTTGCTGCTGCGGGGTTCTGCCGATGCCGAATAATGGTCCAGGAAGTTTTTCACCCCGCCGGGCAGGTGCTTGTCCGCAAAAGCGTAGAGAGGGTCGGCCAGCCGGATCATGTAGGGCGTAAGGAAGATGGTCACCACCGACACCGCCACCACAATGGGGTAAAGGAAGTCGCTGGTAACGCCCAGGGACACGCCCAGGGTGGCAATGATGAAAGAGAATTCCCCAATCTGCGAGAGGGAGCATCCGCTTTGGACGGCCGTTCTGAGGGACTGTCCGGAAAGCAGCATGCCCGCCATGGCAAAGAGGGGCTGGCCGATGACCACCGTAAGGGTGATGATGAGGATGGGCAGCCAGTACTGGGCAATCATGGCCGGGTCTACCATCATGCCCACCGACACGAAGAAAACGGCTCCGAAAAGGTCTTTGACGGGTTTCACCAGGTGCTCAATGTGCTCGGCGTCCAGGGTTTCGGCCAGGATGGAGCCCATGATGAACGCGCCGAAGGCGGCCGAGAAACCGGTCTTGACGGCCACAACCACCATCAGGAAACACAGGGCCAGGGAGACCACCAGGAGGGTCTCGTCGTTCATCAGCTTCCGGGTTTTCTTGAGGAAAAGCGGCACCAGATAAATGCCCACCACAACCCACAGCACCAGGAAGAACACCAGTTTGAGGATGCTGCCCAGCAGTTCTCCGCCTTCAAAGCTGGAAGAGACGGCGATGGTGGAGAGCACCACCATGAGCACAACGGCCAGAATGTCTTCCAAAATGAGGACGCTCATCACCAGAGAGGCGAATTTCTTCTTTGAGAGCCCCATGTCTTCGAACGCCTTGTAAATAATGGCGGTGGAGCTCATGCAAATCATGCCGCCCAGGAAGAGGGCGTCCATCTTGCTCCAGCCGAAGGCCGATCCCACCATGAATCCCAGGAAAATCATGCCGGCAATGATGGTGAGGGTGGTGATGATGGCCGGTCCGCCTGCCTTGACTATCTTTTTGAAACTGAACTCCAGGCCCAGGGCAAACAGCAGGAAAATGACGCCGATGTCACTCCAAACATGGATGCTGGCGGTGTCGATGACCGAGGGGGTAAGGGAGAAATGCGGGCTGGCGATGAAGCCGGCCACAATGTAGCCCAGCACCAGCGGCTGTTTCAGTTTCTTGAAGATGAGCGTCATCACGCCGGCGCAAATCAGAATCAGCGCCAGGTCGGCAATCAGCGGAGCCAGTTCACTCATAATGCACTGTCAAGGAAGTCAATGTAGGCGGGAATGGAGAGGTTGTAGGCGCGCGGGCCTGCCAGAATCTCTCCCTCGGGGCTCAGGATTAAGTAGTTGGGTTGGGAATTGAGCTGGAAGCGGCTGCGCACGTAATAGGCGTTCACGGCCCCTAGGGTCTTGAGGGTTTTGCCGCCCGGGGTGGTTACCCATTCGCTTTCCGGAAGCCGGGTTTTGTCGTCGGTGTAAAGCGCCACCACTTCAAAGCGGGTTTTGAGGCGCTGGAGTACTTGAGGGTCACTCCAGACGCGGGCTTCCATTTCCCGGCAGTTCACGCAGCCGTGTCCGGTGATGTCCAGGAAAACGGGTTTTCCGCTGGCTTTGGCGGCGGCCAGGCCTTCTTCCAGGGAGAAATAGCCGCTAAGGCCCAGGGGAAGGGTCAGGTCATAGGGGGCGGCTTTCTCATCGGCCTTCAAAGGGGCTTGGGCTCCTCCTGCTCCCAGCACAAAGTCTTGCGTTTCCATGGGAGGCAGGTACCCCGAAAGGGCTTTCAGGGGAGCGCCCCACATGCCGGGAATGAGGTACATCACAAAGGAGAAAACGCCTATGGAGAGCATCAGGCGCACAATGCTCACTTGCCCGTGGGGCTGTTCGTCCTTGAAGCGGATGATGCGCAGCAGATACAGGCCCAGGAGGGTGAAGATGGCAATCCAGAGGGCCAGGTACACTTCGCGGTCCAGCAGGTGCCAGTGATAAGTCTGGTCTGCGGTAGAGAGGAATTTCAGGCCCAGGGCCAGTTCCACGAAGCCCAGCACCACTTTGACACTGCCCAGCCAGCTGCCGCTTTTCATCTTTTTCAGCAGCCCCGGGAAAAGGGCCAGAGTGGTGAAAGGAAGGGCAAAAGCCACGGAGAAGGCCAGCATGGTGACCATGGGCGTCCAGAATTCGCCCTGGGTGCTCTTGATAAGCACGCTGCCCACAATGGGGCCGGTGCAGGAGAAGGAGACCAGCACCAGCGTGAGGGCCATGAAAAACACGCCGGCAAGGCCTTTCTTCCCGGATTTGGCATCGGTGGAGGTGGTCCAGGAGGCCGGCAGGGTAATCTCGAAGGCCCCGAAGAAAGAGAGGGCAAAGACAAAGAACACCAGGAAGAAGAGGAGGTTCGGGAGCCAGTGTGTTGCCAGCCAGTTGAAGATATCGGCCGTCACGGCCTCGCCGCCGATGAGGCGGGTCAGGCCGATGATGACGGAAATGGGCACCGTGTACAGCAGCACAATGAAAAGACCGTACATGAAGGCCTTGAAACGGCCATTACCTTCTCCTTTGAGGAAGAAGGATACGGTCATGGGGACCATGGGGAACACGCAGGGGGTGAGCAGCATGGCAAAGCCCCAGAGGATGGCCTCCAGAATCAGTGCCCAAAGGCTGCCGTCCTGGTCGGAAGCCGCCTCCGGGTCCTCGATGGCGCTTTCGTGCGCCTCGGCACCCGGCAGTTCTACGGTGAAATCGTAGGTTTCGGGAAAATCGCAGACCTTGCCCTTGCAGCCCTGCCAGGTGAGGGTGCCGCTTACGCTGCTGCCATCGGCCTTCACTTCCTGGGTGAAAAGGGCTTTTCCGGAAAAAGAGGGTCTTCCGTCGGCGGGCGTAGCCTCCAGGGCCGATTGCACCGCTCCCAGGGCCGTGGCGTCCCGGAGTTCCACCTCAAAAGGATTGGTAGGGTCTTCGGGCCCGTAAATGTGGTAGAGCGGGGCAATGGCTCCGCTGAAACTGAGGATGTAGCTGCCTTCGGTGGGGCCGGCTTGGGCCTCCACGGTCCAGGTGGCCGATGCCTGTTGTGCAGCAGCGGCAACGCCAGATAAGAGCGCTGCCACCACTAAAGCAATGTGTTTAAATGACTTATTTAGCATAGGCTACGGAACGGGTTTCCCGGATAACGGTAATCTTCACCTGGCCGGGATAGGTCATTTCGTCTTGAATCTTCTTGGCAATTTCGCCGGAAAGCACTTCTGCATCGTGGTCGCTTACTTGTTCAGCCCCCACAATGACGCGGAGCTCGCGGCCGGCCTGGATGGCGTAGGCCTTGGTGACACCGGGATAGGCGCCGGCCAGGTTCTCCATGCCGCGCAGCCGTTTGATGTAGCTCTCAATCACTTCCCGGCGGGCACCCGGACGGGCACCGGAAATGGCGTCGCCCACCAGCACCAGGGGGGCATAGAGGGAGGTCATTTCGGTCTCTTCGTGGTGGGCGCCAATAGCGTTGCAAATCTCCGGCTTCTCTTTGTACTGCTCGGCCAGTTTCATGCCCAGCAGGGCGTGCGGCAGGTCCGGATCTTCGTCGGAGACCTTACCAATGTCGTGCAGCAGGCCGGCGCGTTTGGCAATCTTGGGGTTCAGGCCCAGTTCGCTGGCCAGCACGGCGCAGATATTGGCCACTTCGCGGGAGTGCTGGAGGAGGTTCTGGCCGTAGGAGGAACGGTATTTCATGCGGCCGATAAGGCGTACCAGCTCCATGCTCAGGCCATGGATGCCCAGGTCTATACAAGTGCGCTTGCCGGTTTCCAGAATCTCTTCTTCCAGTTGTTTCTTTACCTTGGTCACCACTTCCTCAATGCGGGCGGGATGGATGCGGCCGTCCACCACCAGCTGGAGCAGGGCCAGGCGGGCCACCTCACGGCGCACCGGGTCAAAGGCGCTCAGCAGGATGGCGTCCGGGGTGTCGTCCACCACAATCTCCACACCGGTGGCGGCTTCCAGGGCGCGGATGTTGCGGCCCTCGCGGCCGATGATGCGTCCCTTGATTTCGTCGTTTTCGATGGGGAAGGTGGTGACGGCATTCTCGATGGCCGTTTCCGTGGCGGTGCGCTGGATGGTGTTGATCACGATGCGCTTGGCTTCCTTGGCAGCGTTCAGGCGGGCTTCGTCAATGCAGTCGTTGATGTAGGCCTGCGCCTGGCTGCGGGCTTCGGCCTTCATGCTTTCCATCAGCTGGTTTTTAGCCTCCTGGGCAGTCATGCCGGCGATGGTCTCAATCTGGCGGATTACCTGGCCGCGGAGCTCGTCGTACTCGTTTTCTTTCTCCTTCAGCTGCTCCTCGTGAAGCCCGACGGCCGCTTTCTCCTTCTCCAGTTCCTTGTTCTTGCGGTCGGCCTCGTTCAGCTTCTGGTTCAGGCTGTTCTCCTTCTGCTTAATGCGGTTTTCCGCGTCCCGCAGCTGGCTGTTCTTCTCATTGACGGTCTTTTCGTACTCGCTCTTGAGGTTCAGGTATTTTTCTTTGGCCTGGAGGATGCGCTCGTTCTTGATTTTTTCGCCTTCAATCTCGGCCTTTTCCAAAATCTCATCGCGCTTTCCTTTCAGGATGGAGCGGCGTACGGGAAGGTATATCCCGAAGGCGAGTGCGGCGCCTGCTACCACTCCTACTATGATGCTCACAATATCCATGTTAACTAATATATATTTGGTTTAAGTTACTGTCAAAAAGGCAGTTCCCGCTGAAGGAAACTGCCTGAAATAAAGCCGTCAGCATCTAGTCAGAAAATCTTATGGAATAAGATTTGGGTCCCGACCGGTTACTGATATCCCACGTCCTGCCTTGCGGCAGAATCCCCGTAAAGGGTAACTTGGGCCCGTCATCCCCGGTCTGAGTCAACCCGGCGCGTTGAAACGTGTTGATTTCAGCTTTCGATGGGTGACGGCTAGTTCTGTGAGTCTTTGAGATAGCGGTCCAAATCGGCCTGCAACTGCTGTTCTGCCTCTTTGAAGCGTTCAATGTCCTTTTGGAAACCTATCCTGAGGACGGTTTCGTTCAGGGCTACCAGGCTCATCAAGTCCGGGAGGGTTTTGCCCGGATGCGAGCGGGTATAGCCTGCGAAGCGCCGGTTGATGGCATCGGCCGCCTCCCGGTAGAGCTGTTCCATCTCCGGCGTTGAGGCGGTGAGGTTGAAGGTGCGTCCTGCAATCTTGATGCTGATCTTCTGGTCCATTACGCCTGTTCCAAATAGGAGATGCATTTATCGATCTCCTTGATTAATGTATCTACTTTGGCTTTGGCTTCAACGGTGTTGGCCGAGCCGAAAGCCGCTGCAAGCTTACGGGTCTCTATCTCTGACTCCAGTTCGTTGATCTGTTTCCTCAGGGCGGCCCCGGTTTCCTCGCTCGCGCGTAGCTCCTCGCGGAGCTTTGCATTCTCCGCTTTCACAGCCTCGTAACGAGCAATCAGCTGTTCAATATGTGTGCGTACATCTTCCAGCATAGCCGGTTTTCGCCTTATTCGCACAAATATACAAAAAAATCCGGGAAAATCCCAGATTTTTTTAAAATATTAAATTGTAGGGGCTTAAAGGCCCTTGATGAGCTCCTTGAAAAGGAGCGTCATTTTGTCTGCCGCGGAATCGGCGGCCTTCACGATGGCTTCCCCGTCGGTGACATAGTCTTCGTCCTCGGTGTCATGCGCTACGTCGGTAATCACGGAGATGCCGAAGACGGGCAGGTTCATGTGGCGGGCCACAATCACCTCCGAGGTGGTGCTCATGCCCACGGCATCGGCCCCGATGGCCAGGAAGTACTTGTATTCGGCCGGGGTTTCATAGCAGGGACCGGTGCAGGCCACATAGACGCCCTTGCGCAGGGCTATGCCTTCGCGCCGGGCAATGGCTTCCGCACGGCGGATGAGGCCGGGGTCATAGGGGCGGGTCATATCCGGGAAACGGGGGCCGAACTCATCCAGGTTGGGACCAATCAGGGGATTGGGGATGAGGTTGATATGGTCTTTGATAATCATCAGGTCGCCCACATGGTAGGAAAGGTTGGTGCCGCCGGCGGCATTGGAAACAAAGAGGTACTCAATGCCGATAAGTTTCATCACACGGATGGGCAGGGTGACCAGGTTAATCCCGTAGCCCTCATAGTAATGGATACGGCCCTGCATGGCAATGACGGTTTTGCCGGCGAGTTCGCCCACAATGAAGTTTCCCTTGTGGCCGATGGCCGTGGACACCGGGAAGCCCGGAATGTCCTTGTAAGAAAGCACCTGGGGGTTCTCAATTTCATCGGCCAGTTTTCCCAGGCCGCTTCCCAGGACAATGCCCACCACGGGCCTGCGTTCTCCCAGACGGGCGGCTACATAGTCGGCGGCCAGGTGGATGGTTTCGCTATAACTCATAGTTCAATCTTTTCAATCATTTTTTCAATCAGGCGGGACATCTTGTCGGCGGCGGCATTGGCGGCCACCACAACGTCGTCTCCGTCGTTCACATAATCTTCGGCGTAGTCGTCGTGGGCTTCGTTGGTAATTACCGAGATGCCAAACACCGGAACGCCGGCATGGCGCGCCACAATCACTTCCGGGACGGTGCTCATGCCCACGGCATCGCCGCCGATGTTGCGGAAGTACTTGTATTCGGCCGGGGTCTCATAAGAGGGACCGGTGCCGCCCACATACACACCCTGATGCAGCTGAATGCCCATTTGTGCCCCAAGTTCCAGCGCCAGGCGGATAAGGGCGGGGTCGTACGGGCGTGTCATGTCCGGGAACCGGGGACCGAATTCGTCCAGGTTAGGGCCGATGAGCGGGTTGGGCAGGAGGTTGATGTGGTCCCGGATAATCATGAGGTCTCCCACATGATAGCCGAGGTTGGTGCCGCCGGCAGCGTTGGAGACGATGAGGGTGCGGATGCCCACGCCAATCATCACGCGGATGGGGAGCACCACCTTGTCCATGCCATAGCCTTCATAGTAATGGATGCGGCCCTGCATGGCAATGACGGTTTTTCCGCCCAGGGTTCCTACAATGAAATTGCCTTTGTGCCCCACGGCCGTGGAGACCGGGAAGCCGGGAAGTTCTCTATACGGGATTACCAGCGGGTCCTGGATGGCGTCTGCCAGACGTCCCAGGCCACTGCCCAGGACAATGCCCAATACGGGCTTGCGCTCGCCGATACGCTCTTTCACAATATCGGAAAGCCTCACGATGGTTTCTACTTTAGGATCCATAAGTGTGTGGTTAGATTTTTTTCAGTGCGTTGCGGGCTCCGGCGAGGATTTCCGCTTCACCGGGAATCTTCCCCTCCTGCATCACCCACTTTCCGCGCACCATCACCGAAGAGATGACGTTGCTGTGTGCGGCATAGACCAGATTGGCCAGCACCGGGGCGGGGGAGAGGAAATAACAGTTGTCTGTGTCGATGATGCTGAGGTCGGCGTCGGCCCCTTCCCGGATTTCGCCGGTATTGAGCCCCAGCGCCCTGGCGCCGTGGACGGTGGCACAGTCCAGCAGTTCCTGCAGGGGCAGTTCCGCGGGATTCCCGCGCCAGGCCTTCTGCAGCAGGGCGGCATTTTTCATATGCTCCAGCATGTCCAGGTTGTTGGAGGAGGAGGCCCCGTCGGTTCCCAGGCACACATTCGCGCCGGCATCCCTCAGTTCATTGTAACGGAAACAGTAGCCGGAGGCGAGTTTGAGGTTGGAATTGATGTTGTGCACGCAGTTTACCTTATGCCGGCCCAGAATCTGGACATCTTCATCGCTCAGGTGGAGGGCATGGGCGGCAATGACATCCTCTCCCCAGACGCCCAGGGAGTCGAAATACTGGACGGGGGAAAGGCCGCCGTGGGCTTTCCGGCAGTCGGCGTCCTCCAGGGCTGTTTCGGCCACGTGCAGATGGATGCGGAGTCCGTGGGTGCGGGCAAATTCACAGGCCCAGCGGATGTTCTCCTCCGCTACGGTATAGACCGAGTGGATGGAGATGGCAAACTGGGATTCCTCCCCCCAGGCTTTGCTGCGCTCATACAGGCGCTGGCAGGCATCCCGCTGGCGGAGCACCATTTCCTTGTTCCCGGAGTCCAGGAAAATGAAGGACACCACAGGGCGGAGGCCCATCTCTATGGCCGCCTGCCGGGTGTGCGGACAGTACCAGTACTGGTCGTTGAAGGTGGTGGTGCCGCTGCGGATCATCTCCAGGCAGGCCGCCTTGGTGGCCCAGTACATGAACTCGCCGTCCATCCGGGCTTCTATCTTCCAGACATTCTCCAGCCACTTGTACAGCGAGAGGTCTTCGTAGATGCCGCGCAGCATGAGCATGGCAGCATGGGTGTGCATGTTCACAAAACCCGGCAGCACCGCTTTGGAGCGGCCGTCCACCATCTGGGCTCCGGGAACATGCAGGGGCTCGGGGCTGATGCGGACAATCTTGCCGCCGTCAACCAGGATATCGACGGGTTTCTCCCGGTGTTGTATGCGCTGGAGTAAAATCATTTTGTAAGGGTTTGAAAAAACCGGCAGGGCGTGCCGGTTTCGTTCACTAGAATTCTTCTTCCGTGCTTTCTTCGCGGGAAGGGTACTGGCGAATGGGCTCGTCGTGCAGGAGATCGTGTAAAATGTATTTCACGGCATCCTGAAGGCCTTCCTGGAATTTTTCAAAATCTTCCTTGTACAGGAAAATTTTGTGCTTGTCGTAGGTGAAGGAACCGTCCCTCTCCACGCGGCGCTTGCTTTCGGTTATGGTAAGATAGAAATCGTTGTTTCCTTTGGTGGACTTTACATCAAAGAAGTATGTACGCTTGCCTGCGCGCACCGGCTTCGAGTAAACGTCTTCCGAGTTGCGCTCCTGGGCGCGTCCCCGCTCATAATCTTCACTATACATACGTTGTCCGTTTTTTGTTTTTACAAGCACAAATTTAGGGATTTTATTTAAAAAACACTACATTTGCAGAAATAAATTTGTTATTTGACATCATGCTCAACCGACGTATACTTAGAATCAAGGCGTTCAAGGTCCTTTATGCGTATGCCCAGAACCCGGACCTCACACTGAAACAGGCGCTGGAAAGTCTTGACTCTTCGTGCGAAGCCACGCGGGATCTGTATCTGTATATGATGCAACTGGTCCCCGCCCTGACGGCCGAGGCCGCCAAACGGATTGAAGCGGCCCGCGGCAAATTCAATCCTACGGAGGAAGAACTGCATCCCAACCTCAGATTTGTACAAAACGGCATATCGGCCCTTCTGGAAGCCGACCCTGATTTTGCGCGCCTGACGGAAAAGAAGCAGTTCTCCTGGGAAAACAACGACGCCCTCCTCCACAAGCTCTACGAAAACCTCAAGACGCGTCCCTATTACAGTGAATATATGGAAGCCCCCCAGACTTCCCTCAAGGCCGATGCAGCGCTGTGGACGCAACTTTTTACAGAGGAGCTGGAGGACGACGAGGACCTTGCCGCCATCCTGGAAGACCTCTCCATCCATTGGGCCGATGACCTCCCGTATGCACTGAACTGCTGCATCCGCAGCTTTGAAGAAATGGCCCGCCAGGGCCGCTGGGACTTTCCTCCGCTGTACCAGAGCGATATCATGAAGGCGCGGGGCAAGGAGGTGCAGAGCGACCGTGAATTTGTCCACGCCCTTCTTTCGGCCGCCTACGGCCGCTATCAGGAGTACTACGGCCTGGTTGCAGGCTCCGTTTCCAAATGGGACCAGGACCGCCTGTACACCACGGATATAGTCCTCATAGCCCTGGGTTTGGCCGAGGCCGGAACTTTCCAGGACATCCCGGCCCGGGTGAGCATCAATGAATACGTGGAAATTGCCAAGTATTATTCCACGCCCAAGAGCCGCACCTTTGTGAACGGCCTTCTGGACAAACTGATCAAAGAACATGTAAAGAATAAGATTGTATGAAGTATCTCGTGATGATTCTCATGGGCGGCGGTGCCGCTCCCGCCGGCGCAGCCGCCGGTCAGCAGGCCAGCGCCTGGCCCACCATCCTTATGTTCGGCGCCATCATCGTGGTGATGTGGCTGTTCATGATCCGTCCCCAGCGCAAGCAGCAGAAAGAGCTCCAGGAGTTCCGCAGCGGCCTCAAGAAAGGGGACAAAGTGGTTACTGTGGGTGGTATCTACGGCGAAATTGTGGAAGTGAACGACAAGACCGCCCTCATCAAGGTGGACGGCGACGTGAAGCTCCGCGTAGACAAGCAGGGCCTCGTGAAAGACTATTCCGAGACTGCCCAGCAGTAATCGATGACCCTGAAAGAGCGCATCCAGGCAGTAGGCTGGGACCGGGAATGGATCATTATCCTTGTATCCGTGGCCCTGGCGCTGCTGGTGTGGCTCCTTACCAATCTTGCCCAGGAATATTCCGGCCCTGTGAGTGTGCCGGTAAAGGCCGTGTGCAATATTGACGGTCACGGTACGGAGTCTTCCAACACCGTGGTGGTTAGCGCCCGCTGCCGCACCAACGGCTTCCGCCTCATGCGGGAATTCAGCCGCCGGGAGCGCAAGATCGTGAAGGTGCGCTTCGACCGGGCCGACCTTCGGCGCACGGGCCCGGACACCTATGCCGTCATCGGCGGCGCCAAGAACAGCTATGTGAACCAGTTTTTTGGCGACGGCGCCCAGGTGGAAGCCTTTATCACGGATACCCTCCGTTTTGTTTTCCCCGTAGAGAACAACAAGAAAGTGCCCGTGGAAGTGCCCAGAAGCCTGTATTGCCGTTCACAGTACATGCTGGGCGGCCCCTTCCGCGTAATGCCGGATTCCGTCACGGTATACGGCGACGATGCCCATCTGGCCACCATCGAGAAAATCACTACGCCGCGCCTTTCCCTGATGGACCTGCACGAAACGGCGCAGGGTGTTCTTTCGCTCAACGTGCCCAAGGAGGTGCGCCTGTCGGAAGGTCAGGTAAGCTATGAGGTGCCCGTCACCCGCTATGTAGAGCTTCGGACCACCGTCCCCATCGAGGTGTGGAATGCCCCTGCGGGCCATCAGTTGCAGGTTTTCCCGCCCACCGCCTCCGTGGTGCTGCGCTGCGTCTTTCCCATCGGCAAAGATCCCTTGCCCGCCTTCAAGCTTTACGTGGACTGGAAGGATTTCAATGCCTCTCTGACGGGCCGGTGTGCCGCCCGCACGCTCCGCCTTCCGCCTGGGGTGCTGGAGTACCGGGTAGAGCCGGAAGTGTTCGACTGCATCGAGCTCCGATGAAAACCGTTATCGTCACAGGCGGAATCGGCAGCGGCAAGTCGGCCGTATGCGCCCTGCTCCGGGAGCGGGGCATTCCTGTCTATGACTGTGACCGCCGCGCCAAGGAGCTTTACCTGGAGCAGCCCGCTTTGCTCCGTGCCCTGGAAGAGCAGCTGGGCCTGCGGCTGCTAACCCCGGGGGGCAAGCTGGACCGGGCCACTCTTGCCGGCCGCATTTTCGCAGATCCCTCGGCCAGGGAAAGCGTCGAAGCCCTGCTTTATCCGGCCCTTCTCAGAGATTTCAAGCGCTGGAGGGCCCGTTACAGGAAGCCTCCGTTCGTGGCCCTGGAATCGGCCATTATCCTGAGTAAGCCCGTCTTTGACGGCATTGCCGATGCCGTGGTGCTGGTAGAGGCTCCCGTGGAGCTTCGGTTGGAGCGGGTGATGCGCCGGGACGGGGCGGACGCCGAGGCGGTTCGCCGGCGCATGTCGGCCCAGCCCCTTCCCGCCCGGGCCGATGCCGTGATTGTGAACGGCGCATCCCCGCAGGCGCTGAAAACCGCCGTGGAGCAAGTTTTTTTCGATAAAAAAAGCTATCTTTGCAAGATATTAAATCAAGAAGTTCAAGCATGAAAACAGATTTAGCAAAAACCCTGTCCATCCGCGGTCAGCGCGGTTTGTTCAATTATATCGCCCAATCCCGCACCGGCGTTATCGCAGAGGCCTTCGAAGACAAAAAGCGCTATAATTTCAGCGCAGGTGCCGGCATTACCACGCTGGAAGACATTTCCATCTACACCGACGAAGGTGAAGTGAAACTCAAGGAAGTGTTCACCAAGATGCACGAGGTGCTGGGAGAGGCCGATGCCCCTACCGCCAAGGCCCAGGATGCTCAGCTGAAGGCCCTCTTTGCCAAGGCCCTTCCCAACTACGACGACAGCCGCTTCTACGTGTCCCACATGAAGAAAGTGGTGGAGTGGTACAATGCCCTGAAGAAATTCGCTTCCCTGGAGTTCGTGACGGACGAAGACCGGGAGGCCGAAGCTGCCGCTGAATAAGCATGCCAAGCCTGCAGGTCATCACCCTGGGCTGCTCCAAAAACACCGTGGATACGGAGCACCTGCTGTTTCAGGTACGGTCTTCTTATGACATTGTACCGGAAGGGGAGTCTGTGCCTGTAGATGTGCTGCTCATCAATACCTGCGGGTTCATCGGGGATGCCAAGGAGCAGTCTGTCCAGGTTATTCTGGAGGCTGCCCGGCGCAAAACCGCCGGGGAAGTGGGCCGCCTCATGGTTTTCGGCTGCCTTTCCCAGCGTTATGCCGATGACCTTCCCGGCCTCATTCCGGAAGTGGACGGCTGGTTCGGCGCCCGGGAACTGGATCCCCTCATCAGGGCCCTCGGCTGCACGCCGGATCCATCGGCCCGGCACCGGCGGGTCCGTACCGACGGGCGCCATCCCTATGCCTTCCTCAAAATTTCGGAGGGGTGCAACCGGCGCTGCTCGTACTGCGCCATTCCTTATATCCGGGGGGCACACCGCTCCGTTCCCATGGAGGTGCTGGTGGAGGAAGCCCGCTCCCTTGCCGCAGAAGGCATCCGGGAACTTGTGATTATCGCCCAGGATACCACCTATTACGGCCTGGACCTTTATGGCCGGCGTGCCCTGGCTCAGCTACTTCGCAAACTCTCGGCCGTGGAAGGCATCGAGTGGCTGCGCATCCATTACTCCTATCCGGCCGATTTCCCGGAGGATGTCCTGGACGAGATGGCCCTCAATCCCAAAGTGTGCCGCTACATGGACATTCCGCTCCAGCACGTCTCCGACGCCGTCCTGGACAAGATGCACCGGGGCGTGGACGGGGCGTGGACCCGTGAACTGATCCGCCGCATGCGGGAGCGGGTGCCTGGCGTAGCCCTTCGCACCACCCTCATTGTGGGACATCCCGGCGAGACATCGGCCCGGTTCAACGAGCTCCTTGCCTTTGTCCGGGAGGCCCGTTTCCAGCGGATGGGCGCTTTCCCCTATTCGGAGGAGGAGGGAACCTTCGGCGCGGAGCATTTCAAGGACAGCATTCCGCAGTCCACCAAACAAAAACGCCTGCAAGCGCTCATGGAAGTGCAGCGTGGCATATCCCTTGCATACAATGAGTCCCGGATTGGTACCCTGGAACGTGTCCTGGTGGACGATTTCTCTGACGGCACCCTTGTTTGCCGCAGCGAATTCGAAAGCCCGGAAGTTGACGGGGAAATCCTGGTGAAATATTCCTCGGCGGCCTTTGACGGTGCAGCACCCGATTCCCTTATCGGGAAATTCCTGACGGTGAAAATCACCGGGGCCGACGAATACGACCTAATTGCTGAAGTAGTGCTATGAAAAGTAAAGCCCTGACAATTCTTGCCCTGGCCCTGGCAGTGGCCTCCTGCTCTCCGCAGATTTATCCGCTGTACATGGATGTACGGCAGCCTTCCGCTTCAGGCCTGGACCTCAACCGCAAAAGCCTGGCCATCGTTTATGCCGATGGCACCAATAGCCGTGATTCCCTCTTTGACCGCAGCGCAGCCTCTGCGATGGCCCGCACCCTTGAGGCCGATTATTTCGGCGGCGAGGAAGCTGTGGGCCTGTATCATATTCCGTCGGCCGACAGCGTCACGGTGGAACTGATGCGCTCGCTGGTGATGGACACGGGCGCCGATGTGGTTTTCCTGCTGTCCAGCCAGCTGGATTCGGCCCAGCCGGAGGTGAACCAGCAGGTCAGGGGCGCCGCTTCGCCCGATTCGGCCTATGTCTGCCCGGTGAACGTGCCGGTGAAAACCTCGCTGAAAGTCTATGACAGCATGGGGGAGGACAATGTGCTCAGCTATAAGGGGAACGCCGTAATGCGTCCGCTGGTTTTCAACAGCGGCGTTATCTCCGACCAGGGCTATGACATCCTGGCCATGCAAAGCCTGGCCCCCAAGGCCGAGGAAATGGGCGAGCGCATTGCCCGCCGTTTCCTCTCTTCCTGGAAAACCGAGAGCTTCAGCTTCTACTATTTTGAAAAGGAGGCCTGGTACAAGCCGCTGGACTATTTTGCCGACGGAAAATCTTCCGCTGCCGTGGATGCCTGGGGGAAGCTGGCCAGGAGTTCCAATACGCTGTATCGTGCCTGCGGAGCGTTCAATATTGCCCAGGCACTGTATCTGATGGAAGACTATGAGATGTCCCAGCGGTGGCTGGAACTGGCCGAAAAGACGGAAAATCTTGCCCTTTCGTCGGGCCTTCGCAAAAGGTTGGAAGCACGTTTGGAAAAATCCGGAAAATAGGCTAAATTTGTAGGATTGAAGATTTACAATTTTAATTCTAAATAGTTTTATGGCAAATATCGATCTCAAAAAGTACGGTATCAAGGGTGTGAAGGAAATCCTTTACAATCCCACGTATGAGGTTCTTTACAACGAAGAGACCAAACCCGGTCTGGAAGGTTTTGACAAAGGTCAGGTCACTGAACTGGGCGCCATCAATGTGATGACGGGTGTTTACACCGGCCGCAGCCCCAAGGACAAGTACATTGTGTACGACAAGACCACCAAGGAAGGCGCCAAGGGCGAAATCTGGTGGACCACCGAGGGGTATCCCAACGACAACCACAAAATGTCCGTGAGCACCTGGAAAGTGGTGAAGAAACTGGCCCAGCAGCAGCTCAGCGGCAAGCGCCTCTTCGTGGTGGATGGTTTCTGCGGCACCCACGCCGACACCCGCATGAAGGTGCGCTTTATCATGGAGGTGGCATGGCAGGCTCACTTTGTGACCAACATGTTCATCCGTCCCAAGAACCAGAAGGAGTTCGACCAGGAGCCCGACTTCGTGGTGTACTGCGCCGCCAAGGCCAAGGTAGAGAACTACAAGGAACTGGGTCTTCGCAGCGAAACCTGCGTGGCTTTCAACGTCACTTCCAAGGAGCAGGTAATCCTGAACACCTGGTACGGCGGTGAAATGAAGAAGGGTATGTTCTCCATGATGAACTACTATCTGCCTCTGAAGGGCATTGCTGCCATGCACTGCTCTGCCAATACGGACATGAACGGTGAGAACACCGCCATCTTCTTCGGCCTCTCCGGCACCGGCAAGACCACCCTTTCCACCGACCCCAAGCGCCTTCTCATCGGCGACGACGAGCACGGCTGGGACAACAAGGGCGTGTTCAACTTCGAAGGCGGCTGCTATGCCAAGGTTATCAAACTGGACAAGGAGTCCGAACCGGACATCTACAATGCCATCCGCAGGGATGCTCTCCTGGAGAACGTAACCGTGGACGCTGCCGGCAAGATTGACTTCAACGACAAGTCCGTCACCGAGAACACCCGCGTGAGCTATCCT
>JAGBJY010000039.1 GCA_017934185.1 Bacteroidales bacterium | reverse complement strand
CCTTCCCCTCATCTCCCTTCCTCACCCCCCCTCCATATTACTACAAAGTCAGAAAAAAAACAAGGCCACAAATCGCCCACTACAGCGGTCTGTGGCCTTATCTTTCGCCCTGCCTGACTAAATCAAAGTGTCAAACATGGGAAGATAGTAAAAATTTATTGAATTGCAATAATTTTTTACCAAAACTTAAAATTGTAGAGCAAATACCTATTAGTCAGCCATTTATGCAAAGTTGATACCAAAATAATTGGTATCAACTTTGCATAAATAACTATATTTCAACGAGATAGCGAGCGGAAATTATTGACAGAAGTACTTGTACATGAGCTGCAGGACGGTGGGGATGACCTGACTGGGGACATCGTCGTCTTCTTTGTCGGAGCCGCTGGAAATCATCACAAGGCCGAAGGAGCGGTCTTCGCTCCAGAACATGGCACTGCGAAGGCCATAGGCGCCGCCGGTGTGGCCCACCAGGGTAAGGCCGGGGATGAGGTCGTCGCGCACGCGAAGGGCCAGGCCGTAGTTCTCGTCGGCCGAACGGGGCGTCTGCATGCTGCGGGAACTCTCCTCGGAGATAAGGGTCACGCCCTTCGGCGAAGTGCCCCAGCCCATGTGCATCATCATGTAACGCGCCAGGTCACAGGCCGATATCTTCATGCCGCCGGTGGGAGAAAAGACCGGGGTGTCATAGCCGAAGTGATAGGCGGCAATGCGCTCGCTGCGGGGAGCATAGGCCTCCACGGATTCCTTCATGCAGTCTTCTTTCTCATCGTAATAATAGAGCTTGACAAAGCGGGAAGCGTCCAGCGAATCCACGCAGTAGCCGCCGTAGAGGCCCAGCGGCTCCAGCACATGGTGCACCACGTACTGGTCAAAGCGCTCGCCGGAGAGTTTCTCGATGAAAGAGCCCGCCAGGTTGAAGTTCAGGTTGCAGTACTCATAGCCGGTGCCGGGCTTGTAGCTGTTGTAGCACTTGGCCCAGTCCGGATTGGTGGCCGGATTCACACTGTCAAAGTTGAAATAGCCCTGGCTGTCGTTGAGGCTGGAAGTGTGCGACAGGAGCATCTCCAGCGTAATGGGCACGTCCGGATACAAGGGGTTCCGGAGGGGAAAACCGGCCAGCTGGGAGGCGTCCGTATCCAGCGAGACCTTCCCGGCTTCAATGAGTTGCATCATGGACGTGGCGCTGAAACTCTTGGAGATGGAGGCAATACGGAAAAGGGAACGCTCCGGGTCGATGGGAATGTCTTCCTCCAGCGAGGCCGAGCCGAAACCGGCGCTGTACACGATTTCACCATCTTTGACCACGGCAACCGCCAGTCCGGGATTCCGGACAGAGGCACGGTAGGCTTCAATTTCCTTTTCGAATTCCTTCTGGGGATTCTGGCAGGAGAGGAGGGCTCCAAGGAGGAGGGCCGACACAAAATACAGATTCTTCACTATGACAAAAGGTTAATAACCAAACATTTCTTCGGAGCTTACCACTTTCACGGGGCCCAGGGTGCGGAGGAAATCCATATCCAGGTCCTTCACATCGCCCAGGATGGCATAGTGATAGGTGCGGCGGCGAATCCACTCCTCGTGGGTGGAAAGCAGATCGAACATGGTCAGGCTCCCCACCTTGTCGTAGATGAGTTTCTCCCGCGGGACGGTAAGGCCTAAGTCTTTCACCCGCAGATAGTTGTAGAGGACGGAAAGGCCGTGCACCCGCCGCGTGCAGATCTTGTTCAGGATGGCGCTCTTGGCAATTTCCAGGTTCTCCGGCGACTCCGGCATGGTCTCGATAATCTCCGAGAAAGCCTCTACCGCCTGACGCAGTTTGTCATTCTGGGAGGCAATGGTGGCGCGGAAATAATAGTCGTCGTTGGTAAAGCTGGGACGCACCAGGTTGGCACCGGCACTGTAGGCCAGGGCTCTGGATTCCCGCATTTCCTGGAACACGATAGAGTTCATTCCGGTGCCGTAATACTCATTGAAAAGCTCAATATACGGTGCCTGTTCCACAATGAGCGTCTCTCCGCGGTTGGAGTACTGCATGTACATGAACTGGCGGGAATTGTAATCCGAAACCAGTACCTGCGGCGTCTGGGTGAGCACCTTGTGCGGGAACACCTTTTCCATGGGCTTCAGGCGCTCCACATCCAGCACTTCCATCATCTGCTTCACCTCTTCCAGGGAAGCAGGGCCGTAGTAGAGAATCTTGTGCCGATGGAGGATGAACTCCCGCAGGCAGTTCAGGAGCTCTTCCGAGCTCAGGGCCATCACCTGCTGGTTGGTCAGATTGGACTGGCGGATATAATCGGCCCCGTACATCATGTAGCGCTGGAGGGCGGCGTTGCAAGCCCCTTGACGCTTCTTAGAATCGGCCCGGGAACGGATCAAATCGGCCTTCAGCTGGGCCAGAATTTCTTCGTCTGGGATGGCGTTGTCCGTGAGGTGGCGGCACAGCGCAAGCATTTTTCCGGTGTTTTCGCCAAGGCCCTGGATAGAGAGCGTGGTCACATTGCTGCTGGCGTTCATGTACCACTTGGAAGCCAGCGAATACATCTGGACGGAAATGTCCTTGGCGCTCTTCTCAGGCGTGCCCAGATAGCGGACATAATCCATGGCCAGATTGAGCATGGGATTGGCATCGGCCCCTTGATCATACCAGAAAGTAAGATAGCCGATGTCATTCTTGTCGTTGTGCTTGTACAGCAGTTCCAGCCCTTTGCAGGAGTCCACCGTCATATCCTTCTCGAAATCTACGAAAACGGGCTCCAGCGGCGTTACTTCAGCATTAGCTATCTCCTGCAGGAAGGCGCTCTGCTTGTCGCGGTTGGTGACAATGGGCGTAATCTTGGGGGCGGTGATGCGCTTGATGGAAGGGTCCGGGCCGTTGTGCTTATACACCACGGCAAAGGTTTCCGGACAGAGGTTGGCCTGCGCCCAAGCCACAATATCGGCCTTGGAAAGCTGCTGGGTGCGTTTTACGCGGGCAACCTCGTCTTTCCAGGAGATGCCGTTCACAAAGGAATTCATCATGAGGCCGGCGCGGGAGCGGTTGCTCTCCAGGCTGTTCATCATGGCCAGCCGATAATTGGCCTTGGCGGCCTCCACCAGCTCTTCGGAGAAATCGCCGGCGCGCAGCTTGTCCACCTCGGCCTGCAGGATGGCCTGCACTTCCTGCAGGGTCTGCCCCTCCTGCGGATAGCCTTCCAGGAGGAAAAGTCCCCAGTCGGCGCGCTCATAGGGCATGGCCGCCACATCCAGGACCTTCTGCTCCTGCACCACGTCCAAATCCAGCAGACCGGCCAGGCCGTTGCTCAGGATCTGGCTCACCAGATTAGCGTAACCTGCGTCTTCAGAGGCATTGCCGGGCGTACGCCAACCCATCATCACAAACTCACTCTCCATGCCCCAGACATCGGCCACCAGGGGCTGCGCGGCAGGGCTTTCGGGCACAATTTCCCGCACCGGCACCTCCGGATTGGGGGCCCACACGCCGAAATACTTTTCAATGATGCGCACCATCTGGTCCGGGTCAAAGTCGCCGCTGAGGCAGATGGCCATGTTATTGGGCACATAGTAGGTTTCCTTCTGCTTCCTGATGGCCTTCAGGGAAGGATTCTTGAGGTGCTCCTGCGTGCCGATCACTGTCTGTGTACCATAGGGATGGTGCGGGAAAAGCATGGCGTTAAGGGCGTCCACGGCCTTTTCATCGTCGTCCACCAGGGTCATGTTCTTTTCTTCGTACACCGCCTCCAGTTCCGTGTGGAAACCGCGGAAAACGCAGTTCATGAAACGGTCGGCCTGGATACGGGCCCAATTCTCCACCTGGTTGGAAGGGATTTCTTCCACGTAGCAGGTCACGTCCTCGCTGGTGAAAGCGTTGGAGCCCTCGGAGCCAATCACCGACATCAGTTTGTCGTACTCGTTGGGAATGGCCAGCTTGGAAGCCTCGTAGCTCACGGAGTCTATCTTGTGATACAGCGCCAGGCGGGCCGATGGCTCCGTAAGGGTGCGGTACTCTTCGAACAGCGCCTCAATCTCTTCCAGCAGGGGACGCTCCGCGGCATAATCCTGCGTGCCCAGGAGGCGGGTTCCCTTGAACATCATATGTTCCAGGTAATGGGCCAGGCCGGTGTTGTCGGCCGGGTCGTCCTTTCCGCCCACCCGCACGGCCACATAGGTCTGGATGCGGGGTTCGTCCTTATTGACGGACATATAAACCTTGAGCCCGTTTTTGAGGGTGTAAATTTGCACCTGCATAGGATCGTCCTTCACGGACTCATAGCGTGAGCAGGCGGCTAAAGCGACCAGGGAGGCCGCCAGGAGTACCAAGAATCTTTTCATAACTACAAAAGTACGCAAAAAATTGGTTATCTTTGCATGTTGTAACTGTATATCAATGAAAAATTTTGTTCAAGAACTCAAGTGGCGCGGCATGATCCAGGATATCATGCCCGGAACGGAAGAAAAACTGATGGAAGGCCCCCAGGCCGCCTACGTAGGCATTGACCCCACGGCCGATTCCCTGCACATCGGCCATCTGGTGAGCGTGATGATTCTCAAACATTTCCAAAGCTGCGGCCACAAGCCCTACGCCCTGGTGGGCGGTGCCACCGGCATGATTGGAGACCCTTCCATGAAAAGCGCAGAGCGCAACCTTCTGGACGAAGCCACCCTCAACCATAACGTAGCCTCAATCAAAGCGCAGCTCTCCCGTTTCCTGGACTTTGACTCCGACGCCCCCAACAAAGCCGAACTGGTGAACAACTACGACTGGATGAAAGACTACAGTTTTATCAATTTCATCCGGGACATTGGCAAGCACATCACCGTGAACTACATGATGGCCAAGGATTCCGTGAAAAAGCGCCTCTCCAGGGATTCCTCGGAGGGCATGTCCTTCACCGAATTCAGCTACCAGCTCATGCAGGGCTACGATTTTTACTGGCTGTGGAAGCACAAGGGCTGCGTGCTGCAGCTGGGCGGCAGTGACCAGTGGGGCAACATCACCACCGGCACGGAGCTCATCCGCCGCATGGACGGCGGGGAGGCCTTCGCCCTCACCTGCCCCCTCATCCGCAAGGCCGACGGCACCAAATTCGGCAAAACCGAAAAAGGCAACATCTGGTTGGATGCAGAGCGCACCTCCCCCTACGAGTTCTACCAGTTCTGGCTCAATGTGGCCGATAACGACGCCGAGAGCTACATCAAGATTTTCACCCTCCTGGACCGCGAGACCATTGAGGCCCTCATCGAGGAGCACCGCCAGGACCCCGGACAGCGCAAACTGCAGAAGGTGCTGGCCCGCGAAGTGACTGTGATGTGCCACGGACGCGATGCCTACGACAACGCCGTAGCCGCCTCCCAGATGCTCTTCAGCGGCAATTCCGAGGCCCTTCGCAAGCTGGACGAGCGCACCTTCCTCTCCGTTTTCGGTGACGTGCCGTCCTTCGACATCCAGAAAGCCGACCTTCCCTGCAACATCCTGGACCTTCTGGCCGTGAAAACCGCCATCCTCCCTTCCAAGGGCGAAGCCCGCAAGATGGTCCAGGGCAATGGCATTGCCATCAACAAGGACAAGGTGACGGACATTGCCGCCGAGGTCACGGAGGCCGATATTGTGAACGGTCACTACATCCTGGCCCAGAAGGGCAAGAAGAACTATTTCATTATCAACGTAAAATAATGGAAAAACCGGCAAGTACCCGCCAGCTGAAGGTGGGACGTGAAATACAGAAAGACCTGGCGGAGATTATCCGCGCCAAGGGCATGGGGGCCTTCGGGGGCGCCATGGTAACGGTGAGCGAGGTGCGGGTGAGCCCGGACCTGTCCGTTGCCAAGGTGTTCGTGAGCATTTTCCCTTCGGAGAAGCAAGGGCCCGTGATGCAGCTCCTGCAGGAAAACAACAAAGCGCTCCGCGGCGAACTGGGGCACCTGGTGGCCAAACAGTTCCGCATTGTACCGGAGCTGGTGTTCCTCCTGGATACCTCCCTGGATTATGCAGAGCATATCGATGAACTTCTGAAAAAGTGAGCCTGCCGCTGAAGATTGCCTTCCGCTACCTGTTCGCCAAGAAATCGTACAATGTCATTAACATGATTTCGGGGATAGGGGCTGCGGGCATGGCCATCGGCACGGCGGCCCTCATTATTATCCTCTCCGTTTTCAACGGTTTTAACGCCCTGGTAGCCGGTTCTTTGGCCGATGCCGGGGCCGATTTAACAGTGCGCCCCGCCAGCGGAAAAGTCTTTGTTCCGGAAGGGCCCGCCTTTGACTGGGCGCTGGAGGCCGATGAGATTGTGCGCCTGTCCAGCACCCTGGAGGAGCAGGTTTTCCTCTCTTATGAAGGCCGCCAGAGCCTGGCCCGTGTGAAAGGCCTGGACAGCGTGGCCGAAGAAGAATCGCAGCTCCAAGAGCACCTCATTGACGGCACCTGGGCGCTCCACAAGGGATCGCTCCCCCAGGCCATTGCCGGGTCCGGCCTGGCCTACTCCCTGGGCCTGAATCCCCGCTTTGTAACGCCGCTGCAAATCCACTACCCTTCCCGCACAGCAGCGGTGTCCCTGTCCAATCCGGCCGCTTCGCTCCGCAGCGTGAAAGTGCAAACTTCGGGCGTGGTGTCCGTAAATGCCGAACTGGACGCCAAACTGCTGCTGGTTCCCATAGAAGTGCTGAGGGATCTGCTGGAGTACGAGAAAGAGGTGTCGGCCGTAGAAGTCTGGACGGCGCCGGGCAGCACTGAGGCCGTACAAAAAGTCCTTGCAGAACGCTTGGGGCCCGGATTCAAGGTCTTGAACCGTTACGAGCAGGACGCCTCCCTGTACCGCATGATGCGCTATGAAAAGCTGGCCATTTACCTCATCCTTATCTTTGTGGTGCTGCTGGTGGCCTTCAATATCTACAGTTCCCTCAAGATGCTGGTCATCGAGAAAGAAGGAGACCGGGAAACGCTCCGCTCCCTGGGCGCCTCCCACGGCCTGATCCGCCGCATCTTCGTGCTGGAAGGCTTCCTCACCTGCCTTTTGGGCATGGGCATCGGCCTGGTGCTGGGCTGCCTGCTGGTGTGGCTGCAAGGGCGTTTCGGCCTGGTTCCCATGCCGGGGAACTTCATCGTTAACGCCTACCCTGTGGAGCTCCATCTTTCCGATGTGCTGCTCACAGTGGCAGGCGTTTCACTCATTGGGCTTCTGATGGCCTTTATTCCTTCACGGAAGCTATAAACGTTTTCATGGCGGGCACTTTTTGGAGGGCGGCGTGGAAGAGGGCCACCTGGTTGCGGGTGCGTACCAGGTTGTGCTCCGGGTACTTGATCTTGTAGTACGTGTCGCCGTTGATATAATCGGCAAAGAACCTTACGGCCTGCATGTACGGGAAGAGGCAGGCGGCATAGGGCAGGTTCTCCACCTCGATGGGGGTGAGGAACACCTTGGCGCTTTCCAGATAGCCTTTGGTGAAGGCCTCGAAGATGTCCATCCGGAAATCCACCTTCTCTACGGCAGGATCGTCCTCGGCCACGGTATTGGCCGCGGTGCGCAGGAAATCCCCGAAGTCGGAGAACACGAAGGACGGCATCAGGGTATCCAAGTCAATGACACAGAGGATATTACCAGAAGCGTCAAACATCATGTTGTTCACCTTGGTGTCGCAGTGGCAGATGCGTTTGGGAAGCACACCCTCCCGGTACAGGCGCTCCGCCTTGCACATCTCCTCCCCGAAGGGAAGGAGGTCCTTGAGGATGGCCTGCACTTCGGGCTGGGCCATGCGTCCGGCAGCATCGGCCTTCACGGCCTCGCGCAGCTGGCGGGCACGGAGTTCCATGTTGTGGAAGTCCGGGATGGTTTCGCCCAGGGTGTCGGGAATGTCGGCGAGCAGCGCTTCAAAATGGCCGAAAGCCTTGCCGCAATAGTAGGAGTACTCCGGATTCACGGTTTCGTAGGTGAAGGCGTCCTTGATGAACACGGAAACCCGCCAGTGGCTTTCGCCGTCGGTCCAATAGGTTTTGCCCGTGGCCTTGCAAGGGATAAAATTAAGCGTGAGCTCCCCTTTGCTGCGGATATGCGCCGTGGCACACTCAATATTGTGCTGCAGCAGCTCCACGTCCTTGAAAATGGCCGTGTTGATGCGCTGGAGCACATAGTCGTCGGGGCCGTCCGTGACCACTTTGAAGGTGTCGTTGATAAGCCCGTTTCCCAATGGCTTGATATCCAGGATGTTGCCCTGGATATCAAAAGCCTGTGCAATGTGCAGTGTATCCATTACTCAGCAAAAGCGTAAGAGAATCCGTTGATGCGGTTCCAGGCGCCGCGGGTGAAGTCGGGCACTTCCACGGGTGCGCAGCCGTTCTCCAGGGAGATACGGGACAGTTCCGTGACGCAGCACCATTCGGCCAGGTCGTACACGTCCATGTCCAGCGGCAGGCCGTTGTTCAGGCAGTACACCATGCGGTAGTCCATGATGAAGTCCATGCCGCCGTGACCGCCCACTTCCTTGGCCAGGGCCTCCAGCTCCGGGGTAAGGATGGGATTGCGGTACTGGGCCATCAGTTCTTCCAGGCTCTGTCCGCGATACACCTTCTCATAGCCCAGGTTCTGGTAGTTCACGTTCTCGGCGCCTTCGGGACGCAGGCAAACTTCCTCCACGGGATACTTGCCGGCATAGCCGTCGGTACCCACCAATTGGTACATGCGGTTGTAAGGACGGGGCGTAAGTACGTCATGCTCAATGAGAATGGTCTTGCCCTTCTCTGTGCGCAGCATGGTCATGGTAACGTCACCGTTGGCAAAAGGCTTGTCTTCCATACCGGCGGCCTTGGCGTGCTTGGGACCGTTGAAAGGATCGGTGTCCATGGCCACCAGGGTGGTAAGACGGTCGCCGCGGTGAATGTTCAGGGCCTGGCACACGGGGCCAAAACCGTGGGTGGGATACAGGTCGCCGCGGAACTTGCTGTTGAAGTCCAGGCGCCAATTGTCCCAGTATTGCTTCCAGAAGGGGTCAAGGTTGTGGTTGTAGGCCCCTTCGGCATGGATAATCTCACCAAAAACGCCCTGCTGGGCCATGGTGAGGGCCGTCATCTCAAAGAAGTCGTAGCAGCAGTTCTCCAGGATAAGGCAGTGCTTGCGGGTACGCTCAGAGGTGTTCACCAGGTCCCAGCAGGCCTCCAGGGTTTCGGCCGAGGGAACCTCAATGGCCACGTGCTTGCCGTGTTCCATGGCATACAGGGCCACCGGAACGTGGTGAATCCAGTCGGTGCAAATGTACACCAGGTCCACGGAAGGATCTTCGCAGAGGGCCTGGTAGGAAAGCTCTTCCCCGCTGTAAATATTGGCGGTGAGGCCTTTGCCCTGAAGGTACGCCAGGCTCTTTTCGGCCCGGTCGGTTTCTACGTCGCAGACAGCGGCCACATGGCAGCCGGGCACAAAGGTGAGGCGCTGGACGGCATCTCCGCCGCGCATGCCAAGGCCCACTACGCCAATACCGACATCGGCAATGGGGTCGGCGGCAAACTGAAGCATGTCCGTCTGGCCCGCTTCACGCTCAGGGACAGGAAGTTTGATGGGGCCCTGCTGGGCCTGCTTGCAGGAAAAGAGTGCCAGGGCGGCACAGGTTAGAAGGATAATACGTGTTTTCATATGATTTGTGGTTATTGCATGTCGTCGGTGGTGGGACGGAGAACAGTGAGCTGGAGCACCAGGGCCAGGGCGGTGACGCCGCCGAGGATGGCGAAAGAGAGCCCCAGGTTGGGGATTTTACCCAGCAGCGTGGTGCAGAGGGCACCCATGGCCACTCCCACCATATTCATAAAGCCGTAGGCCGTTGCCCGCAGGCGTCCCGGCACAAACTGGCACAGGATGGGCATGTTGTTGGTGTCGAACATCCCGTAGCCCAGGCCGAAGATAAGCCCGGAAGCCACGGCCGGCACCAGGCCCTTGCCAAGGCCCATGAGCACCAGTGCAGGGATCATCATAGCAAGGCCGATGGCGCTGGTATAGACACGTCCCTTGAGGTTTTTCTTTACCCAGCGGTCGGACAGCGGGCCGCCCACCATGACACCGATGAAGGAGGACAGCGCAATGGTGATGGTAGCAACGGGCCCCGCCACGGCCATGCCGCCGTCAATGTGCTGGGCAAAAAGCGTGGGCAGCCAGTTCTTGGTGGCCCAGCCGGGGAGCGAGGTGGAAGCGAAGAAGAAGAGGATGACCCAGAAGGCGATGTTGGAGAAAATGAGGCCAAAGGATTTGAAGATAGAAAGAGATTCTTCGCTGCGCTCAGAATGACAAGCAGAGCCGGATGCCACAGCAGCCGCCTGGCGCTTCTCCTTGAGGCAGAACATGAGCACCACGGCATACAGCACGCCGATGATGCCAAACCAGTGGAAGGTCATTCTCCAGCTGAGGGCCGATGCAAAAATGGCCCCGAAACCGCCCACAGCCTGTCCCAGGTAAAGGCCCGTCATGTGCAGGCCCACGGCCAGGGAACGGCTCTTGCCGGCGTGGTAATCGGCAATGAGGGAAAGGCTGGAGGGGATGTACAGGGCTTCGCTCACGCCCATGAGGCCGCGGAGCCAGTACATCTGGGAGAAGGTCTCACAGTGGCCCATCAGGAGGGTTACCAGCGACCACACGCCCAGGGAGCCCACGATGAGCCATTTGCGGCTCAGGCGGTCGGCGATGCTGCCGGCGAAGGGGCTCACAAGGGCATACACCCAGAGGAAGATGGCCATGAGACGGCCGAAATTCTGGGCCTGCCGGAGCTCGGCAATATCGGCCCCGATGGCCGTTTGCATGGTAGAGAGCATCTGGCGGTCCAGATAATTGAGGAAGGCCACTACCGAGAGCAGGCCCACCACTATCCAAGGATAGATTTTCTGTATTTTTTCGTTTGCCATAGGTTAACGGATGTCACTGAGTTTAACGGCCTGGAAGGTCATGTGGGCCTGGGAGCTTTCGTAAAGGATGCCCACGGTGTCTTTGTCAATCAGGGTAAGGCAGGAATAGCCCCAGCCGTGGCCTTCGTCCAGAAGAAGGCGCCGGGTCCAGGTTACGCCGCCGTCCTCACTGATTTGGAGGGTAATGTCCTTGCGGTCTTTGGGATGGGACGGATTGGAGAAAAGGAGCAAGTTGCCGTACTTGATAAGGCTGGCCATGCACACGGGTTCCACCAGGGTAGCATCCGAAACATGCGGTTCCCAGGTCTCTCCCATATCCTTTGTCACATACACGGCACGGCCGGTGCCGCGGTTGTCGCGCATGTTCAGCATCAGCACGCCGGGCTCCACTTCCACCACCTGCGACTCGGTGGTATTAATCTTGGCATATTCGTGCACCTGCCAGGTGGCACCGCGGTCCTTGGAGTACATGATACCGGCGGCAGGGGTACGGTTGGCTTCCTGGTGCTGGAAAGGGACCACCAGGGTGCCGTCGGCCATGGTAATGGCGCGTCCGGGGCCCTGGAAAGTGAAATTCCACTCCTGACGTTTGATTTGGCGGGTCAGGTTCACGGGCTGGCTCCACGTGAGGCCGTCGTCGGTAGAGCGCACCATCATGAGCTGGGGTGTGGACTCCGGCTCAAAACCGTTTCCGGCAGTCCACCAGGCCGCTTTTCCGGCCGTTCCGCCATGGGCCCAGGCGGCAAAGAGAAGGATGTCGCCGGTAACCTCGTCCACCAGGATGCAAGGGTCGCCGATACCGTTCACGTTCTCAGGCAGGCCGCCGTATTCGCCCATGTCCATGGCCACAATCATGGGCCCCCAGGTGAGGCCGCCGTCGGTGGAGCGGCTGATGCCCACGTCCACGTCTTCCTGCAGGTCCCGGGAATTGTTGTGGCGGATGTCGTAGGTGGCGATGAGCGTGCCCTGCTTGGAAGTGACCAGGCCCGGGATGCGGTAGGCGGCAACGGCATCATCGCCCGCCGAGCGCACTTTCACGGCCAGCCTGTGCTCCAGGGCGCCGCTTTCCTCTACGGTATAGCCCTTGGCCTTCACTTTGAGGGTAAAAGGCTTGGTAAGGTCCTGCACCTTGGCGGCGTTGATACTCACATAAAGAAGTCCGTCCCGCACATACGCGCCGCGAAGGGCGTCACACGGAAGGCCGGAAGCCTTGATGCTCCAGAGGGGCGCAGCGCCGTCCGGAAGGGTGACTTCCGCCACGGCCACGTCCTTATCCATCACCACCGGCACTTGCCAGTGATGCACCTGGAGCGTCGCACTCAGAAGAAAAGCAATAATTGGGGTGAGCATAGTGTTATTTAGAAGTTAGTTTCGTACTTGAGTTCAGCCGCATGGCGGCCGTCCGGGGTGGTAAAGGCGCAGGTGAACATCCATTTCACCAGGCGGGTTTCGGGGGTGGAAAAGGCCCCCACGGGAAGTTTCACCAGCACTTCGTTCCAGCCCTTTTGCAAGCGGACGGTGCGGGCGGGCGGAAGCAGCTCCTCCCCATTGAGCCAGAGGCGGCTGTGCCTGTAATCCCACTGGCCTTCAGGCACTTCCCAGTCCCGCTCCGATCGGCTGTGGTTCTGGGTTTCAAAAAGCAGCCCCACTTCCTGGGAAACCTCACTGTACACCCGTGCACGGGCGTAAACCGTGCTGTTCGGCTTCGGCTCCGGATACACGCCCGCAACAATGGAAGGTCCCCAGACATGCCTGAGGTAAATGCCGCTGCCGGAAACCATCCGTTCCGTTTCCCACGCCCCTTTCTCCGGCGGGAAAACGGCCTCCAAATCCCCTCCATTGGGGTATACCGGCGAAAGGGCCCAATGGGCCATTCCCTGCCGAACATAGCCGGTAGGAAGCTCTTCCAGGTACGGAAGCATCCTTCCTTCAAAGTCCAGGAAGTCTTCCCGGGCAGGGCCCTCCTCCGGAAGGAGGGTGCCAAAATCGTCAAAGTACTGGTATCCCCCGCCCCGCCAGGCCCGGTCGGCCAGGGCCAGGGCAGCCACATAGAGATTGTTGCTGCGGATAATCTCCGCTTCGCTTTCAATATAGCGGTCGTTCCAAAGGGCCACAATGGAGCCGGCCAGGTCCGGGGAGCCTTCATCGGAGCGGTAGATGCGGCTGGTGTGCAGGCCCACAATGTCCCCGAAAAGGTCGAAATGGTTCACATAATGAAGGCGGCAGTCTACGGCCGGAATGCCTCTCTGCGCCTTGCCCCGGTAGCTCCAGAGCTGGGTGGCGTCAATTTCTCCGGGGGCGTACTGCCAGCCCGGATTCCAGGAAATGGCCTTGCGGCCCCGCGAGCGTACAAAAGCCACCACTTCCGGCACAAAAGAGGGCATGGTAAACTGCACTTCATCCGTGCCCACATGAATGTACTCGGAGGAGAATACGTCCATAAGCTCGGCCAGCAGGTCTTTCACAACGGCCAGTCCTTCAGGGGTTTGCATGCCAAAACCGAAGGTTTGCTCAAAGGCGCGGCTGTGTCCCGGCATGTCCAGTTCCGGCACCAGGGTAACGCCCCGCTCACGGCAATAGGCGTCCAGGGCACGCATCTGCTCCTGCGTATAGAAAAGCCCCGGCTGGCGGGACATGGATTCCGGAGCATTCAGCTGGGGATACTTCTTGCTCTCCAGGCGCCAGGCTTCGTTTTCCGTGAGGTGCAGATGGAAAACATTGAGTTTGAAATGGGAGAAAACCTCCACCTCCCGGTATATTTCTTCCAGGGAAATGTACGTGCGGCCCACATCCATCATCCAGCCCCGCACGCGGAAGGAAGGCCAGTCCGTGACGGTGCAGCGGGGCACCTTGCCGTTTTGCGTTAACTGGGAAAGGGTCTGGAGGGCATTCCATCGGCCTTTTTCCGTGACGGCCTCCACCTTGATGCCGGAGCGCCCCACCGTAAGGCGATAAGCCTCGTCGGCATTGAGCCGGGCCCCGGGAATGCTGTCCACCCACACCACTTCCGGCTCCGCAGCTTTTACCCAACCGCCCTCCATCCGCACTTCCTTGGGAAGCGGAAGCAGTGCCGGAGCGGCGCTCTCAGGAGCGCAGGAAACCAGCAAGGCAAACAGGAAGAAGACAAGCGCTTTCATACTTTTGGCAAGATACAAAATTTTGCCGATGAAAGCAACAGGACCAGGGTTATTTAGGATAATGATAGTCACAAAGACACCATGATTATTGAATTTCAAAACAAAACGACTTAGAAATTTTGATTTTCAGATTTTGTGTCTATCTTTGCAAAAAGATTAGGTATGAGGGTTGTTTCACATAAGAAATTGAGAGAGTTTTACGAAACTCCCGGGAGGGAAGATGCCCAGGCGGCGTTAGAAAGAGGGTATGAGATTACAGAAGACGCCCAGTGGCATAGTTTTTCAGAAATGAAGGCCGACTTCGGGGATGTGGACGCCGTGGGCAACCAGCATTATGTATTCAACATCCGTGGAAATAAGTACCGTTTGGTGGTAGTAGTAAAGTTTCTGATGGGGTATGTGTTTATACGCTTCGTTGGAACGCATAAAGAGTATGATTTAATCGATGCTTCAAAAATATGAAACAGGATTTGGATAAAATGAGATACGAATATGCGCTACATCGCATTGAGGAACTTCTTCCGCTGGTGGGAGAAGACACACCCGCATCTGACCCTTCAGCCATTGAACTGGCCATTATGTCCGATGCTGTAATTGCCTATGAGAAAGTCCATTATCCTATAGGGAAGCCCACTACTGCCCAGCTTATTCAGCTATCGCTTGAAGAAAAAGGCATAAGCCAGAAACAACTTGCTCAGGAAATTGGCGTGAGCCCTTCCCGCATCAACGATTACGTAACCGGCCGGGCAGAGCCAACACTTCGCGTTGCACGGCGGCTCTGCGCAACCTTAGGCATTGCCCCGGCACTACTGTTGGGAATGTAACGGATTATTAGCATAAACCACTGGATTGGAATAACAGAACTACATCATCCGTTTTTCTTGTGTCTGACTATAAAAAAGTAAGAGCACCGCTCAAATGAACAGTACTCTTGCTTTCATCTTTAGAGTGCCCTTTCTCAAGGGGCTTAGAAGATTGCACGTCGCAAAAGTACAATTATTTTCTGATTGTGCCGATATGTCGATGAACGCGGTTGGAGGGGCGCCAACAACCACCGCAAACATATACCAAGAAAAGCGGTTTGTCAAGAGCCCTTTGAAAAATCGTGTGGTTTTACAGTGACCAGATGGTAGATTTTTACGTTTTAAAGGATTTCTCTACAGAAAAAGCCCCGGAAGTTCGGACTTCCAGGGCTCATAAGCAATCAGATTACGCTTTACCAATGATAGGGGGTGCCTTCCAAGGGATTGTGCAGCACGGCCGATTGAGGATTGTTCCCGTACCGTTTCCACCAGGACTTGTAGTAGCCGGCAAGTTCCGGCAATACAGAGACAGATGCCTCTCCTCCCAGCCGTTCATCATTCAATATGATGGCAGGATACAGGGAAACCAGTCCACCAATCTTATCATTTCCGCCGGTCCGGATACTTTCCACATACCAAAGCACTTCCAATCCCAGAGGAACATATCCTGCAGTGGATGATAATGCAGAAGCTTGGGCAAATACCATCGTTTCATCCTCGGCATATTCCAAAAAATAAGGAATGGAGTTCGCTGTGAAACCGCATTCTTCAGAGAAGGAAATGAGAAAATTCCTGTTCCCAGACTGGAGATTCTCGACGAAAGCATGCACCTGTTCTCGGGTTGCATCTTCGCTTTTCTGACACGAGAACAAGAGAAGCATTCCGCCCAGCACCGATATTAGCGTAATAAGTCTTTTCATGGTTTAGAAACGGAAGATCCTATTTGTCGCGAGTGGAATCTTTGATACCTTCGTTAGCGACGTCAAACTCAAGGAACTTCTTCAAATCCGCCTCATTGCGCACATCAAACTGGGAATTTTCACCGCTGGAACGCATCAGGCGCATGTAGATAAGCGCACGCTCCCAGGTGGAGAAGTACGGACGGTTATCCATCATGACGCTCACCTGCTCTGCACGCCAGATACCGGTTTCATAACCGTAAGCGCCTTCATATGTGCCGATACGAGCATAGCGTGCATCCTTCTTGATGAGTTCGTCGCGCATGTTGTTCAATACAGCCCAAGGAAGATTCGAAGAGTTTGCAGAAATGTTGAGCATGGTAGGGAGCGTGGAATTATGGTAATAATCCAGCCCGGTATAACCGGCTGCCGCTTTATTACCTTCTGTCCAGTACTCGTCTCCCAGCCTTCCAAAACCGTGGCCGGCTCCTTCGTGCAGGCACTCTTCCCGGAAATCACCGTTTCTGCGGCCATTGGAAGCATATCCAAGGGCTATCAGCTCTTCCTGAGAGAGATCATGACGGACGCCGTCCCGGTAATCATAGTTTTTCCAGGTACCTCCGTAGCACCACTGGGAATAGCCACTGGACGTATTGGGGATAAGACCTACCGGCGTAACAAAGCGGCCACTGCTCTCCCAGTCGCAGACCGGACGGATATAGCTGGTGTTGTTGTTGAGCATGAAAATGCCCACATTATTCAGGGAAGTTACCTTGTCAAGGACTTCCGGGCAACGCTCACCAACATATTCATAAATGGTGTTTCTTCCATCCTGTCCATAGGTTGCCATCATGGCGGACATGCCGGAACCGGAATAAGTAGTATTCCAGCGTTTTCCTACGCCAGAGGTTTCGGACGGCGTCCAGCAGATATAGGCACTAAAATACTCTTTCAGCCCCTTGTAAGGCTGGACGGAGAAGATGTAGTCAATAGCCTGCTGGGCAGCAGTTGTATACTTATCCCGCTCGGATTCGGTAAAGCCGTCCGACATGAAAACGAACACGTAAGGCTTCACGCCCTCCTTGGTGTAGACAAAACGAGGCGCAAAGTCGCTTACACCGACAAATTCCTCTACCGTGACAGTTTTCAGGTCACAAGGGGTGCCCGGGATAAAGCGCAGTTGCTCTGCTATCTCAAGGGTCTGGGTTCTGCCTTCCGCATCCGATACATTCAGGGTAAGGCCGGAAGTGGAAGCGCCGGGAACAACAGAAACGTAATAAGTCTTTCCTGCCTCAAATGTTCCCGAGAGAGTGATCGTGGAAGAAGGCTGCTCCCGGTTACGGACACTATTGTGGTGCACCTTAGGATACACGGAGCTGTTAATATCAAGCTCCCAGGCGATATCGCCCGCCAGGATGTACCCGTCCATGGAGGTAATTTCCATCTTCTTGACCTCAGAAGCGCCTTCGCCCGAAAGGGTGAACTTAAGTAGCGCAGGGGCCGGAATCATGGATACCTCTTTCTTGAGATCGTCCGTTTGTCCGACCAGAATGCAGGCGGCGGGATCGGCCGATCCGGGATAGGCCGTCTGCTTTGCCGGAACAGAAGCGAATACAGAGGAGGCAGAAGCCACTACATCAGCTTTAGCATCCGGAAAAACGAAACGATAGTGCGAACCAGTCTTGACTGTAGAAGACGTAGTAAACGATGCGCTTGGACCTGACGATGTTGTCGATAGGGCAACATAGCTCACAGCGCCGTCAGCGGGAGTTGTAAACATACGGACTTTATCGCCGGACTCCCAAGCGGTCCTGGGAGAAGACGGAGAGACTGTAAGCTTTACGGTAATGCCTTTGGCATCCCCGCCTCCGGAAGCCGGATCCTTCTGGCATGCCGCCAGAAGGATTCCTGCTACCAGAATAAAGATGGATACTCTGTTCATTAGTTCCAGTCAAATGTGAGATAATTGTATTCTCCCGTGACGGTGCCGTCGGCCTCCACGCCAATCATGATGGCGTGATAGCTGTCAGTAGAAGACTCCTCACCGTTCCAGCTGTAATAAGGAGCACTGGTGTAATTGGCAGCACTCAATTCGAAACAAGCATACTCGGCCGTTGTTGTACCTCCTCCACGGAAGGTAGGAGTCCCTGCTGCCTTCAACTCAGACTCATACTGTTTGAGAATTTTAGTAACAGCAAGTTCATCCGTCATATCATAGTCTCCAGGGACCGTATAGAAACCGAATTTTACACCGGTTTGATAGACATAGTACCAGTCATAGTAATAGATGAAGCGCCATGATGTCTTGACCAAATCCAGGCCGTCTTCATTGATGTACTCGAAGTAGTCATAATCTCCGGTAGGACGGCACTTATCGTCCAGGCCAATCATGAGGAAGTAATAGGTCTTGGCCTTGTTGTCGGGAGCTATGCTGGCCGGGAACCAGATGTAATCCGAAACAGTAGCCGGAGCCGCCCAGGTATTGTCCACAGTCAGGCTCTCTCCCAGCTTGGAGAAAAACTCAATAAGAGCATCCTTGTCATCCAGGTCAGGCATCTCCGTCTTCTTGAAGCAATAGGCTGCCAGGCGGGAAATGCCACTTCCGAGGCCACCATAAGTGTACATCTTGCCATTATAGAAATCCCAATAATCATCATGCCATGCATGACGGTTAAGGGCAATACCGGCGCGTACGGCCTGACGGAGAACGGCGTTAGCTCCGGCCTGCACCTTGGCACTGTATGAGCCAATCTCATAGATGAATTCATACAGACCGGGATCGATGCTGTCTAAGTCCAGTGCCACCTCTGCCCTGGCTACGGTCTCACCAGCCGGAATCTTAATGGATTTCTCATACGTTATGGCACTTTCCGGAAGCAGGGCAAGGCCATCCGAAGGCGTACCATCCACCTTTATGGGCAGTGTGATGTCCTCGGAAACCCTGCGGCTCAGAGAGATGGTTACAATGGACTTCTTGTCGTCATCGAAAGGAGTCATGCTCAGGTTCACATATGCCAGATCCTTGACGGAAAGGGCCAGTGTGATTGGCGACGAAACCACCTTCGCCATCTCGGAAACAGGAGTTATCACCACATTGTATTCGTCCGGGTCCAAATTGGCCGAAAAAGCATTGATGTGCAGTGTTTGTTTGACAGTACCGGCGGGGAAAGAGTATGACTCAGGAAGGTCCAGCGCACCGCGATCGACTCCCTTCACATCAAACTCAATCACAAGGTCTTTGTGGACGAACTGGGAAAGATTCAGCTCTAAGTCGGCCTGATCCAGTTCAAAAGAAGAGGATTGCGCCGCAATGGTTAAATCCGGTGTTGCCTCATTTGCATACGGATTCTTTTCTTTCACACAGGAAGAAAAGAGGCCGAATACACATAAAGAAACAGTCAGGATACGAATGATATTCTTATTCATAAGACAGTCTTCTTTTTTGATTAATAGCCATAAGTCTGGGCAATGAGGTCGTCACCAGCCAGAACAGCGGCATCGATAGGCCACAGAAGTTTATGGGTTTCAGCTGGAGTGAGTACAGGAGAAGCCTCATAGGAAGCATCGGCAGAGAATACGAGAGGCTGTTTGGAAGCGTCTTGCATGCGGATGAGGTCGAACCAGCGAGTTCCCTCAGCTACAAACTCCTTGTCACGTTCCTTGAGGACGGCAAGTTCGTTTTCGGCGAAAGTGCCGGGAGTGAAAGCCGTATAGCTTACGCCGTAGGCACGCTCGCGGATGGGATTCACATATTCTGCGATATTGCCATAGTTGCCGAGGGCATTCTCCACTTCGGCCAGGCTCAGCAGGACATCGGCATAGCGCATCAGAATCATATCCGAGTCGGCATAGCGGACATCGCCGTCACGGTGTCCCATGTATTTAATCATGGCAGAGCCGAATACACCCGCTGCCGAGTAGCACTCGTGGAAAGTAGCCGCACGGCGGGCATCGGCCTTGTCAAACGACTTTACGAACGCCTCCGTATATTCCACACGGTGAGTACCGGTTCCACAGAGTTCCAGAGGGTCGCCCAGCAGGTTTCCGTCTTCGTCGTAGAAGGAATTGCACCAGATGGCGGCCTGATAGGAGAACCATCCCAGGAAGGTGTTTGTAACTTCGGTGTAATCAAAATGGTTGGCCAAAATGATTTCCTTTCCGGCCTTATTGGAATAGGCAAAAATATTCGCAAAGTTCTCTTCCAAAGAGAATTGACGGCTGTTATAGATATTCAAAAGGGCCTCTTTGGCTGTTTCCAGTTCCTGAGTACTGCCTGTTGCTGTATGTGTGCCTGTTTCTGCGCCGCTCTTGTCGGCAAAACGGGTGGTTACCTTAGCAGACCACAAATACACGCGGGCTTTCAGCATTTCCGTTGCATAATAGCTCCAGCCGGTACGGGACAATTCGTGGTTGGCACCATAACCGGCCTCACTACGGGCAAGGTCTTCCTTGATAAAAGCGAGCGTTTCTTCTGCAGTACTGCGGGCCAGGTAAAGATTATTGACATCTACCGAGCCGGAAGCCACCTTAACGGTTTCCTCAAGGGGAACGCCGCCGTATGTGCGGTACAGCATGAAATAGTAATAGGCTCTGAGGCCGTAAGCGCGGCCGCGGTAGAGATTGCGGGTTGCATCGTCCATGAACTCGCATCCCTTCTCCAGATGGTCAATCAGGTCGTTGACCTGCAGGATACGACTGTAATAGCTATTCCAGTTGGATGTTTGAGGATTGTCCTTATCAATGGGATTGTTCATGGTGAGGGCATCATAGAGTTGGCCCACGTTCTCGATAGAGGAGCCTGTCTTGAGGGTGTTTCCACGGAATTCACCCAGGACGAGCGGAGATGTGTAGTCACTACGCAACTGAGTGAGCAAGCCGTTATAGAAGGTCTGTACCTTGGCTTCGCTGGTCCAGAAGTTTCCGGCCGCATTGTAATCTACCGGAGCCATATCCAGACTGCAGGAAGAAAGTGCCAGCATTCCGGCAAACAGAAGGATAGAATATATCTTTTTCATATCTTGCAGCAATTAGAAAGTGATATTGGCACCAACGATGAAGGTTCTGGGAAGCGTATAAACACCCCAGTAGCTTGCACCGTATTCAGGAGAACCGAGCATACCTGCCTTGGTGAGGTAACCCAGATTCTGGCCTGTAACAAAGACATTGGCCCTTTCCATCTTCACATATCTGAGAATATTCTTAGGGATAGAATAAGAAAGAGTGATTTCACGGGCGCAGAGATAAGAGCCCTCATAAGTGAAGATGGAACTCCAGGCCCGGCAGATGTTACGCTTACCAAGCTGGTCGGCCCAGATGTACTGACCATACCTGCCGTTGTTGGCACCGGTGGCGGGATCATACATTTCTGTCACATTACCGATGGTGTTGAAGGTTCCCTGTGCAGCACCCATAATCTGAGGGGAAGCGAGGTCGGTAATCTTGTAACCGAGTGCATAGTCGAAGCGGCCGGTGAGGGTGAGACCCTTCCAGGAGAAATCCAGGGTGAAACCGCCGGTCCACTTGGGAACGGTATTACCAAGTTTTACCTTGTCATAGTCGTCAATCATTCCGTCACCGTTGACATCTTTCCACTTCACGTCACCGGGCTGGATGGGAAGGGCCGTAAGGTTGCCATTGGAAGCGGTAGGATAACCGTTGGCAATCACTTCTTTCCAAGCCTCAGGTCCGTAGAGGACAGGAGGGGCGCTCACGCCGAAGGTAGAGGTGGTGGAACGGTCCTGCCAATAGGCATACTTAGGATCAGCAAGGTCTTCTGCCGTGAAAAGGCCTTCTGCAAGGAAACCGTAAATGTCTCCAGGGGTCTGTCCTTCCTGATAACCGCCTACCCACATGAGCTCACTTTCTCCCGTGTCGGGATTGTAGGAACCGGGGACATAAACCTGGGTGGCACTCTGGCGGTTTTTCTCCAGACCGTTATCCGGGAGCTTCAGAATCTTATTATTGTTGTAGGCTGCCGTCAGACGCAGATTGGATTTGAAATCCCTGGTATCCAAAATCTTGGCAGAGAGTTCGATTTCCACACCCTGGTTCCGCAGCGAACCGTTATTGGAAGTGAAGGAGGTGATACCGGAATGAGAAGGAGTAGTGATACTGGCAATCTTGTCAGACACAACACGGTTGTAATAGGTCAGGTTCAGATTCAAACGGTTCTGGAAGAAGCTGATATCCAGACCGCCTTCAGCTGTCCATGATTTTTCCCAGACCAGACCGGCATTGGGCAGCGTGGTGAGCACGTTGGCGGTACCGCCGGCATAGGAAGTAGTGCTGCCATAAGCTCCCTGTACGGTGTAGTTGCCGATAGAACTGGCCAATACACCGTTGGCGCCATAGGAAGCGCGCAACTTGGCGAAGGAGATAACATCGCGGGTGGGAGCCATAAAGTCTTCCTTGGAGAGCACCCAACCTGCAGAAACGCCCGGGAAGAAGCCCCAGCGGTTTTCTTTGGCCAGACGGGAATAACCGTCATAACGGAATACAGCAGAGAACAGATATTTGGAATCGTAGTCGTAATCGAATTTACCAAAGTAGGAAAGTACACGGTTTCCATTGTGCCAGGAGTCGATATCCCGCTCGGAAACAGGGTTGCCATCTTCGTCCACGATACGGGTTAGAACCAAATCCTGGAATTCATCGGTAGGGGCATTCTTACCTTCTGCGCTGAATCCGAAGTACCAGTCGTCCACATACTCCATACCCAGCATGGCGGAGGTGTTATGCTTGTCGGCAAACGTCTTGTTGAAATTCAGAATGGCGTTGTAAGTCTGCCGGAGCTGATTGGTATACTCATTGGAGCTGGTACGGGTCTTGGACGTCAGGTTGGGTCCGTAGAGGTAATCGTGACGGAATAACTCGTAGAAAGTGTCAATATAATACCAACTGCCGTTCACTTTCAGATTCAACCAAGGGGTAAAATACAGAGTGAAGGCCTGGGAGATGGTAAACTTATTGGTCAGGTACTTGTATTCAGTGGCCTCATTGATAATACCCACATGGCTGTCGGTGACGCTGTTGCGGGGGCTGGGATTGTACTCTCCCTTTGCATTGTAGATGCGGGCGGTAGGAGGGAGGAACCAGGCACGGGCAAAGTAGTTGTAGGCGTAGTTGCCGTTGAGGATGGGCGTCTGCTCTGTCCTGGAGTAATTGAACGAGCTGTTGGAGTGCAGCCAATTACGGATTTTATAGTCGCCGTTAAGAACAAAAGTCAAACGGTTATAATCATTATCTACAGCAGAACCTTCTGTGTGGTTGTAGCCCAACGAGGCATAATAACGGCCCTTGTTGTTACCTCCGGAGAAGTCTACACTGTAATCGCGGGAAGGCGCGGGGCTCTTGATATTGATATCCTTGGTGGTAGTACCCTTCCAGAAAAGAAGGTTACCCCTGCCTGTATAACTATAGTTGGCATCTGTTTGAGCCAATGCGGCAATGGGGTCCACCATCATTCCCCAGTCGCTGCTGGAAAGCAGGAAGCTGAGGTTGTTGCCATAAGCATCAACGCCATTTTCGTCCACGGAGAAGACACCCCAGGAACCCAGGTTGGAAACACGGCCATCGATGACATTGCCATTGTTGTCAAAGTAACGGTTGCCGATACCAAAACCCTGAGCGCCATTCAGCGCAGAAACATTGGCAGTACCATAACCGTACCATTTCCCATTCTCATCTTGAAGCAAGTGCCCGGCACGCCAAGTACCAACACGCATCCAGTAAAGGTAGTTTTCGGATTCCAGAATATCATACGGGGAATTCAGGTAGTTCCAGGAATTCTTGATGTGGAAACTGATAGAGCTGGTTCCTTCTTCACCGCGTTTGGTGGTAACCAGGATAACGCCATTGGCAGCACGGGCACCATAGATAGCGGTTGCACCGGCGTCCTTCATCACCTCAATGGACTCAATATCATTGGGGTTGATATCGGCCATAGAGCGCTGGGCGCCGTCCACAATCACGAGCGGGGAACCGGAACCGTCGATGCCGGTACCGCCACGGAGGACGATGCTGGGCTCAGAGGTAGGGTCACCAGAGGTTTGACGCACGGCAAGACCGGCCACAGCACCTGCAAGAGAAGCTGCAGCCTGGTTATGCATACCGGAAGCGATGGTTTCCTTTTTTACAGTAGAGATGGAGTTGGTCATTTTGGAGCGGAGCGTGCGGCCGCCATAGGCCGTTATCACCGTCTCTTCCAACATGTTGGCATCGTCGCGGAGCACCACACTCATAGGGCCGCCATTCCAGGCAGCCTCGGCGGTCTCGTAGCCGATGCAGGAGATGACCAGCACGTCGCCAACCTTTGCATTTGGCTGGACAAACGTTCCGTCAAATTCAGTGACAACACCTGTAGAAAGTGCCCCCCCCCTTGATGAGGACGGACGCACCGATGACCGGCTCTCCCTTAGGATCCAGCACGGTTCCACGGCAGGTGTTGCTCTGTGCATACAGTCCCAGCGGCATAAGCGCGCCGAGAAGCAAGCAGACAACTGCTGTTTTCAGTGATTTGAACATAGATGTTTTGGTTAGTTATTAATACTAGGTTAGGTATAGTCCAGTGTTTAGTATATTTTTTGCAAGATATGAAAAATCTTTCCAAAAACCAAACATTTAGTAAAATAATTTAAATATCAGCGGGCTGCGGACGCCGGGTTTTAATTCCCCGCCGGCCACAAAAACGCCTTCCTGGAGGGCTGGAGCCACGCCGGGACCGGCCAGGGCCACCTCCGGGCAGCTACCCAGACTTTCCCAGCGAAGTGCCCGGGAATCGAAGGCAAACACCTCCCGGCGGAACTGATATTCGGCCGGTTCTTTGGACAAATACGGAATCCTGTCCTCAGGGGTATTGCGGAGGGCCCGCTCAAAAATGGCGCGGTTCACCCCGCCCACAACCACCAGACGGCCGTCCGGCAGGGTGGCCCCTGTGGCCCCCACAAAGGTGCCGCCGTCGGGGATGGCGGGGGCGCTGCCCCACTGAAGGGTTTCAAGGTCCAGGCAGTGGCCGGTATCCGGAGCCAGGAGAGTCTCAGGATTAAAGCCGCCCCAAAGGAAGAGTTTTCCGCCGGCGGCAAAGGCAACGGGCTGTACCAAGGGTTCGGGGATATCGGCTATCTTTTGCCAAAGGTACTCCCCTTCTTTGCACGAGAAAACGCCCGCCTGGCCTGCCAGGAAGAGGGTTTCGCCCGCCTTGGTCCAGCCGCACTGCTCCATGGGAACGGGAAGCGGCGGCAGCGGAGACACCACGGCCTTTCCATCGGCCAGTTGTACTTTATATACTTTGTCGGTGGCAGCGCCGCAGACATTGCCGCCGGCCACTACCAGGCCGTCCGACACTTGGAACGTGGCACCGTAGGCCGTAGAATCCGGCAGCGCTCCGGCACGGGTCCACTGTCGGCCGTCGAAGGCCCAGATATCGGCATACACGCGCTTGGCACCGCCTTCGAGAAGACTTTTGTCGGGGAAATTGGCGCCCCCGGCCACCACCAGCGTACTGCCGATGACCCCGCAGAAAGGGGCCGATACGCCCTTGGCGTAAGCTGCGTCCGGGATAGGAGGCAGCTGGGTTGTCTTGAGGGTATTCATAGAGGTGCAGGAGGCCGCAAGCAAAATGCCGGCGGCCATAACGAGTTTAGAGCACATTGCAGCGGGAGAAGAAGTTGATCTCTTCCAACTGGGCCTTGAGCTGGGCTTCTTCCTCATCGGTGAGGTTGCGCCAGGGAACGCGGTTGGGCCCCAGGTCCAGGCCGATGAGCTTCATGATGCGCTTGCCGCCCACAATGTTGCCGCGGAAGTTGCAGATGACGTTGATGACCGCCTGCGAGAAATTCTGCAGCTCACGGGCCTTCTCAAGGTCTCCGGCAGCCCAGGCCTCGCCAATGGCCACCTGCTCCCGGCCGTTGTAGTTGGTGGTGCCGCAGATACCGCCCTGGGCACCGCCCTGGGCAAGGGACGGGAGATAGGTCTCGTCCTGACCGTGAAGCATGTCAAACTTGCCGTTCTTATAGAGGCGGCACTGGTTGTACTCGTACAGGCTCTCGAAGGTGTACTTGATGCCCGCAAAGTTGGGAATGCGTCCGTCTACGGCCTTCAGCAGGTCCAGCATGGGGAGGAAGCAGCCGTTGAACGCCGGAATGTGGTAGAAATAGAAAGGAAGCTCCGGGGCGGCGCCGGCAATGGCCTCGCAGTATTTCACCAGCTCTTCAATGCGGCCAATCTTGGGGAAGGGCGGAGCCATGGCCCCGATGCCCCAGGCGCCGATGGCAGCGGCGTGTTTGGCCAGTTCCACGCTTTCGCGAAGGCAGCAGCTGCCCACGTGCACAATTACCTTGAAGCCGGCGGGAACCGCCTTGATCCAGGCCTCGGCCAGGGCTTTGCGCTCCTCGGTGGTGAGCATGTAGCCTTCGCCGGAGGAGCCGTTGATAAACACGCCTTTGAGGCCGTTTTTGGCCAGCATGGCAGCGTAGGCGGGAATGGGTTCCAGGTTCACGTCCCCGTTAGGTTTCATGGGCGTGAAAGGAGCATCAATGAGTCCAATGATTTTTTCCATGGTTATTGTTATTTAGTTGTGTAATAGTCGGTCATGGCTTCTATAGCACGATAGCATACCGGGCAGAAGCTGGGGCATTCGTTGGTTTTCATGCGGCAGTCCGGCGTGGGGCGGAAAACGCCCTTGGACTGGTAACCGCCCCCTTCGTAGAGGCCCACTTCCCCCTGGCCCACCAAATCGGGCCACTTGGCGCCGAAGTTCACCTTAGTGGTAATATTGGGCTCCCAGGGCTCTGTGTCGGGGGGGTACTGGGTGTCAAAATGGTCGTCGTAGTAATACTCATCGGCCAGGCCGCCGAAACTGTGGCCGAACTCATGCACCAGCACCGGCACAAAGGTGGGATGGTCACTGTTCATGATGGTGATGTTGTTGTAGATGCCTCCGCCGCCGTAGATGGGGGTGTTGGCCAGTACAATCACATGCTCGAAGGGAACGTTGCCGATAAGGTCCCAGAGGTGCCAGATGGCCTGGGTTGTGAGGTAACGCTGGGAGTAGAAGGTATCAAAATGGCTGGAGGCGGCTGTGGAAAGCCATTTCCCGTCATGGGGGACACTTACTCCGCTCTGAGCCGATGGTGCAAAGACCGCCCGCACGGTGAACTGGGAAGAGCGGGACTTGAAAGGCTCGTGGGAGAAAAGGGCATCGGCCGCACGGGCAGCATCGTGGAAGAACTTGTCCTGCTCCTTGTCCGTGTAGCCTTCGGCCACTATCACAATATCAATCTTATCCTGTAGCGCACCGCCGCCGTGCACCGTCCTCACAGGCAGCCCGCCCTCCTGCAAAGGCCGGATAAGGATATCCGCCGGATCCATGGGATGGCAAAGGCGGGCCGATACCTTTCCGTGCGTGTCCCTAAGGGTAATTTCCACATTCACAGGATGTTTGGGCCAAGGCACCTGGAAGCTGTTCTCAAAGGCTTTCTGCACCTTGGTGGCCTCCTCCGTTACTGTCCACTCCTGGAAGAGGGAAGAGAAGCTGTTGGCATAGAGGCAGGCGCCGGTGACGGGGTCCAGCACGCGCACCTGGCCGTTTCCTTGCAGCAGCGGCTCCTGAAGGCGGGCCTTCCGGCCTGCCCAGGCCGATGTACGGAAGGCCTGGCGGAAGTAAATTTCCTGCCTGCGGTTATTGCCGCAGAAGACATAGTCCAGGCGCAGGGTTCCGTCTTCAAAATGGTCTTCGAAGCGCTCCTTCCCGTAATAATTGTTGAGGGCCAGGGCGGCCAGGCGCTCCCCTGCCGGCTTTTTGTTGTGGTAGTGCACCTCGGTCCATTCCCCGAGGTCCTTGGTAACCACCATGCCCAGGCGGGGCCGGCAGCTCTGGAGTTTTTCCTGACTCTCGCGGAAAGCCGGCCATGTGGGACGGTTCATCTCCGACAGTTGGCAGTAATAGAAGGGCACCTGTCCAAAGAGACCGCGGAAGGAATCCACCACCAGCGGGAACAGTTTCTCGTGGCTTTCCAGATTCTCCGCGTTAGATTCGCCCTGATACCACAGGACGCCCGTTACGGGAAGGTCTTTAAGCGGCAGCAAGGCCGACTCGTAGAGGTAGCAGGGCTCGTAGGGGTGTCGGCTTTCCCCGCCAAGGTTCTTACGTGCGCGCCCGCGCGCCCACTCCATAATTTCCTTGTTCTGCATCCAGTCATAGAGGATCTCCGGATACTGGGTTTCCAAAAGTTCCCGATCGACCCAGGCTTCTGCAGTGGAGCCGCCCACGGCATTGCAAATCAGGCCCACAGGCACCTGCAGGCTGTCCCGGAGGGTTTTCCCGAAATAGTAGCCGATGGCACTGAAGCGGGAGGCCGTTTCGGGCGTGGCAGCGGCCCAGGCTGTAGGGCGGAAATATTGCAGATGCTGCACGGAATCTACGGCCGAAGGGCGCCAGGTAACGTTGTCGGTGCGCCAATTGCACTTCATGTCAAAGAGACGAAGGCCGGCGTCCCGCGCATCGGCCGCATCTTTTGCGGTGGAGCTTTGCCGAAGCTCAAACTCCATATTGGACTGGCCGGAACACAGCCAGAGGTCTCCGAGGGCTACATTTTTGTAGCTCAGCTTTTTCTTCCCTGCCTTTACTTCCAGCGCTGTGGAAAGGGTGGCCGGGAAAGGGCCTGCGGCCACTTCCCACCTTCCATCCGGGCCCGCTACGGCAGTGTATTTTTTGCCGGCAAGTTTCAGCTGCACTTTTTCTCCAGCGTTGGCTATTCCGCTGATGGTAAACACTTTGCCACGGGGAAGCACCATGTTGTCACTGTACCAGGCGGGCAGCTGCAAGCCGCCAAAGTCCCCGGTGATGGCGCTGTACACTTCCTTGGCCAGGAACGTGGCACCCTCGGCAATGGGATGCACGGCGTCCGGCAGCATCCAGGGATAGTGATAAAGGGGCTCATAAAAGTCAATGTACTGGGCGCCGGAACGCTCCACTACCTCCTTGATGGCCTCCTGGATTTCTCCGTGGTACTGCTTGGTACCGGTTAAAAAACGCGGATGCGTATGGCCGATGGGCGTCATCTTGGCAATGAGAAGGCGCGCCCCCGGGCTTCGCGCCTTGAGGCTGTCGATGAGGGCCAGATAATCCTCCACGAATTCCTGGGAGTAGTGGGGCCAGTCGCGGGGATCCGTATCATTGATGCCCAGATGAATGACGATGATGTCCCCCGCAAAGTCCAGGGCCTGAGAGAATTCCTCCTGCTCCATGTAGGGCCGATGGCCGCGGCGCAGCAGCGTGGCGCCGGATTTTCCGAAATTACCAACCTCGTAGCCGTCACCGAGCAGGCGCTGGAGCTGGAAAGGATAGGCGTCCCGTTCCCGGTTTTCCAGTTTCATGCCATAGGTGATGCTGTTTCCTACGCAGGAAACTTTGACGGGTTCTTTCTTGGCAGCGAAGAGCTGCACTGTGGAAAAGATAATAATAAAAAAGGCCACGAAGCGTTTCATGGGCGTGTTAGTTAGTGGTTAATGCACAAAGATACAAAAAAGCATCAAATAAAAAAGCGGCCTCCCACCGGGAAGTCGCTTTTTGTACCTCAGATTCGCAAAAATTATTTCTTGCGGCTCTTGTATCTCTGGTAGAACATATCCACACGGCCGGCGGTGTCCACGAGCTTTACCTTACCGGTATAGAACGGGTGGGAGGTGTTGGAGATTTCCAGCTTTACCAGCGGGTACTCCACGCCGTCCACAGTGATGTTCTCCTTGGAAGGGGCGCAGCTGCGGGTTACGAAGACAGTGTCATTGGACATATCCTTGAAAGCTACAAGACGGTAGGTTTCGGGATGAGTTCCTTTCTTCATTTTACGTAAAAATTAAATTGTTAACAATTTTGGGCTGCAAAGATAGTGATTTGCAAAATGAAATCCAAATCTTTTCGCGTTTAAAAACGTACGCTGAGGCCAATGCCGCCCTGGGTGGGGCCGAAGGCAACATCGGCCACAGACATCTGTTCCTTGATGCTGTGCATGCGCCTGTTATGCACCACAATGAGCGGAATCCCGGCCGCCAGAGTGCTCAGGCCCACTGCAGCCGCAATGAGACCGCCGGTGATAAAGGGTTTTCCGGCCTTTACCCCGTTCTGGGCCGCCTGGCCTGCAGCCTGCTGGCCGGACTCCTTTCCGCCAACAGACCCCACAATGGCACCGCCCACTGCCCCAGCGGTAGCGCCCATCACGGAAGTGAAGGTTCCCAGCATGAAGGTCATCCCTCCCGCAACTCCCACAGCGCCCCCCGCAGCAGTCATGACAATGCCGGCCGTACGCCAGTCTTGGGCCACCTTGTAGCTGTCTTGCAGCACCTTGTAACTGTTCTGCACTACCTTGTTGTTGTCCTGCACCACTAGGGAACTGTCTCTCAGCTCACCGGCACCGGACACATACTGCGCCCTGACATTCAGGCAGAAAACGCTGAGCAGCAGAAAAAGAAGCAGTTTTTTCATCTTGTCAATAGTTATTCCGCACAAATATAACCCTTTTGTCACAAAAAATGCAAATCCCTTACAGAATCCGCCAATTGCAGCGGCCGTTCTGCTAGTTGCAGCGGCCGTGTTGACAAAAGGAGCGCACAGAACGCCGATTCTGCGTCAACACGGCAAAGAAATCGGCCTTTACGCCAGTTGCAGCGGCCGTGTTGACAAAGGAAACGCACAGAACACAGATTCCGCGTCAACACGGCAAAGAAATCGGCCTTTACGCCAGTTGCAGCGGCCGTGTTGACAAAGGGAGCGCACAGAACACAGATTCCGCGTCAACACGGCAAAAGAGGGAGGCAGTACCGCTTCAGTACAGCAGGATGAGGGAGAAAGGATGGTTCTGGAGGAATTGGCGGAAACGGCATTGCGCGCGGGCTTTGCGGGAAGGGTGCAAGAGAAGGAAACGGCGCAGTCTTATTTCATGCGGTAAGGCGCATCGTCATACAGGAGGTAGCGCTTGGCTTTGCGGATCCACTTCTGCTCTTCCAGTTTCACGTGCTCCTGCACCACGTCAAAGGAGATTTCCTCGCGGAGGTAGGCTTCCAGGACGGGGTCGGCCAGTTTGGTCCAGAAGGCATCCTCGAACTCGAAGGCCGAGTAGTGCTCGCGGAACCAGCGCATGAGGTGGAGGGTGTGCAGGAGGCTGTGGTAGGGCTCGCCGGGCAGGAGCATAATCTGGAAGCCCTGGCAGCGCTCCCCGGCGTATCGGCCGGCTGCGGGCGTAAAGGAGCAGGGGCGAAGAAGAGCTCCGTGAGCCTGCGGAAGTTCCTCCGGGTGAATGGGTTTCACAAACGGTGCGCCAATATACTCGTACGGCCGGGCCGTGCCGATTCCCGGCGTAATGGTGGTGTTGTTCCAAAGCCCTCCTCCGCTGTACAGATAAGAGCTGAAAAGCCCGGGAATGTCCGACGCCGGGGCAATGGTCCAGGGCATGAGCTGCCTCACGGCGTCCGTTGCCATGGCCGATATCACATGGATGGGAAACTTGGCGCCGATTTCGCTGGCATACAGGTTCACCAGTTCCCCCAGCGTAAGTCCGTGCCGATGCGCTACCTTGGGAACGTACATCTCTCCGGCCACTGCCGGGATACTGCCTTCCACCACCCTGCCGGACGGGTTGAGATGGTCTACGATGTACAGCGAAGGCGCCTCCTCCTCCAGCATTTTCATCTGCTCCATGAGCAGCATCACGTCCTTGGTGTAGTTGGAATAGCGAACGCCCACGTCCTGGATTTCCACCACCACGCCGTCCAGCCCGCGGAGGGCATCGGCCTGGAAATCAATATGGTTAGTACCGGGGGTGAGTTCCGCTTCGCGGGGAGTGAAAACGGTGACAAGGTTGCCCCGCTCGCGGAAGATGTCGTACATCCACCGGCCGCGGGCCGTATCCCAGCAGTTCTGGGTGCAGAAGCAGCCAATGCGGCCCTCGCGCAGGGTCCGGTCCAGCTGGTCTTCTAAGGGTGTTGTTCGGAATGAAAACATGGTTAAGCTAGTCAATAAGTGGCGCAGTGGGATGGAAGGAAGGGTTTTCCAACGCATGTTGCCTGACGAATCTATCATGCACAGCGGCATATTTATAGTCCAGATAGTTCCCTTCCCTGGCAATCCAAAGCTCAAACAAGCGGTCTTCTAATACATAAACGCCTTTAGCAATCTTTCTTATCAGGGGGCTATTCTCGTCCTGCAAACTCAGAAGTGACTTCTGCACACTGGACGCACTGTTAAGCTTATATCGCTTGATGACAGGAGCCGATGTCAGGTTATCGGCTATGCCAAGCGCAGCAATGCAATAAAGTGTATTTCTCACGTTTTCTCTCTCTATCCTGTTCAGGATTTCCCGGAAAGAAGCGTCTCTGGCAGTCAAAAGTTGATTAACTGCTTCCTTAATAATCTGGATATCGGCCTTTTGCCCCCGACCAACTATGGAAAAGGTTCTATTCATAGTTTCTTGCATGGGGGCCGTTTCTCCTGAGAAGAGCTCATACAAGAATTGGACAGCATCTTCTGATATTTCTTTGCCGTGGGCTTTAAATAACCGCCGACAAAACTGATAATACGTTTCCTCCGGCAATTCTCCCAGCTGATAAGATTCGGCACTTTTGTAAAAAGGCTGATTGGCCATTTGGAACGTCACTGTAAGCAAGTGAGAAGAACTGCCCGAGAAAATGAATTTGGTATTGTTCATTTTCTGAGTGAAAGAACGCAAGATAGCGGCCATCCTCTCTGGGTAATACTGAATCTGCTGAAACTCGTCAAACACCACAAGATTAGGTTTAGCCGTATTCTCAAGGAATCCGAACAAATCTTCCATAGGAAGCAGCGGAAGCTGAGAAGGAGAGGTGCCGATTGTAGGCAGCGAGATAGCTCCCGTCACAGGATTATACTCTCCAAAAGAGAAACTGAGACTTCTGAGAACAGCCTCAAAATCTCTTCTAATCTTGGCCGATTTTGCAAAAGGAGCGCTAAGCAGCTTATTCTGAAGAGTCAGGTGAAAATCGGCCAGGGACTTTGTTCCGAAAATGTCTACATATAGTGTATTGAAATCATTCTTAATAGCCCGATGATTGAAAACATGGAAGATAAGGCTGGATTTGCCGATTCTGCGCTTGGCCTTGAGAACAACGTTATTCCCGTTTTTTACAAGGGCAATCAAATCTTCCGTTTCCTTCTGCCTGTCACAGAAATACTCGTCCGGAATTTGAATCCCGGTGAAAAAAGGATTGGTTTGCAACACGTCGGACATAGCTTGTCAATTTTGTGCAAAGGTAAGTAAACAAAATAAATTATCCAAATTGGATAATCCAAATCGGATAATCCAAAATGGATAATTTAATAATTGAGCGAAATGGGAGCGCCTAGCCGATAATCTTCTTTGCTACGGCAATCACCTCATTGCCAAGGGCCTCGGCGGCTTCCATGGTGGAGGCTTCGGAGTAGATGCGGATGATGGGTTCTGTGTTGGACTTGCGAAGATGCACCCATGTCTTGTTCTTCTCGAAGTTAATCTTGACGCCGTCTATGTCGTTGATGTTCTCCTTGGCGTAGATGACCTTGAGTTCACTCAGGATCTTCTCAATGAGGGCGCTGTCGCTGAGCTGAATCTTGTTCTTGGCAATGTAGTACTGCGGATAAGTTTTCTTTAACTCACTCACCTTCATACCCTTATGGGCCAGGTTACTGAGGAACAGGGCCACGCCTACCATGGCGTCGCGGCCGGCATGGATGGCGGGATAAATGACGCCGCCATTGCCTTCGCCGCCGATGAGGGCGCCCACCTCGTGCATCTTGGTGGTCACGTTCACCTCGCCCACGGCCGCAGCATAGTACTTGCCGCCATGCTTCTCCGTCACGTCGCGCAAGGCGCGGGTGCTGGAAAGATTGGATACCGTAGCAATGGGCTTGCCCTCTTTCTGGGCCAGTTCGCACAGATAATCGGCCACGGAAACCAGCGTATACTCTTCCACAAAGGGCTCGCCGTTCTCGCAGATGAAGGCCAGGCGGTCTACGTCCGGGTCTACGGAAACGCCCAAATCGGCCTTTTCCTTTACCACCGTCTCGCAAAGGTCCACCAGGTTGGCGGGCAGGGGTTCGGGGTTGTGGGCGAAGTCGCCGGTGGGGTTGCAGTTGAGCTCTACGCATTTGACCCCCAGGCGCTTAAGAAGACGGGGCATGATAATGCCGCCCACGGAGTTGATGGCATCTACCACCACGGTGAAATGGGCGGCCTTGATGGCCTCTGCGTCTACGGCGGGAAGGGCCAGGACGGCATCCAGGTGCTTGTCGGTGAAGTCTTCTTCCTCAATGGTTCCCAGATCATCCACCTGGGCAAAGTCAAAATCCTCGGCAGCGGCCAAATCCAGCACGGCCTGGCCTTCCACGGCGGTGAGGAATTCGCCCTTGTCATTGAGAAGCTTGAGGGCGTTCCACTGCCGGGGATTGTGGCTGGCGGTGAGGATGATGCCGCCATCGGCCTGGGCAAAAAGGACGGCCATTTCCGTTGTGGGCGTGGAGGCGAAACCGCACTTTACCACATCGATTCCGCAGCCGATGAGCGTACCCACCACCAACTGTTCCACCATATCGCCGGACATGCGGGCGTCCTTGCCCACCACAATCTTGTAGCGTTCCCCATTGGGCTGGGGTTTGCGCTGCGGGAGGGTTGCAGCATAGGCCGCAGTGAATTTTACGATATCTACAGGGGTAAGGGCATCGCCGGGTGCACCGCCGATGGTGCCTCGGATACCGGAAATGGATTTGATGAGTGTCATAATTTGAGGTTTTCAGTTCAGATTACGAAGGTAGCAAAAAAAATTTGCAGAATAAAATAATTGTTGTACCTTTGCAATCCCATCCGCTGGGTTCGTATAACGGTTAGTACTCGAGATTCTCAATCTCGCAATAGGAGTTCGATTCTCCTACCCAGTACCAAAACGCCGGGAGAAGCATTTCTTCCGGCGTTTTTTATTTAAAACGAACTACCATGATTTATCAGAGTCTCACCCAACTCATCGGCCGCACTCCCCTGCTGGAAGTGAGCGGCTTTGAAGGGCAGAAAGCCCGCATCGTCCTAAAACTGGAATACTTCAATCCCGGCGGCTCCGTGAAAGACCGCATAGCCCTGGCCATGATAGAAGACGCAGAAAAGAGCGGCGTCCTGCGCCCCGGCGCCACCATCATCGAACCCACCAGCGGCAACACCGGTGTGGGCCTGGCCTGGGTAGGAACGGCCAAAGGCTATAAAGTGGTGCTCACCATGCCCGACACCATGAGTCTGGAACGGCGCAACCTCCTTAAAGCCCTGGGGGCTCAGCTGGTGCTCACCCCCGGCGCAGAAGGCATGAAAGGCGCCATTGCCAAGGCCGATGCCCTGAGGGACAGCACCCCCGGCGCCGTGATTCTGGGACAGTTTGTGAATCCCGCCAACCCCGCCGTGCATGAAAGGACCACCGGCGAAGAAATCTGGGAAGAGACCGACGGGCAGGTAGATATTTTTGTGGCCGGCGTAGGCACCGGCGGCACCGTGAGCGGCAGCGGAAAAGCCCTCAAGCGCCATAACTCCGGCGTGAAAGTGGTGGCTGTGGAGCCCGCTTCCTCGGCCGTCCTTTCCACCGGCATTGCCGGAAAGCACAAAATCCAGGGCATCGGCGCCGGCTTTGTCCCGGACACCTACAGCCCTTCCGTAGTGGACGAAATACTTCCCGTGGCCGATGACGATGCCATCCGGGGCTCCCGACTGCTCGCTGCAAAGGAGGGCCTCCTGGTGGGCATTTCCTCCGGCGCGGCCTTCAGCGCAGCCCTGGCCCTGAGCCGCCGCCCGGAGAACGAAGGGAAAATGATTGTGGCGCTGCTGCCGGACACTGGCGAGCGTTACCTCTCCACCGTCCTCTACGCTTTTGAAGAGTATCCGCTATGAACCTCTCCCTCAACCGGACTGTAGAACACCTGAAGCCCCTGATGGCGCATGTGAAGGACTACGTGTTCCCTGAGTACAGCGACACAGAGCCTGCCCTGGCCCTTCAAACCATCCGGACAGAACTTGAAACCATCACCGACGCCGCCACCGCAGAGGCTTTCATTGGGGAACTGCCCCGGATTCGCAGTCTGGTGATCACCGACGTAGAGGCCGTGGCCCAGAACGACCCGGCACAAAAAGGCATCCAGGAAATTGTGTACTGCTATCCGGCCGTCACGGCCATGCTGTACTACCGCTCGGCCCATGTGCTGCTGGGGCTGGGGGTGCCGGTGATTCCCCGCATGCTCACGGAATATGCGCACAACGTCACGGGCATTGACATCCATCCCGGCGCGGTCATCGGCCCTTATTTTGCCATAGACCACGGGACGGGCATTGTGATTGGAGAAACCGCCGTTATTGGAGAGCATGTTACGCTGTATCAGGGCGTTACGCTGGGAGCCAAAAACTTCCGCTACGATACCGAAGGCCGCCCCATGAACCTTCCCCGCCACCCCATCCTGGAAGACCGGGTTACCGTGTATTCCAATGCGTCCATCCTGGGGCGCATCACCATCGGCACCCATTCCGTCATTGGCGGCAACGTGTGGCTCACCCATTCGGTACCGCAGCATTCCCGCATTTTGCAGGGACGTGCAGTGGAGTCTTTCTCTGACGGGAGCGGTATCTGAGCTACTTGCAGAGCATAATATCCAGAATCATCCGGTCCGTGGCCTTCATGCCGGCAGAGCCGATGGCCCCGATGTTCCGGATGGTCTTTTCCACGTCTTCCTCCACAATGCCGTCGGTGGAAGGGATGCAGGTACCGCTGAGGGCCAGCACGGCCGATTGCACCGCACAGGACACCCCGGAAGCCACTTTCATGGCGCAGCCCACTTTGGCGCCGTCGCACACCATGCCGGTGATGTTTCCGGCCATGTTCTTGATGGCGGCACAGATGGCTTCATAACCGCCGCCTTCCAGGTACACAATGCCGCAGGAAGAGCCGGTAGAGGCCACCACACAGCCGCAAAGGGCCGATAATTTTCCCAGATAGTGCTTGATATGAATGGCCACCAGGTTGCTCAGGATAAGGGCCCGGGCCAGGCGCTCATCGTCCACATTGTATTTGAGGGCATAGGCGATGACCGGCATGGACACGGTGATGCCCTGGTTGCCGCTGCCGCTGTTGGACATGGCGGGAAGCGTGCTGCCGGCCATACGGGCATCGGAGGCGGCGGCCGTCATACCCATGGCAAAACTCATGTAGTCGTCGCCAAACACTTCCTTCTGGTTTTCCCGGATGGTTTTCCCCACGCGGAGGCCATAATCGGCCTTGAGGCCTTCCCTGGCCAGGGCCAGGTTCAGCGTGCGGTCTTCCAGGATGAAGGCGATGTCCTCGAAGGGGGCGGTGCGGGCGAAGTCCCAGATGGCCTTGACGGACAGGTCGTAATCTTCTTCCGGATACTCCTTGGCAGCGGCGGCCGATTCTGAGCTCATGAGGATCTTGTCGGCAAAACTGGTTTCCACGATGCGGTCGTGATCGTCCTCGATGACGGCGCAGGCGTGAGGGTCTACCTCGGCGCTGGCGGCAATGCCGCTGCCGGCCCTCACCGTGGCTTTCACATAGAGAAGGCGCTCTGTATCGGCTACGGAAATTTTGACTTTTCCGCTGGATACCAGCTCTTTAGCGCGCGCTACGGCAATTGCATTGAGGCCGGAGAGCACTTCCAGGCCCTTGGAGGAGTCGCCGCAGACAGCGCCCAGGGCGGCCGCAACGGGGAGGCCCACCATGCCGGTGCCGGGGATGCCCACGCCCATGCCGTTTTTGAGGATATTGCCGCTTACGGCCACCTCGATGGAGAAATCGGCCCTAAGGCGAAACTCCGGACAGCAGCTGCAGTTGTCGTGGATAATCTCTGCGGCTTTGGCCACGGCCAGGGCTACGGCGATGGGCTCCGTGCACCCCAGCGCGGGTTTCACCTCGCGGTGGATGAGCGCTATTATCTCCCGGTCAGTCATTGAGTTCCAGCGTAGTTTTGTCTACAGGAAGGGAGAATACAATGCCCACCCCTTCGGTGGAAAGGCCGGCGTTTTTGTACACGCTCTTCATCACCTCATCCTTGATATCGGCGCTCACCAGAATGAGCACTACCTCCTTGTCCGGCTGGATGGTAATGTTGAAGAATTCCTCGGCCTCCGGATTGGCGGAGCCGCGGCCGCGTACAATGCTGCCGCCACGGGCCCCCGAAGCGCGGGCTGCGGCCATCACATTCTCCGAATAACCGGAGTTCACAATGCACACTACAAGTTCGTACTTATTCATTATGCTTCCTCCTTGACTCTTTTTTCGTTGCTTAGAAAACCATAGGACAGCGTACCAATCATGCTGCTGAAAGGGATGGTGAAGGCCACGCCTTTGTAGTCTTTCCCCTTCTTGAAATGCTCTTTGAGGGTCTCGATGAGCTCGGCCGATTCGTCGCTGCGTACTACGCTCATAATGAGATTCTTGGGCCTTTCGGCCAGGCCCAGGTAATCCAAAATCAGATGGCTTGTACCCTTGCACGGGACCCGGAATTGCAGATTGGCCTGCCGGGCCTGAATGAGGCTGGAATAGTAGGCCATCTTGTTGGTATGGACAATGGCAACCACCAGTTCCAGCTTCATGGGAGCTATATTTCTTGTCTCTGCCATAGCGCTAGTCAAAATAAATAATGGGATCTTCGGCCGCATTGGCAAGGATGCGCCGGAAAGCGGCATTGCGGCGCCGGCGGGTAGCAAGCACGGACTTGAAGCCCAGGCTTTGGATGGTGATGAGCGGGGTCATGGCCACCATGGCCACCACCCCGAAGGCCAGTTCCATCACCTTGGATTCGCCCTGCATACTCATGCAGGCGCCAATGACCAGCGGCAAGATGAAACTGGAAGTAAGCGGACCGCTGGCCACACCGCCGGAGTCAAAGGCTATGGCCGTGTACAGTTTGGGCACCAGGAAGGACAGGCCCAGCGAGAGCACATAGCCGGGAATGAGGTAATACAGCAGCGAAAAACCGTAATAAACGCGGATTACGGACAGGCCGATGGAAACGCCCACACCCACGGAGAGGGCAATCATCATCTGCCTGCGGCTCACTTCCCCGCCGGTAATGTCATTGACCTGGGCATTGAGCACATGGACGGCAGGTTCGGCCAGCACCACCACCATGCCGATGATAAAGGCAAAGACAATGAGATACAAAGGGCTGGTCTGCGCCAGTTCCAAGCCTATTTTGTAGCCGATGGGCATAAAAGCCATCTCTACCGCCGCCAGGAAAAGCACCAGGCCGATGAAGGCATTCACAATGCCCACCACAATCTGGAGAATTTTGGTTTTGGGCAGTTTCAGGACGGCAAACTGCAGGATAAAGAAGAAGACCACTATGAGCGCCAGCGACTTGGCCACATCCGCCATAGCCCGGCCAAAAACATGGCCCAGGCCTCCGGAGAGGATGGCATCCATGGAATAATCGGGCACTTTGTATTCCAGGTTGCCGCTGGAAAGCATGGAGAGAATAAGCACAGCCGCAATGGGCCCCACTGAGCAAAGGGCAATGAGGCCGAAGCTGTTTTCACTGGCGTTCCGGCCACCCACCGTGAGGGCGATGCCCACACCCAGGGCCATGATGAAGGGCACGGTAATGGGCCCTGTGGTAACGCCGCCGGAATCAAAGCACATGGACAGCAGCGGGAAGGCCTCGCTGTTATCCATCAGGAGGGCGGCCAGGCAGAACAGTACCATATAGCTGTAGATAAGGATGCTGGTAAGGTCTGCGTGGAAAAGGATTTTGACAACGCCCAGAAGCAGCATCACGCCCACGCCGATGCCCACCGTAACAATGAGCACGGTCCCGTTCATAATGGCACTCACCTGCGTGGCCAACACCGACAGGTCCGGCTCCGCGATGGTAATGAGAAGACCCATGACAAAGGCCACCGACAGCAGCAGGCCCATCTTTTTGGAACTGGTGAGTCCCTCGCCGATGTACTGTCCCATGGGGGTCATGGCCATATCGGCCCCCAGATTGAAAAGGCTGATGCCCACAATGAGGAGCCCCGCTGCCAGAAGGAAGACCAGGAGCTCATGATGGGAAAGATTCACCCAGGGAGTGGCCGACAGGGCCAGCACCAGCAGGCTCACCGGCAGCACCGAGGTCAGTGATTCACGAAGTTTCTCCCTCAGCGGGCCCAGCACAGCATTAAGTATAGGATTCTGAGATTTCATTTGCTTTTACACTTGGTACAAAGATAACCAAATTCAGCTCTATACACAAAAAAACCAGCTCCGAAAAGCTGGTTTTTTAGTGACTCCAACAGGACTCAAACCTGTAACCTTTTGATCCGTAGTCAAATGCTCTATTCAATTGAGCTATGGAGCCATTTTGAAGGGCCTTAGGCCGCTTCTTTATTTTTCTGCAACGTAGACTTTCTCGCGGATACGTGCTTTCTTACCGGTGAGGTCACGGAGGTAGAAGATACGGGCGCGGCGAACCTTGCCATACTTGTTAACCTCAATGCTGTCAATGAACGGAGACTGGAAAGGGAAGATTCTTTCTACACCCACGCCGCTGGCTATTTTGCGGACTGTGAAGGTTTTGGTGAAAGCGTCCTGACCACTGATCTGGATCACAACACCACGGAACTTCTGAAGTCTCTCTTTATCACCCTCCTTAATTCTGTAGGTCACGGTGATGGTGTCACCGGCCTTGAACTCCGGGTAGGAAGCAGCTTTGCCATTCTCGAAAGCCTGCTCTGCAATTTTAATCAAATCCATAATTTCTAAATCCTTTGTGCAACTTTGCGGTTTGGCTCCTTACAAGAGGTTGCGTTTGTTTTGGGACTGCAAAGGTACAAACTTTTTGCAAACCACCAAAATTTTTCCAAACTTTTTAGAAAATATTTTTCACCGTGTCAAAGGTGTTCTTATCTTCCCGCGTAAGGTCCGGCGTAAAACTGGAACTGGTACGCATCTTCTCCAGGGTTTCTTTCTCCTGGCGGGACAGTTTGTGGGGCACCCAGACCTGGAATTTCACATACAGGTCTCCGGTACCGCGGCCATAGCCCTGCACGCTGGGAAGGCCTTTTCCGCGTAGTTTCACTACGGTGCCCGACTGGGTTCCGGGTTCCACTTTCACCTTATAACTGCCATCCAGGCAAGGGACAGAGACCTCCGCCCCCAGCATGGCATCCATCACGGAAATGATGCGGGTATAGAAGAGGTTGTTCCCGTCCCGCTGGAGCTGAGGATGCGGCTGCTCGTTGATTACCACCAGCAAATCGCCGTTCTGGCCACCCCGGGGAGCGGCATGCCCTTCCCCGCGGATGGTAATTTGCATGCCGTCTTCCACGCCGGCGGGAATCTTTACCTTCACCAGTTCCCGGCGACGCTCCAGACCGGTTCCGCCGCAACGCCGGCAGGGATTGGTGACAATTTTGCCCACACCATTGCACTGCGGGCAGGTGCCGATGGTATAGCCCATCCCAAAGAGGCTGCGGGTTTGCTGGCGCACCCTCCCCTGCCCTTGACAGGTGGGGCAGGTTTTGATGTCCGACTCGTTCTTGGTTCCCTTGCCGCCGCAGTCCGGGCAGGGACGCGCACGCTCCAGGGAAATTTCCTTCTCACAGCCGTTAGCAATCTCTTCCAGCGTAAGCTTGACGCTGGTGCGGATGTCCCGGCCGCGGAGGGCCCGCTGTCCGGCATCGGCCGACCCGCCGAAGCCGCCGCCGAAGCCGCCGAAATCGAAGCCGAAGCTGCCGCCGAAGATGTTGCGCAGGAATTCGTTGATATCCATCCCGCCAAAGTCGAAGCCGCCGGCACCACCGCCCATTTGCTCTGCGGCAAAACCGAATTGGTCGTACTTGGCACGCTTGTCAGGGTCGCTCAGGACAGAATAGGCCTCGGCCGCTTCCTTGAAGTTGTCCTCCGCGGTCTTTTTCTCTGCGTCGGTACCATTGACCCAGCGGTCCGGATGCCATTTGAGCGCCAGCTTGCGGTAGGCGCTCTTTATCTCGTCGGCCGATGCCGTCTTGGCAACGCCCAGAACCTCGTAGTAGTCTCTTTTATTTGCCATAACTATGCTCCCACAACTACTTTTGCGTATCGGAGGACCTTCCCGCCCAGCGTATAACCGGTTTGTACCACATCAATGACCTTTCCCTTCTGCTCCTGGGCAGGGGCAGGGAAAGTGGTTACGGCCTCGTGCAGTTCGGTGTCAAAATCGGCGCCTTTTGCCTCAATCCGCTCCAGGCCCTTGGTTTTGAGATAAGCCGACAACTTGTTGAAAATCATCTTAGTGCCTTCTTTTGCAGCCTCGCTGTCTTCGCTCTTTTCCAGGTTCGAGAGGGCTATTTCACAGTCATCCAGAATAGGCAGAAGGCCCTTGATGGTCTCGGCCGATGCCGAACTCACCAGGGCAAGCTTCTCTTCTGCCGTGCGGCGGCGGAAAGTGTCGAATTCTGCCATCAGGCGCAGATAATCGGCCTTGGCCTCCTCTGCGGCCTTTGCCTGCTCGCGGGCCTCTGAAAGCTCTTCCTGAAGACCTTCCAGCCGGGCTTCCAGCGCCGCAAGTTTCTTACTGTCAATAACGTCCGTAGTATTGTTTTTCTTCTTGTCTGCCATAATGATTAGTAATTGCCGATAAGGCTCCTATCAAAATGTCTGCCAACGTGTGCAGGGCCTGCCAATCTGTCAGTTTGGGAGAGAACTCTTCCCGCAGGGGCGGTAGCGGATCGAAGAGGAAATCATCGTCCACATCCCCGTCCAAGTCCATTTCCTCCAGAGGATAAAGCCGCTTGGCTTTTTCCGGAGACATCCTGCACTGTTCCACCAAGGCATTCACCCGGTTTTTAAAATGGTTCTCCTTGCCCTCGCTCATGCAGTTTATCAGATACGCATCCATCATGAGATTCCCCTTGGCGGCATTGCAGCGGGAGCATGCACAAACCTTGTTGACAAATCCGTCTCCGCCGCCCAGGGATTTGGGGACAATGTGGTCCACTTTCATTTCTTCCTGCGTTACGGGATGCCCGCAATAGATACAATGGCCGGCAGTCTCCTGCCACAGCCGTTCACGAATGTTTTGTTCTTTACTCATACGTCATCAAATTTTTCGCAAGATACGGCGCCTTTCCCCTTTCCGACGAATTTTGGCAAGCCTTGCCAAAATTTGGAGAATTCAGAAAAAATACAGTATTGCCTATCTCGGAAAGAATCCGTATCTTAGTGCCTCATTAAAACTGTAACCATGAAACAACTCATAGAGTGTGTCCCCAACTTCAGCGAAGGACGCAACCCAGCAGTCATTGACAGCATTGTAGCTGCCATCAAAAGCGTAGAAGGCATCCGTGTACTGGATGTAGACCCCGGCGAAGCCACCAACCGCACGGTAGTGACCTTTGTGGGAGAACCCGGTCCTGTATGCGAAGCCGCCTTTCTGGGCGCCGCCAAAGCACAGGAACTCATTGACATGCGCACCCATCACGGGGCCCATCCCCGCAGCGGCGCCACCGATGTGCTCCCCCTGGTCCCGGTAACGGGCATCACCCTGGAAGAATGTGCGGCGCTGGCCAGGAAGCTGGCAGAGCGCATGTACAAGGAGCTGGGTATCCCCTGCTACTGCTACGAAGCCGCCGCCTTCTCCCCGGAGAGGAAGAACCTGGCCGTCTGCCGTGAGGGCGAATACGAGGCCCTCCCGGAAAAGATGGCCGATCCCGCCCGGAAGCCCGATTTTGGCGGAGCCTACGACGAAATGGCCGCCAAGGCCGGAGCCAGCAACGTGGGCGCCCGCGGCTTCCTTGTGGCCGTGAACTTCAACCTGAATACCACCTCTACCCGCCGCGCCATGGCCGTTGCCTTTGATGTACGGGAAAAAGGCCGGAAGGCCCCAGACGGGCAATGCTGGATTCCCGGCACCCTGAAAGGCTGCAAGGCCATCGGCTGGTACATTGACGAATACGGCATTGCGCAGGTGTCCATGAACATCACGGACATCCGGCAGACCCCGCTGCACGTGGCCTACGAAGAAGTTTGCCGCGCCGCCGCAGCCCGGGGCCTCAAAGTCACCGGCACCGAGATTGTGGGCCTGGTCCCCAAAGAGGTGCTCATGGAGGCCGGCAAGTTCTACCTGGCCAGGCAGCAGCGTTCCCTGGGCATCCGCGAGGAGGAGATTGTGAAGATTGCGGTGAAATCCATGTCACTGGACGACCTCAAACCCTTCAACGCCAAGGAGAAAGTCATCGAATACCTCATTGCCGATGACAAAAAAGGCCTCGTGGACCTGAGCCTGGACGGTTTTGTACGCGAGACAGCCGCAGAATCGGCCGCCCCCGGAGGCGGTTCCGTATCGGCCGCCATGGGAGCCTTTGGCGCGGCGCTGGCCACGATGGTAGCCAACTTATCGGCCCACAAGAGAGGCTGGGACCATCGCTGGGAGGAATTTTCCGACGTAGCTGTTCAGGGGCAGGCGCTGCTGGATGAACTGCTCGGCCTGGTGGACGAGGACACCGCCGCCTTCAACCGCATCATGGGCGTATTCTCCATGCCCAAGGGCTCTGAAGAGGAGAAAGCTGCGCGCGACAAGGCGCTGGAGGAAGCCACGCTCTATGCCGCCCAGGTGCCGCTCCGCACCATGGAAACCGCCCTGAAATCCCTTCCGCTGGCCCTCAGAATGGCCCGGGAGGGGAATCCGGCATCGGCCTCGGACGCAGGGGTAGCTGCCCTCGCCGCCGTAGCGGGCATCAAGGGGGCACGGCTGAACGTCCGCATCAACGCCGCCGGCCTAAAGGACCTCACTCCCGCCCTTCCGCTCCTGCAAAGGGCCGATGCCATTGTGGACGAAGCCCAAAAGCTTGAAAACGAAATCCTGGAAGCAGTGAATAACCACATCGAACTATGACCTTTCAAGAAGAAATATTAGCCGGTATTCCGGCAACCCTGCCGGAGGCAAAACCCTACGCCCCCTCCATCAACCATGCCCCCCGCCGCAAGGACATCCTTTCGCCGGAGGAGAAAAAACTGGCCCTGAAGAACGCCCTGCGCTATTTTCCGGCCGAGCTCCACGCCGCCCTGGCCCCGGAATTCGCCGCAGAACTCAAGACTTACGGCCGTATCTATATGTATCGGTATCGGCCTTCCTATGAACTGTATGCCAGGCCGATTGAGGAGTACCCCGCCAAGAGCCGGCAGGCGGCGGCCATCATGGCCATGATCCAGAACAACCTGGACCCGCGCGTGGCCCAGCATCCGCACGAACTGATCATCTACGGCGGAAACGGTGCCATTTTCCAGAACTGGGCCCAGTACCGCCTGGTGATGCAGTACCTGGCCACGATGACGGACGAGCAGACCCTCGTGATGTACTCCGGCCATCCGCTGGGCCTTTTCCCCAGTCACAAGGATGCGCCGCGGGTGATCGTCACCAACGGCATGGTCATTCCGAACTACTCGAAGCCGGACCACTGGGAGCGGTTCAATGCCCTCGGCGTAAGCCAGTACGGCCAGATGACGGCCGGCTCCTACATGTACATCGGCCCGCAGGGCATCATCCACGGGACCACGATCACGGTGATGAATGCCGCTCGGAAACAACTGAAGGCCAAGGGCCTGAACGGCGATGACCGCGGCGGCTTGCTCTTCGTGACGGCGGGACTCGGCGGCATGTCCGGCGCACAGCCCAAGGCAGGCAACATTGCCGGCGTGGTGAGCGTCACGGCCGAAATCAACCCCAAGGCTGCGGAAAAGCGCTACGCGCAGGGCTGGGTCGATGAACTCCATACGGATATGGACGAACTTATCCCGCGCATCCGTAAGGCGGTTGCCGCGAAGGAGGTCGTCTCCCTCGCCTATGTGGGAAACATCGTAGACCTGTGGGAACGGCTCGCCGACGAAGGTGTCCACGTGGACCTGGGTTCGGACCAGACGTCGCTCCACAACCCGTGGGCAGGCGGTTACTATCCGGTCGGTTACAGCCTCGAGGAGTCCAAGAAGATGATGGCCGAGGAGCCGGAGCGCTTCAAAGAGGCCGTCCAGGCGTCGCTGAGGCGTCACGTTGCCGCCATCAACCGCCTCGCTGACAAGGGAATGTACTTCTTTGACTACGGCAACGCCTTCCTCCTGGAGAGTTCCCGCGCCGGGGCCGACGTCCTGAAGGCCGACGGCTCGTTCCGCTATCCGTCCTACGTACAGGACATCATGGGGCCGCTCTACTTCGATTACGGGTTCGGCCCGTTCCGCTGGGTGTGCATGAGCGAGAAGCCGGAAGATCTGGCCAAGTCCGACGCCCTCGCCGTGAAGGTCCTCGGCGAAATCGCCGCCACCGCCCCCGAGGAAATCGCCGGGCAGATGCGCGACAACATCCACTGGATAGAGGAAGCCGGCCGGAACCACCTGGTCGTCGGCTCCCAGGCCCGCATCCTCTATGCCGACTGTGAAGGCCGCACGAAGATCGCCCTCGCCTTCAACGAGGCCATCCGGAAAGGCGAAATCACCGCCCCCATCGTCCTCGGACGCGATCACCACGACGTCTCCGGCACCGACTCACCGTTCCGTGAAACCTCCAACATCTATGACGGTTCCCAGTTCACCGCTGACATGGCGGTCCAGAATGTCATCGGCGACGGTTTCCGCGGCGCCACCTGGGTT